>NZ_JABBOU010000033.1 GCF_018853465.1 Acidithiobacillus montserratensis
CCCGCCGATGCCTTGCGTCTGCTGTTCCGGCAGGCGGTGGTGACGGTCTGCCCCAGTGTGGGAGAAGGCTTTGATTTTTCGGGGGTAGAAGCCATGCGTTGCGGCGGGGTGGTGGCCGCATCGGATATTCCCGTGCATCGGGAGGTATACGGCGATGCTGCCCGCTACTTTGATCCCTACGATACGGGCAGTCTGGTCCAGACGCTGCGGCAGATGATTTACCATGAGGACGCCAGTGCCATACAGGCTGAGCTCCGCGCCGCTGGCGCCACCCAAAGCGCCCGCTACCTGCCCGAAAAAATTCTGCCCCAATGGCAAGACCTGCTCTGGCAGGTAGGGAAACCCAGCCCATAAACTTGCATTATCGGCGTTGTTTCATGCACTATGACCCGAACAAGAATGCTTTGGTCATCCACCGCAGATTTAACCGCAAATGAGGACACAGATGATGCGCATCGTACCCGTCATTCTTTCCGGTGGCACCGGTTCCCGCCTCTGGCCCTTGTCGCGCAAGTCTTTCCCCAAGCCCTTTGTGACCCTGCCCGACGGCGAAAGTCTCATCCAGAAAACCCTGCGCCGGGTCATTGACATCAAGGGCGATGCCCCCCTGCTGACCGTTACTAACCGCGATTACTACTTCCTGACCCGCGACACCTTTGCCGAATGTGCCCGGATTCACGGTCAGACGGTCCATAATGTCCACTACCTGCTCGAACCCGCCGGACGCAACACCACCCCCGCCATGGCCGCCGCCGCCCTCTGGGCGCAGGAAGTCGCCGGGCCGGACAGCATTCTGCTGGTGCTGCCCTCCGATCATCTCATCCAAGACCAGACCCAGTTTGCCGCAGCCGTCCAAAAGGCGGCGGATCTCGCCCAGCAAGGCTATCTGGTCACCTTTGGCATCACGCCGACTGCGCCGGAAACTGGCTACGGCTATATCCAGAAGGGGGCTGCGCTGGAGGGAGGCTATCAGGTCGCCCGCTTTGTCGAAAAACCCGATCAATCTACCGCTCAGGATTACCTCGACAGCGGTCATTATCTCTGGAACTCGGGCATGTTCTGCATGCGCGCCGATAGTCTGCTCAGCGCCCTGCAAGCCTATGCCCCAGAAGTGCTGGAAGCCGTGCAAAGCGCCATGGACGGTGCCAGCCGCAACGGCGACACCTGGGAGCTTGGCAGTGCGTTCAAGGAAGCGCCGGATATTTCCATTGACTACGCGGTGATGGAAAAAGCCCCCAATGTGGCTGTGGTCGAAGCGGGCTTTGACTGGAATGATCTGGGCGCCTGGAGTGGCTACGGTTCTCTGATCGCCAAGGATGCCGACGGCAATCAGGTCCACGCCCCCGATTGTGTGCTGGTGGACACCCGGAACTGTGTGGTGCAAAGCCCCGACCGCCTCACCGCCGTCCTCGGCCTACAGGACATTCTGATTGTGGACACCCCCGATGCCCTGCTGGTGGCCGACCGCAGTCGCGATCAGGAAGTCAAAACCATTGTCGAGCGCCTCAAATCCCGCAAGCACAGCACTGTCGATCTGCACACCACGGTTCATCGTCCCTGGGGCACTTACACCACCCTGGAAGAAGGCGAACACTTCAAGATCAAGCGCATTGTCGTCAAAAAGGGCGAAAAACTCTCCCTGCAGATGCACCACCACCGCAGCGAACACTGGATTGTGGTGTCCGGCACCGCCCGCATCGTCAACGGCCACGAAGAAAAGCTCATCATGACCAATCAGTCCACTTATATCCCGGCGGGCTGTCATCATCGTCTGGAAAATCCGGGCATGATCGATCTGGTGCTCATCGAAGTGCAAAGCGGTGCCTACCTGGGCGAAGACGATATTGTCCGTTTTGATGACATCTATGGTCGCGCTGAGGCGCTAACTGCCCCTACAATCTGAACATTCCCATACACAAGGAACCCGCTGCGTGCTGAAGCCCCTCTATACTCGTATTAAAAACGCCATAGCCAACGGCTTTACAGTCGGCTGTCAAGGCGCTAAATTGTGTACTAGACACATAACTGGTACATATTATGCGCACCAATATAGAAATCGATGACCAATTAATGAGCGATGCTCTCCGGCTGACCGGCTTGAAGACCAAGAAAGAGACTGTGGAAATGGGCTTGCGCACGTTGTTGAGGCTACGGCAACAAGAACAACTGCGCCGTTTCCGGGGCAAGCTGCCCTGGGACGGTGACCTGAATGCCATGAGAAGCGACCAGTGATTGTGGTCGATTCCAGCGTTTGGATTGATTTTTTCAGAGGCACTACAACCCCGCAAAGCGAGCGGCTTGACAGCCTGTTGAGCAGCGAGCCGCTGGGGCTTGGGGATCTGATTCTGGCAGAGGTTCTGCAGGGCTTTCGCAGTGAGAAAGACTTCAATTTGGCCAGAAAACTGCTAACCTCGTTGGATATCATAGTGCTTGGTGGGAAGGATATTGCCCTGCAAGCAGCCCGAAACTTTCGGGCGTTGAGGGCGCAAGGGGTGACGATTCGAAAAACCATCAATACGATCATCGCCACGCGCTGCATGGAAGATGATTTATCGCTGCTCTACAGTGACAGGGATTTTGAGCCTTTTGTAGAGCATCTTGGTTTGCGCTCCGCGATGGCGGAATGCTGATGTTAGTTAATTATTGCAATTTTACACAGGAATCCGCTGCGTGCTGAAGTCCCTCTGGAATCGCATCAAAAAGCTCAACAAGCTCTTCATCTGGATCGTTTTGGTTCCTACGGGCCTGTCTATCCTGTACTTCGGTCTGATTGCCTCACCTGTATATATCAGCGAAGCCCGCTTTGTGGTGTACAGCCCCAACCAGCGGGTCAGTAGTAGTGGGTTGGCGTCTCTGCTCAGTAATCTGGGGGGCAGTAATTCCACCAGCGCTGCGCAAACCATCAGTTCTTTCATTGCCTCCTGGGACGGCATGATGTCCGTCAACAAGCTCTATCCCCTCAAGCAGATTTACGGGAACAGCGAGATTGATATATTCAACCGCTTCGGCGGGGTGTTTTATCCCTATACCTCCTATGTGCGCTTATGGCGTTACTACCAGAGCATGGTGGCGGATACCCTGGACAGCAGCAATGGCATCAGTGAGCTGAAGGTGCGCGCTTATACCGCCAAAGACGCCCAGAAAATCAACGATTTTCTCCTGAAGAAAAGTCAGGATATCGTCAACCAGCTCAATGCCACTGCCCGCAGTCGTGCAGTATTTTATGCCAAGCAGGACGTGGAACAGGCCAAACGTTCCCTGCGCGATGCGACCCTGGCCCTGGCCGAGTACCGCAACAATCACCGGGTATTCAGCCCGCCCGCGCAAAGCAGCCTGCAATTGGGTATGGTCAGCCGCTTGCAGGATCAGCTCATCACCCAGCAGACCGAACTGTCTTCCATCATGGCCCATGCCCCTGCCAACCCCCAGATTCCTGTTCTGAAAAGCAGCATCCAGGCCCTGCAAGGGCAGATCGCCGCCGAACAGGCCAAAGTCACCGGTGACCGCCAATCTCTGGCCAGCAAGGATATTGAATTTGAACGCCTGACCGTCAACCAGCTCCTCGCGCAAAAACTGCTGGAAGCGGCCGTCACCTCCCTGGAACAGGCGCGGATGACCGCCCAAAAGCAGGAACTGTATCTGGAAACTATCAGCCGCCCCAACCTGCCCGATGCGCCCCAGGAGCCCAAGCGCTTTGAGGATATTCTGGCCGTATTGATCGTCTCGCTGATGATCTGGGGGGTGTCGAGCATTCTCTACGCCGGGGTCAAGGAGCACCATGAACGCTAAGGCCGGTCAGGAAACCTTCTGGTATCAGCTCCGCCTGCAACTGCGGGTCATCTGGGCGCTGATGCTGCGGGAAACGGTCACCCGCTTTGGCCGCGAAGGGCTGGGAATGCTATGGATGATTGCCGAGCCTGCCATGTTTGTGGTAGGCGTGATGATTATTTTTTCGTTCATTGAAGTTGGCTATCCGTATGGAATCAGTGTTGCTGAATGGATGGCTGTCAGTTATCCCACGTTGTTATTCTGGCGAAATGGTACGGGCAGAGTTACGGGAGCACTGAATATCAATCGTGCTTTATTGCATCACCAGCCCATCCGGCCTATGGATATCATCTACTCGCGTATCCTGTTGGAGTTTGCCAGTGCGATGGCTGTGTTCTTGTTTCTGTTTCCGATTTTTATTGTGGTGGGGATTTGTCATTTTCCTGCAAACGTCCTGACCATGGCAATAGGATACCTGTTAATTATTTGGTTTTCCTTTGGATTTGTGCTGATTATGGCGGGCTTGGCAGAACTGAGCGAAACTATTGAAAAAACCTCACATATTATTCTTTACCTAATGTTGCCATTCAGTGGAATATTTATACCAACGTTTACTATACCTGAGCCTTATCGTGATTATCTCTTGTATTTTCCGCTGATTGATGCCGTAGATTATTTTCATCATGGATATTTTGGTTCAGCCGTACCGAGCTATTATCACTTGGATTATACGGTTTTTGTGTTGATTGCTATGACGCTATTTGCTCTAGCAATTTCAGGGGTTGCTATTAGCAGGGTCAAGGCAAATTGAAGCACGGCTTAGGATAAGAGATAGCTTATGCCTATCCAACATATAACTGAACTTTTCGCGCTAGATGGGCCCAAGTTTATTGCTGAAGCTTATCGTAATCTGCTACAGCATGATCCCGATTTGCAAGGTATGAATTACTACCTAGGTAGGTTGGCTCAAGGACATAGCAAGGATTCAGTTATCTTACAATTATCGCAATCTGCAGAATGCAGACCCCACCATGAGATTCTAGGGCTGGAGGCTTTAATCAAGACTGAACGTCGTGCCCAGCACTGGTTTTGGGGGTGGGTAATCCGTTCAACAAGAACAAAACGAGAAATTCAATTACTTCGTGAGGCCTTGGCAGCAGAACAATCTAAGGCCAACAAAATCGAGGATAAGCCAATAATGACGCGTGATAGTGTGCGGCTTGCTTATCTATCGGTGCTAGGAAGAGAGCCGGAAAATGAAAAGGTTGTCAATCAATATTTACAATGCACTTCAGATGTTGGAACGTTATATCAGATTCTGCTTTCGTCCGATGAATATAATTGGCAAATAAAAAAAGGTTTGAATGCAGAAGTTGTCAAGCAGGCATATATAATGATCCTTGGAAGAGAGCCAGAAACAGAAAAAGTAGTTAACGATTGCATCCAGATTGGGGATAGGGAGGCACTCTACCTGCGCTTACTGTCATCGGAAGAATTTCGGCAAAGGTTGAAAAAAAATAGTGACTCGAAGAGGGTTGGTAGTCCAAATATTGATCAGTTAACCCCGCATGTTATGCGTATCTATCAGGCACTCGATAATAAAATACAACAGACAAGGAAAGGAGGGAATTAATGCGGGTTGTAATAGATATGCAGGGTGCCCAAACAGGTAGTCGTTTTAGAGGCATAGGAAGATACACGATGTCCTTTGTCCGAGCAGTAATCCGCAATCGGGGTCAACACGATATTATCCTTGCGCTTTCGGCGCTCTTCCCCGAAACCATTCAACCAATTCGTGAGGCTTTCTACGGGCTTCTACCACAGGATAATGTCCGTGTATGGAATGCACCTGGACCTGTAAAGGAAGAGCAAATAGCTAATGATACGCGCCGTGAAGTTGCCGAAATAATGCGTGAAGCATTTTTAAAGGCGCTAAAGCCTGATGTGATTCATATTTGCAGCCTATTTGAAGGCTATGGAGATGATGCAGTAACCAGCATTAAACGTTTTGATCAAAAGACTCCGGTCAGTGTTACACTCCATGATCTTATTCCCTTATTAAACCCAGACGATTACCTTAAACCTGACCCGAGTTTTGAGCGTTACTATTTAGATAAGATCGAATCGCTTAGAAAAGCGTCGCTTTATTTAGCAATATCTGAATCTTCACTACAAGAAGGAAAGCAATATCTTTCCAAACCAGAAAAATTCTTTGTTAATACACTGGAAGCTGTTGACTCATGTTTTCAACCGCAAAAAATTAACAAGGAAATAGCGAGTAAGCTATATGATAGATTTGGAATCACTCGTTCTTTTATACTTTATGCAGGTCCTTCTGACGAGCGAAAAAATCTACTTCGTTTAATTTCTGCATACGCTTCGCTACCAGCCGTGCTTCGCAACAAATATCAACTAGTTTTTGCAGGTGGAATGCCTGAATGCAATGCTACTAAATTGATTTACAAGGCGAATTCATGTGGGCTAGAAGATGGCGAGCTGGTTTTTACTGACTATGTCAGTGACGAGGATCTCGTGCAGCTTTACAACCTTTGTTATCTCTTCGTCTTCCCTTCATGGCATGAAGGGTTTGGATTACCTGCGCTTGAAGCGATGTCTTGTGGTGCTCCTGTGATTGGTTCGAATTGTACCAGTATACCAGAGGTGATTGGCCTTGAAGAAGCATTGTTTGATCCTTTTGATATTGCCTCCATAACAGCAAAGCTGACACAGGTGTTGCAAGATAAATTTTTTCACAAACAATTATGTGAGCACAGTTTGCAACAAGCAAAAAGTTTTAGCTGGGATTCCACGGCCAAAAGAGCGATTGCTGCATGGGAAACGCTTCATACGAATACCTCTAGTCTAAACAAAGATTTTAGTCCGTCCTTAGACGAAGACTTTCTGATAACTGCCCTATCAAAAGTACTTAAGGTAAGCAATGCTGCTGATCGCATCAATGTATCCTGTTGTCTGTCACAAAACGAAAAAAATAGCAGTGAACTTTTTGAGGTACCAAAACAAATTTTGGTTGATATTTCAGAACTAGTACAGCACGACGCTAGAAGCGGCATTCAACGGGTAGTACGCAGTATTCTACATGAATGGTTGTTCAACCCGCCGATTGGTTGCTACCGGATTGAACCTGTCTATGCCACTGTAAATAGAACCTACTGTTATGCACGTCAATTTACGGCAAGGTTCCTCGGAATTCACAATAATACCATGGGAGATGAGGCCATTGAGTATCGCCCAGGAGATATTTTTTTCGGGCTTGACTTACAACCCCAGGTACAGATAGCGCAGCAGGAATTTTATCAGGACTTGCGGCGGAATGGCGTTCAAGTACAGTTTCTTGTGCATGATCTACTTTGTGTGAGTATGCCAGAATATTTCGGGAAAGGTGCCAAAGAAAATTTTAGTCAGTGGTTAACAGTAATTACTCAATGCGACGGGGCGGTATGTGTTTCTAGGACTACCGCTGAGGATTTGCAAAATTGGATTATAGATAACTCGGATCAAACAAAGCTGCAGAGTTTTACCATTAATTGGTCTCATAATGGTGTTGACATGACTAGCCCATCTCTGAGTAAAGGGCTTCCGTCTGATGCTATAGAACAACTTAATTTGTATCGTAACCGCATTAGTTTTCTCATGGTCGGTACCGTTGAACCCCGAAAGGCACATGCTCAGGTCATCGATGCCTTTGAAAAACTTTGGGGATTAGGTTTTGATATAAATCTAATTATTGTTGGGAAACAAGGGTGGGAAGTTGATAGGTTAGCCCACCGGTTGCGAACACATCCAGAACAGAAAAAACGCTTGTTTTGGTTTGAAGGAATTAGCGACGAATATCTTGAGATGTTATACACAGCAAGCACATGCTTGATTGCTGCCTCCTACGGAGAAGGTTTTGGCTTGCCTCTCATAGAAGCGGCCCAATACAAATTACCTATCATTGCTCGAGAGATTGCGGTATTTCGAGAGGTAGCGGGTGAAAACGCATTTTATTTTATTGATAATAAGGACGCTGATTCTATTGTAAAAGCCATAAGTGACTGGATTAAATTATTTCAACGTGGCAGGCATCCATTTTCTGAAGCGATATCTTATTCGAGCTGGAAACAGGATGCTAAAAATATTTTAACATTTCTAGGTGTTGGGGAAAATCATGAAATTAATTGACTGTTCTTTGGTGCCATGTGATTTATATCCTAATAAATATGAACTTAATCCGAGATTGATAGTTTTAGGCACCTGTGGTGCTGAAAGTTTGGTGGATGCAGGTATTTCTAAAAATATGTTAGTGCAGCATTATCTTTGGGAGTCATGGAATGATAATGTCTTCCCTGATTTTGATTCCAGCAATATTGATGGTCTTGTTGTTCACTTAACGCTGCGACATATTCTTAAATCAGTAGACGGCTTAGAGCGAGGTGATATTTCCTATATAACCACTTCAATCGATCAAATGTCAATAAAAGTGGATGGCTTTCTCGATGACCTTATTAAAAATATAATGAGTCATTATGGTACAAAGAACCCCCTTTTCTTTTTGTCTTTTATAGAGCCACCCCAGACGACGCGTGGATTTTTTTCGGCAAACAGATCTGAAAGCATATACCGCTTAGTTAGAAATATTAATGACTCAATGCAAAAAATATTGCAGAAATATCCAAACGCTTATTATGTGGAGGTAAATGATATATTAGCATATTATGGATGTGGTGAGAGCGCGGATAGTTATAAGCAGCATTTTACCCATGCTGGAAATTCTGGCAATCAGCAAAGTCTTAAATTTTATAAGGCAATATTGCAACGCATTGTTAACGCGCTGGAAACTATTAAAGCAGTTCTACCTGTTAAATTAATTGTTACCGATTTGGATAATACATTTTGGAATGGTATTCCAGCAGAAGAAGATGAAATCATACCTTGGGCTCACACGGAAGGATGGCCTATTGGTTATATTGAAGCTTTGCTTGAGTGCAAACGGCGGGGGATTGTTCTTGCTATCAGTAGTAAAAATGATGAGACTCAGACATTAAATAGTTTTAGGAAAATTTGGGGTGCGAAAATCACACCGGAAGATTTTTTCAGTATAAAGATAAATTGGGAATCCAAATCTTCAAATATTGCTCAGATTATGGCAGAAGCTAATATTCTTCCATCTAATACTCTATTTATTGATGATAACCCTTTAGAAATAGAGGAAGTAAAGCAGGCTTTCCCAGAGATAAGAACGCTCACTGTCCCGCAGCAGCATTGGCGGAATGTCTTATTGCACTCGCCACAAACACAATCGGCGACATTTACTAAAGAAAGTGAGCAGCGTACTGTGCTGCTCAAGGCAAAAGTAGAAAGAGACAAAATTTCACAAAACATGGATCGTGATACTTATTTGCAATCCCTAAATTTGCAGGTGCGTATCAATATAATTAGAGGGGCCGATCATTCAAATTATGCGCGAGCTTTTGAGTTGCTTAATAAAACCAATCAATTCAATACAACTGGAAAGCGATGGACAGAATCTGAACTGTCTTCCTTGTTTCAGGAAAGCGGGTGCTTGTTTGTTGCCAGCGTGAGCGATAGGTTGGCTAACCATGGTTTAACTTCTGTTGCAGTGGTCTCTGCAAATAAATTGCTGCAGTTTGTGCTATCTTGTAGGGTGTTTGGGTTAGGTATCGAAACGGCTCTTTTGCATCAGGTTTTAGAGACACAAAGAAATGTTGGTTGCACATCGATTTCCGCTCTCTCGAAAGATTCTGGTCGCAATGCGAGCAGTAGGGAATTTTATTCCCGACATAACTTTGTGTTGGTGGATACAGATATAGACGGTGTACAGTACTGGCAATCCTCTGGAGTACCTTCCGTCCCGTCATGGATTAGCGTGGTTACAGGTGAATAAACATGAAATCCACTACTTACATTAATAGTTTCGACCAGGGCGATATCTTTTCACTCAACTGCTGCTATAGGAGGGTTATGCTGGACGAGCCCCGCCAAGATGGTCTTCGCAGTTTTTTTGCTTTTCGTCCGGAAGGAGTTTCGTTTTGACATGCTCCGTCTTGTGTTTGGTTGAGTCTGAGTTTTTAAGCAGTTATCACATTTAAGGTGCTACCATGCCCGATATTACCCACATCACCGAACTGTTTGCTCTGGATGACTCTGAGTTTGTCACTGAGGCATATCGCAACCTGCTGCAACATGATCCCGATACGCAGGGCATGGCTTATTACCTGGGGCGGTTGGCTCAGGGATTTAGCAAGGAGTCGGTCATTTTTCAGCTGGCTAAATCGCCTGAATGCAGGCCCCACAAAGAAATTACCGGCCTGGAGACTTTAGTGAGGGGGCAACAGCGTGATCAACATTGGCTCTGGCGGCGTGTGGATGGCTCGGTGCGGGAGAAAGAAATCAACCAGTTGCGTCTGCGGCTGGAAATTGAGCGCAAACAGGCACAAAATCGTGAAGATACCTTGCGTCAGGAAACTGAACGGGAACAGGAACGCTTAGAAAGTGTGGCAAACGCCAAAATTGAAGCCTTACAAGATCAATTGGTGGCTGCCCAGCAGGAACTCCTTACTCGTGAAAGAGTGTTGAACGAACAAATTGCTGCCTTACATAAAAAAGAATTAGAGCGCGTTGAGCAAGTGCAGCGCGACATTGCCGCTCGCGACGTGCAGGTGAAACAAGAACTCGATCTACTTCGCCAACAACTGCATGGCGAGCGTGAAGCAGCCCAGCAGCGCGAGCAAGCCCTGCGGCAAGCGGCTGAGCAGGAGTATCGACTTCTGCAAAGTGAACTCACGGTTCAACTTGAACAAGTACAAGAACAGTTGATTATGATGCAGCAAGCATTGGAGAGCCGGCCTGAGTCGTTGCCGCTGACTGATGAGCTTATCCGCCAGGCCTATCAAGCCGTGCTCAGGCGGGATCCTGAAAATCAGGAGATCATTGAGGAAAAGAGGTCACTCGGGCATTTTGTAGCACTGTATCAGGATCTGCTTTCTTCAGAAGAGTATCGGTTGCTCAACGAGCAGCCTTCAGTCAAGCCGCTTCCAGTCACTCCAGAAGCTGTACGTCAGGCCTATTTGTCCGTGCTAGGCAGAGAACCAGAAGATGATCAGGTGATCAGTAATTGTCTGCAGCAAGAGAGTTTGCTGGTCCTCTATCAAAGCTTGTTGTCATCGGAAGAATATCAACGACGGGTCGAGCAGGCAGCTACAAGCATAAATCCGCTGACCTCCGAAATTATCCGACAGGCTTATCTGGCTGTGCTGGGCCGCGAACCGGAAAACGAAGATGTCATCCATGATCAGCTTCAATTGGCCAGTGCGGACATGCTCTATCAGAATCTTCTTTCCAGCGAAGAATATAGGTTGAAGATCAATGAACTGTAAGATGATCATATCCAGGGGGATGCCATGAACCTGACGGATTTGATGTGCCTATCTGATGAAGCCTTCTTGAAGCAAGCGTATCTGTCCCTATTGGATCGAGCAATTGACACGGTTGGGATGGTAACCCACCTCAAGCAACTGATCAGCGGCTATCCCAGGGTTTCGATTCTGAGAGATGTTTACTATTCCGAAGAAGCCAAACGCTCCAGAAACCTGGCTGACCTCCAGGGCTTATCGGACGAAGATTACATTGATGCGGTCTACCAAAGACTGTTGGGACGCTCACCTGACCCGACAGGCTGGCAGCATTATCTCGCCAAAATCCAGACTGGAAAGCGTAAGGATATTATTGGAGAAATCAAGCGTTCCGAGGAATATAAAGATCGTCACAAGTCACAGATAACGCTGAAAAATGCCCTGCTGAACCTGTTCAATGCACAGGATGCGCAATCATTTGCTCCGTCACGCAGCCACGATGATACGGCCATTCCGCAACCCCATACCTATCAAGCATGGATTCACCAGTACGAATCACTTGCAGCACAAGATATCAACGATATTTTCAGTAAGTTACCCTATTCCGACAAATCCGCCGTGATCTCTATAGTGCTGCCCATATCTGGCGCAGATCTGGAGCATTTGGACGCATGTATTCATTCAGTCAAACATCAAATCTATAGTCACTGGGAACTCCTCTTGGTAGAGGGTGCCACTGCTACTGAAGAAGCGCTCCGTAAAAAAGTGGATGAACATGCTACGGGTGATGCCCGCATCACAGTGGTTTCAGCGGATACTGCCACGGATAGTTTGCAGGTCAGCCTGAACGAGGGGTTGAAGCAAGCTGTAGGGCGCATTGTCTTGTGTCTGAACCCCGCCGACCAACTCCCTGAAATGGCCCTTTGGCATATCGCGCAAGCCGTTACCGATGCGCCGGACGCCAAACTGTTCTACGGCGATGAAGACCAATTGGATGAGGTCGGCCAGCGCTCGGCGCCTTATTTCAAGCCGGATTTTGATTATTATCTGCATCTTGCCCAGAACCTTACGGGCGGGGCATGTGTTTTTGACACCGAGATGCTGCGAAGTATGGGAGGATTTCGCGCCCTGCCCGAAGACCTGCTTTTCTGGGATGCCAGCCTGCGTATCTTGGAGCAAGTGCCTGGGTCACAGATCATTCATATTCCCCGCATTTTGCTGCATCGGCGCCAGTGCACAGAAGCGCCCGCAATCGGTGCCCGGAATGGTGCCGCACAAGAGATCGTCGCCGAGCATCTGGCCCGTCGCAAGATTGCGGCGCAAGTGTTTGCCGCACCGGATCTGCCCAGCTGCAATCGCGTGATTTTTGGGCGTGTCGAACCGCAACCGAAAGTCAGCATCATCATCCCCACCCGGGATCGTGCGGATTTATTAAAGCAATGTGTAACCTCCATCCGTGAAAAAAGCACCTACAGCAACTACGAAATCCTGATCGTGGACAATGGCAGCACAGATGCTGCGACCTTGTCCTTGCTGCAGCAGCTTGGGCAGCAGAATGTGCGCGTGGAACGACTGGATATACCCTTCAACTATTCCACACTGAATAATTTTGCCGCAGAAAAAGCCGAGGGCGAGTATCTCTGCTTTTTGAATAATGACACCGAGGTACTCACGTCCGACTGGCTGGAGGAAATGGTCTCCTTTGCGATGCAGGAGCATGTGGGTATCGTGGGTGCCCGGTTGTGGTATCCCGACGGGCGACTGCAGCATGCCGGGGTCATTACCGGTCGGCACGGCAATGCCGACCATATACATAAGGGCCTTACCCGTGGCGAAACCGGCTATTTTGGCCGAGCGGTGCTGCATCAGCGTTTCAGCGCCGTGACGGGTGCCTGCATCCTCCTGCGGCGCAGCATTTTCGAGCAGGCATCGGGTTTTGACGAAGCCTTTCCCGTCAGCCTGGGAGACATCGATCTTTGTTTACGGGTTCAGGAGCTGGGCTATGCCAATATCTGGACGCCCTATGCCGAACTCCTCCATCACGAAAGTGCCAGCCGTGGCCTGGATGCCGCCATCCATCAAAGCCCGCGCCTTGCGATGGAAACCGCCACCTATCATGCGCGCTGGGGTGGAAAACTGTTTCTGGATCCCGCATACAACCCCAATCTTTCACTGGATGCTGAGGAATTTTCGCCTGCCTTTCCACCGCGCCAAGGACGCATGGGGCAGCTTTCGCATTCTACGCTTGATCTGTTGGCCAGAGAGCAGTTTCCCACTCTCAAGGAAGTAGGGACATTAGCCGCCCAGGCATTCATGCAGGAGAATGCCAGGCTGCGGCGGGCTGCAGTGAGAAGTGAACGGCTGGCTGCCCAGCTTCAGCTCGATATCCTCACTTCCATCCAGGTCGGGGCAAGCGCTCGCAAGGAAAACGAAGAAACGGTCCAGCATCTTCTCGCGCTGCAGGAGGAGATGGTCGCACTGATTGAAGCGCATAAGGAAGACGAGGCGCGGATTGCAGGGCTGGAGCTAGACAAATCGCAACTTCATGAGGAAAAGGCGGGGCTGTTGCGAGAACAAGAAGTTGCGAGGATGGAGCAGGCTGTCCTACAGCAGGAGCGGGATAGCTTGGCAGAGTTGGCCATCCAGCGCGAGGCCGAACTGACTACCCTGCAGCAAGAGCGAGACGAGCAGGCAAGACTGGTTTCACAACGTCAGGAAGAGGTAGACGCACTCCAGCAGACCAAGACAGATTTGGAGGCGGAAAACGAAGAAACGGTCCAGCATCTTCTCGCGCTGCAGGAGGAGATGGAAAGGCGGGTTCTGGAAGGAAATGAAAAAGACGAGCGCTTTTCCAAGCCGCAAGATACCTGCTTATTGCTTGAAAAAGAAAGAATCATCGCTTTGCATCAGCGAGAAGAACAAGAGACATTGGCCGCTGAGCTTTTAGCTTGGTTGGAGGAATCGCAAGCCGATTTAGCGGAACAACAACAGCAGTCAAAGCAATTGCAAACGGAGTTGGATGCGATCGATCTAGTCAAGACTTCTCTAGAGCAAAAAAATGAAGAACTTCTTTGTAGTATCCGTGCGCTCCAAGAAAAAATAGAGCAGCAAACCCTTGAAAGTTACGAAAATGAGACGCGCCTTGCAGAGTTACAGAAAGCCTGTGAAAAATTTGAAGAAGAGAAAGTCGTAATCTCGCAGCAAAACGAGGCAATTCAGGAAGAAATCGCACTCCATCGGCAGCACCTTTATGAGCAAAGAGCACTTGCTGGTGAGCGCTTGGCGCTGGTGCAAGATGCACAAAATCAATTGGTAGAGCAGCAGCAGTTGACAAAGCGACTGCAAATAGATCTGGACAGCCTTGATCAAGCTAAGCTGTCTGTAAAACAGGAAAATGACCAGATACTTGAGGCATACCTTGCCTTGCAGGAAGAGATGGAAACTTGGCTTGTAAATAATCAGGAAAAAGACGCTCAATTGGCCGCACTTCAAGAAACCTGCAACCGGCTTGAAGAGGAAAGAGCTATACTTTTGCAACGACAAGAGGCTGCGCGTACGCGGGGAGAAATCGTTACCATTCGACAAGCAGTAGATACCAAAAGGATCTAACAGGGAGCCTGTTTCCACAACCGCAGCCAATTTGGTCTCGACAGACCAACCTTCTGCTATTTTCTTGTTCACTACACTCATCGTTCCACTCGCTATCGCCTGCCTCCGCCAATGGTACAGGGTCACATCTGAAATGCCTTCCTGTTTGGCTAATTCCGGTATCGATAGGTCGGATGACAATAACATCTTCTGCAATTGCTGTGAAGTTGGATATTTATCAATTTGCTATCTCATGAAATAGAGCGCAAACAGTAAACGCAATGTTTACTTGTGGTTACCAAATTAAACACACAAATGGCCCGTTTTATTTTGGTTAGTTTATAATGGTTTGCTTTTATTGATGTATTTTTAATTGGTAAGAAAAATAATATAGGCATATTTCTTGCTATGCTTATTTGTTATTTATTTTTTGTATGCTGGATATGCTCCATGCAGGTGTAGAGCAAGCGCGAGGAATAATGTGAATAGTTCAGATGCACGACCGCAAATGAGGATACTGGTGATGAGCATCGTACCCGTCATTCTAACTATTGGCACCGGTTCCCGCCTGTGACCCTAGGCCCGCAAGTCTTCTGCTAAAGCTTTTGTGGCCCTGCCCGATGGGGAAAGGCCCAACCAGAAAACCCTGCGGCTGGTCTGTGACATCAAAGGCGACGCGCTATTACTGGCTATCACCAACCGCAATTACTACTTCCAGGCCCGCGATACCTTGTGCCGAGGTTCCCACTATTAATAATGGACGGAATATACAATGCAACCACTAATTGCGCGAGGCAACGATTTATTTCGTCAAAAGAGGTATGACGAAGCGCTGCAAATTTATAGTCAAGCCCTGAAAGAATGGCCGGAGATGGGGCGGTTTATCCAATTGAATATGGCGCTGACGGATAAATGCCTTACATCAACCGATGTTAAAGATTGTATCCCACACGATTATGTATTTATTGACAATAATCTTTGCAAACTTAAACCATATCATCAGATTGTAAAAAGTGCGTCGGATATTATCCAGTGGCTCTCCCAAGGTG
The DNA here is from genome assembly GCF_018853465.1 of Acidithiobacillus montserratensis. Classification (GTDB taxonomy): domain Bacteria; phylum Pseudomonadota; class Gammaproteobacteria; order Acidithiobacillales; family Acidithiobacillaceae; genus Acidithiobacillus; species Acidithiobacillus montserratensis. The sequence continues at coordinate 15,779 of NZ_JABBOU010000033.1, forward strand.
AAGATCCATATTTTCTGCTAGAATTCATCGACAAAACTCACTTATCGCCATCGTGGTACGAAGTCCAACTCTGTATGCATAGTTCGCATAAGCGTTCCTATGCAAAGTTCTATTTCGACACCGACGCTGGCTTCAACGAAACCGATGCCTTGCCCATTCCTACGGAGAATGGCCATTTATCGCGCCGCATCTTCAGGCTCGCCAAGGTTGCTCACAACATTCGTTTTGACCCGAAGGAAACAGAAGGTACCTTCTCGATCGAAACTCTGTGTTTCGACAAGATCAGCGAAGATCAGGCTAAAAACGACATGCTGCAACGGCTTATTAGCCATGATCCAGATTTGGCCGAAATGAACACGGATGATGCATGGCATCTTATCGTTTCTGGTGCCAAGGCTGTAAAACAACAGCCACTCGAACATCTTCTCAGCCGCTATAACGAAAGCTACATCAGCCGCCCCGGCACCATTGCCTATGAAGAGTGGATCGAAACTGTTGAAGCCGCCAGCCTGCCTACACCAGAAACTGTTCAGGCCACGTTGGAGCGTATGGCAAACAAGCCGACCATCTCTTTTGTTATGCCGGTTTACAATACACCAGAAATCTACCTGCGCGCCTGCATCGACTCCGTGCTGGCCCAGTCCTATCCGCACTGGGAACTGTGCATAGCCGATGATAATTCCTCCCTGGACCGTGTGCGCGAGGTTTTGCGGGAATATGAGCACTTGGATAACCGCATCCGCGTGGTCTATCGTCAGGAAAATGGGCATATCTCCCGCGCCTCCAACAGCGCCCTCGACATCGCTACCGGTGAATATATCGCGCTTTTAGATCACGATGATGCCCTGCCTGAGTATGCACTGTATTTCATGGCACTCGCCATCCATGAAAATCCAGATGCACAGATTGTCTATAGCGACGAAGATAAGCTCGATGCCAAAGGTCAGCGATTTGACCCCCACTTTAAGAGCGACTGGAATCCGGACCTGTTCTATTCCCAAAACTATGTATCCCACCTTGGTGTCTATCGTCGCGACCTCTTAGGCCGTGTTGGCGGTTTCCGTCCCGGTGTGGAGGGCAGCCAGGATCAAGACCTGCTGCTGCGTTGCTTGCCGCATGTAGGCCATGACCAAATCATCCACATCCCACGGGTGCTTTACCATTGGCGCACCGTAGAAGGCTCAACCGCTCTCGCCTCGGGAGAGAAAAGTTATACCACTGATGCCGGTATCCGGGCACTCAAGGATCATTTTATGGAAAACGGTCCGCAAGGCATTGAGGTGGTAGCCGGTCTGGTACCTAACACCTATCGCGCCTTATGGCCTATTCCAGAAAACCCACCGCTGGTCAGCCTGCTCATCCCTACGCGCGACAGGAAAACCATCACGGAAGTTGCCGTGCGCAGTATACTCGACAAAAGCACCTACCAAAATTACGAGATCATTATTCTGGATAATGGCAGTGTAGAGCCGGAAACCCTCGCATGGTTTGAAGCCATCCAGCAGGAAGATAAGCGCGTCAAGGTCATCCGTTACGATCACCCCTTCAATTACTCCGCCATCAATAATTTCGGGGTGCAGCATGCTCAGGGTAGCCTGATTGGCCTCGTTAACAACGATGTAGAAGTCATCAGCCCAGACTGGCTCACCGAAATGGTGCGTCAAGTCAGCCGGAAAGAGATTGGCTGCGTAGGTGCAAAGCTGTATTACAGCAATGACACCTTACAGCATGGCGGCGTGATTCTGGGCATAGGCGGCGTTGCCAACCATTCGCACAAACACTCAAAGCGGGACTCACCCGGTTATTTTGCGCGCTTGATCGTCACCCAGAACTTTTCCGCCGTAACCGCCGCCTGCCTGCTGGTGCGCCGTGAGGTTTACGAGCAGGTGGAGGGACTCGACGAAGACAACCTCAAGGTCGCCTTCAACGACGTCGATTTCTGCCTGAAGGTACGCGAGGCGGGCTACCGCAACCTGTGGACACCCTACGCCGAGCTCTACCACCACGAATCCATCAGCCGTGGCAGCGAAGACACCCCGGAAAAACAGACACGCTTCCGCAAGGAAGTCGAATTCATGCAGTCCAAATGGGGCGACGCCCTGAAACTGGACCCATACTACAGCCCGAACCTGACCAAGGATCGGGAAGATTTCTCTATTTGAGAGATGCAATAACGTATTGCCCATAATTATTTTGTTAAAAAATTTATAGTGTTATTGCAAAATGTAAAACCTTAATTGAAACGTATGGAGGATATATGAGCAGCATTAAAAACTGGTACTTCTGTTTGTCACAAGGTACAAAAAATAGGCATAATCATGACTGGTTGACAATGGCCAAAGTGGCTGTAAGGTCTTGTAAAAAGTATACTACACTTCAGCCTAACTTGTTATATACAGGCACCCAAGATGATGTTACGGAAGCTTTAGAGAGGGAGGGTGTTAATGTAATTTATCACACATCCTCGCTGCAAAATGAGTTATATCGTAAATATAAAAATAACGAGATAGTCTATAACATAGCATTGGGCGCTTTTTTAAGATTTGAGATTCCTGTAATAACAGGTGATCATTATGCATTGTATGCGGATACTGATATTATTTTCAATTCTGGATTGTCTTTTAATAGCGAGCTCAATAAGATAAATAATTTTTTGGCGGCCCCTCAAATGTCGCAAGATGACTATGATAATGATATGAAATCAGGCGTTCTGCTCATGAATTTGGAGCACATGAGGAGTATTTATTTTGAGTTGATTGATTTTGCCAAAACAGAGATTAAAAATAATGCGGGCGATATTCTTGATCAAGACATTCTAAGGCTATTTTTCCCAAGAAATAAAAGAAGTGATTTGCCTGCTATTTATAACTGGAAACCATATTGGGGATTTAATTTGGAGGCTGCAATAATTCATTTCCATGGACCTAAGCCTATGCATATCAAAAAAATATTGTTTTCTGATGGGGTAATTGAAAGCATATTTGAAGAATTGTATAACAGGGATAAAGAGTCGGCGCGCTCAAAAATGAAATGCAACACCTGTGGTCCAAAGGGGCCGGAGGTGGAAGATGGGCAGCAAGTACCAGCAGTTGAGCATGGATGAGAGAAATCGATTACAGAGAGGAT
>NZ_JABBOU010000034.1 GCF_018853465.1 Acidithiobacillus montserratensis
GCCAGACTGGCCGCAGCCGCTGCATCCAGCAACAAGGCATCGGCCTCCGCGAGGGCGGCAGGAGATTCGCGCAACGGACCCGCCGGCAGGCAGTGGCCGTTTCCCAGGGGTTGAGCTCCGGACATGACCAGCAAACGCAAAGTCGGGCGCAGAGCAAGGTGCTGGAAACCATCATCCAGCAAGGCCAGATCAAAGCCCTCTGCGGCGGCTGCCGCAATGGCCCGGTGACGATCAGGACAGATGAATACGGCCTGATCTGCTTGTGCTTGCGTCTGGAACTGCGCCAGTAATAGCGGTTCATCTCCAGCCTGCTGCGCTGAGTCGCCCGCCTGCACCCGATAGGGCCAATGGGGGGGCTGCGCCCCATAGCCGCGACTGATGATGGCTACCCGCCAGCCAGCTGTATTCAACAGGCTGGCCAGCGCTGCGACCAGCGGCGTTTTACCACTACCGCCGACGCTGAGATTTCCCACCACAATGCTCGGGATGGTCGCTGGCCGTCCATGAATATGCCGGCGCCGCCAGGCCGCTACGCTTCCCGTCAGAGCACCCAGGGGGCGTAAACTCGTGGCGAGCCAGCCGCCCTCCTGCCATTGTGCTTCGAGGGTCCGGCGCAGGCTCACCAGTCAAAAACCCGCTGCAAAAACTCGGGAAGACGCTCCCCGGCCAGACGCCTTTCCTGCCAGAAAACCCGCCGCGTCGCATCGCCGCGCTGCCGCGCTGTCATCACGTCGGCGGACAGTGCCTGCCAATGCGGCAACACTTGCGCCGGTTGATCCAGAACTTCCACTGCACCGGCGTCCAGATGGCTGGCGGCATTCACGATCACGGCCGGATGCACACTCACCGGTCGTGAACCAGCATAAACCTGCCATTGCAAGGATGCGGATGCGGCCTGCAGATGGATGGCCTGAGCAGCTGCCGCCAGGGCGGGATACCAGCGTTCTTCATCGACGGCCAGCAGCGACCCTGCGGGCAGGGGTTGGCGTTGCCAACGCGATAGCAACGGCAGGTCTTGGGGTATTTCCTGCCCGCCCAAAAACAAAATACCCTGGCGCGACAAGGGCGATGCCGACCAGGCTTGTCGCCAGGCCTGCCATTGCGCGCCGCTCAAGCCCTGGACCCACCAAAGTAATCCTGCTTCGGTACCACTGACCATGCTGCGAAAATTGGGATCCACCTGGGCGATGGTAAACAAGGTGGCAAAATCCACCGGTTCCTGCAGCAGCGGTGCGGCGATCTTACCCTGCCATAATTCCGCCTGTGCCGAGTCGCGGGGATACACGGCCTCGACCAGGGTTGGCCGGGAGCTTCCCGGATCGGCAGACATCAGAATGCTGGGGATTTTCCGGTTTGCCAGCGCTGCTGACAAAACTTTTCGCGGCGCACGACCCAATGCCAGATAACGCAGGGGACTGAGTTTATCGAGGGTACGCTCCACCGCCTGGGGATGATCACAGGGACCAAAGCCATAACCCAGACGCTCGATACCTTCGGTATGCTGTTGCAGCATCTGTGGATATTCCTGCTCAAAGGTCATGACCATGCGCAGATCACGACGCTTTTCGGCAATGGCCCTGGCCAGTTCCACACCCAGCCGCTGCTCGTCGGCCGTACTGAAACTCTGCATCCAGAGAATCGGTCCCCGGTCACCCGGAGCCTTGATCCATCCCCAGCGGGCATTGGCCTGCCCCTGACGGCCTGCGCGCGCATCCTGCCAACTGGCCCAGCGTCCGCGCCACCATTGATTTTCGTAATAGCTCATAGAGGACTACTCATACTGGCGACCCACCAACTTGTCCGCCTGTTTGCGTAAATCAATCATGGTCCTTTCCAATTGCTGCTGCAGTGTGGCCTGCATGACGGAATCTGCATCCCGGGGAATCTGCAGGGCTTCCCCCCAGGTCAGCACTATGCGCGAACCTGGATAGGGCAACAAAAAACCATCCCAGCTTGAAAAGCGTTTGGCCCGCCTGGCCGAATAGCTCACCGGAATAATCGGCAGACCGGAAATGCGGGCGAGATCTATGACTCCTTTTTGCAGAACCTCCCGGGGACCTCGGGGTCCATCCGGAGTAATGGCCAGGGTGCGCCCGCTCAGGGCCATCTTGAGCATCCCCCTGCCTCCCTTCACCGCACCACGCCGCGATGAGCCGCGCACGGCGGAATAGCCCCAGTAGGCGAGGGTCATGGCAATGAGTTCTCCATCCCGATGCTCACTGATGAGCACATGAATATCACGACCACCGACACGCCGATAGGCTTCGGTGATCATGACTCCGCGTCCATGCCAGAATGCAAGAATAAAGGGCTGTCCCGCTGCAATTTGTTGCCGCACCGGGGCGTCGCCCACCTCTTCCCAGCGCAGGGTCAGCGCTATTCCCTTGATCAGGAAAGCCGCCAGACGGGCCGCCAGACGCAGGGAACGGCCTTCGAGTCGCACCGCTCAGCGATTACTCAAGGTGGCGAAACTGATCCGGGTCAGTCCAGCCTCCTGGGCGGCATCCAGCACATCAATCACATATTGCTGGGTAGTATTTTTGTCGGCACGCAACACGATCACCCGTTGCGGATCCTTGGCTGCCAGGGCTTTCAGGCGTCCCAGCAAAGCGGCCATGGGCACATGGACCTTATCCATCTGCACCTCTCCGCTGGCACTCAGATCAATGGTGATGGGGGTCTTGGGCAGGCCCGCAGCAGCCTGCTGGGCCTTGGGCAACTGCATGGAGAGATGGGATTGATGCTCAAAACTACTGGTCACCATAAAAAACAGGAGCAGCACCAGCACAATATCCACCATGGACACGACATTGATATCCGGCTCTTCGCTGACACGCGGACGCAGATTCATCTTCCCGATCCTCCGGAAAGCGTATTCACCACTTTCAGGGCTTCCTTTTCGATGGCCAGCACCAGACCATCCACCTGCCCCTTGAAATAACGATAAAACATCAGGCTGGGTATGGCGACAATCAGGCCACTGGCGGTGGTAATCAGGGCTTCGGCAATACCACTGGCCAAAGCCTTGGGGTCGCCGGCTCCCACCATCCCGATGGCTGCAAAGGCATGCATGATCCCGAACACCGTCCCCAGCAACCCCAGCAGGGGCGAGACTCCGGCAATACTGCCGAGGAAGTTCAGAAAACGATCCAGATGCGCCACCTCATGACGGCCACTTTCTTCCACGGATTCCTTGATGACATCCCGGGGCTGACCGGCCTGCTGCAAGGCCACCAGCATCAGTCGCGCCAGAGGGGTATCATTTTCGTAAAGCAGCTTGACCGCCTGCTGGACTTTTCCGGCCTCGACCAGATCAGTGACCCGGGGAGCCAGATCCCGGGGCGCAATACGGGCCTTGCGCAGCACCCAGAAACGGTTGCCAATAATCGCCAGAGCGATGACGGCCAGGAGAATCAGAAGGGGGAGGACAAAACCACCCAGTTTAAATAACTGCAGCAACTCCTGCACATCGCCTCCAGCTTTCTATAAAATTGGACGAAGCAGGAATATAGCACAAGAGCCGAAAAACGGCAGCGCGATAAAACGAATCAAAAGGTTCAATCCCGGACCTGCCAGTAGGCTGGCGATAAAACAGCTGCAGAGCGAAAATGTCCGTTTTGCCATACCCAGACTCCAGCGGGAATCTTCCCTGCGTAATGAATGACCGCATGGGGCATGCGGCTGGCCAGCAATTTCCGCTCTTCCTCAGCCAGGCTGTCAGGGGCCAATACCAGCTGTACCCGCTGCAAGGTGCTCGACCGGGTGCTAGCCAGCCGCTGTAGAGTATTGACATCCATATCGCCGAGAATCAACAAATCCGGCCCCTTCCCCCACAATAGTATGCAGGGCTGGACGGTCTTGCCGAGATCCACAAAAACGCTGCCAGCCAGTGCATGACCGGCCCCACCGCGACAGACGCCCAGAGGGTCGGGACTTTGCGGATAGTGACGGGCACCCACCGGTCCCCACTGCTGCCCTGCCGCCGGGATGGGTAAAGGCGTGGAAGTATCCGTTCGCACCCAGTCCGAAACTTTGTCGAGTCCCTTCTTCTGCAGCACGGCGGCCAAGGCCTGACCCGCTTCACGACGGGCTCCGGCTTTCCAGAGGTTGGCCGTCCAGATTCCGCTATGCTGTTTTTTTTGCCAGAAGAGGACCATTCCGGACTGCGCCGATAAATCGTGCAGCTCAAAATCCGAGCCCCCCGCCGCCGGCACCAACAAAGGCAGCAGTCCGAGAAAGGCCAGGGATCGACCCGGCCAACCTGACGGCAAGAAGAAAATGCTCAGACCAAGGGCGGCGGCCAGTACCGCCCAGATCCGCTCCGTACCTGTATGTAGCTGCGCATAAGGGATCTCCAGCAAGACTTTGAGAAGCGCGGTAATCCCGTCCATTTGCAAGGCAACCACGCGAAACAGCACGCGACTGAGCAACTCCAGATCGAGCAGGGCAAGCAGGGTACCCAGCAAGGCCACAGGTACCGCCAGCATTTCCACCAGGGGGATGACCAGGATATTCGCGAGGGGGGAAACCAGGGAGATTTGCCCGAACAAAGCCGCGAGAAGCGGCAGGAGCGCAATAAACACCGCCCACTGACTCCGCAGCAAGGTACGCCAACCGCCCGCGCCGTAACCGACCGCTATCAATGCCGCCACCGCTCCCAGTGATAGCCAAAACCCGACATCCACCATGGCCCCGGGGTTGAACAGCACAATCAGCAGTCCCGCCAGAGCCAGTCCCTGCCAGGCGCGGTGGGAGCGTCCCAGCAGCCAGGACACTGCGGCGGCAGTAATCATCCAGGCCGCCCGCTCTCCGGGAATCTGCATACCAGCAAAACTGGCGTAAAACCAGGCTGCCGGGATACTGGCCAGCACCCCGGCGGTTTGTGCTGGCCAGCGCATCACCAGCCAGGGCACCCGTCGCCAGAGCCATTGCAGCAACCAGCCGAACAGACCCGCCACTACGGCCACATGGGAGCCGGAAATGACCAGTAGATGGGCGGTACCTGTATCCCGATAAACATTCCAGATTTCCGGAGAAAGCTGATTACCCACCCCCACACTGAGGGCCTGAACAAAGCCTGCGGATTCCCGGTCCAGGGCCATATTGGTCGCCTGCAAAACCGCCTGCCGGGCCTTCGCAATGTGATCGCCGAGACTCCAGAATGATGGGGCCAGTAAACGCGCGTTTTCAATACGCGCCACCCCGCCGATGCCTGCCCAGAAACGCTGCCGGGCGAGATCCGTAAAAGGGCTGCCGGGCAAGCTGCTCAATGCTTCGCTGCGTAGTTGCAGATGCCAGCGTTGCCCGACCACAGGTAGTTCAGGGAGGGATCCATGCACCTGCAAAATGGCCGGACGGGCCCCACCGGGAGCATGCTTCAGCCAATGTTCGGGAGCCAACTGAAAGCGGTATTCCCGCCCGCCCAGCTGGGGAATAGAGACTATTCGTCCTTCCACCGTAAAATTCCGGGCTAATGGCCAATGAACGGCCAGACGCAGTTCCGCCTGCCAGATTCCCCAGGAAAAAGCAGCCGTCGTCAGCACCATGAGCAGAGCTGGTCGCCATTTCCAGACCAGCGGTAACCACATGAAGGTAAGAGACAGCGGAATCCACAGGGGCGGTAACTGCCGGAAACAGTGAAACAGCCCCATTCCCAAGCCCACCGCCAGGACGACCAGCGGCAGGGAGGGCCAGGATTTGGTTCCAGGCCAGAGCTTGGCTACACTAGGGCGAATATTGTTGTGGAAATATCCCATTGCGCCTACCCGCATTTGTCCGCCTTCCCACTCGCGAGGAAATCCTCAAAAAGCGTCCTCTTGGGCGTTTTACCCATTATCTGGCGCGCCCGGTGCTCTGGCATCCGCACCGCCACAGCGTTGCCCGGGCGGCCGCCATCGGCACGTTTATCGGCAGTCTGCCATTTTTTGGGCATTTACTCAGCATCACCTTGCTCTGCCTCTGGCGGAGAGCCTACATTCCCATCGGGTTGATCATGCCCTGGGTGGTCACGGGACCTTTAACCATCATACCGTTTTTCTTTGCGTCCTATGAATTGGGTTTCTGGTTGCTCAGCCAATTGGGGATTGCCCCGGCCATCACCATTCATTACGAAGATATCCATGAAATATTTCACGGAGATATCAGCTTGTTAGCGATGGGGGACCGGCTTTGGCATGCCTATCTGGTAACCTGGATAGGTAGCCTGATCTTAGGTGCCGCCCTCACCCTGATGGTTTACTTCGGCATCATGCAGGGCTGGCGTATCTGGGTCATCTGGCGTCTGCACCGCCGTCGCCTGCGTCAGGCCAGGGCGCACCAGGCCTGAATCAACTCAGTCTTCCAATGGCTGCAACACCCCGTTCTGCAGGCGCAGTACCCGGCCCATGTGGGCTGCCAGCGCCGGTTCGTGGGTCACGATAACCAGGGCCGTGCCCAGCTCCAGATTCAGGCTGAGCATCAAATCGTGGACACTTTCGGCCGAGTCGCTATCCAGGTTTCCCGTGGGTTCATCAGCCAGCAGCAGAGCGGGCCGGGTAACCAGCGCCCGGGCCAGGGCCACGCGCTGCCTTTCTCCACCCGAGAGCATGCCCGGTTTGTGGTGCAGACGTTCACCCAGCCCGACCCGTGCCAGGATTTCTTCGCCCCAGGCCTGCACAGAATGACGGGGAACCCGGCGAATCAGCAATGGCAACAGGACATTTTCCAGGGCCGTAAACTCCGGCAACAGACGATGCAACTGATAGACAAAACCCACACTCTGGTTGCGCAGACGACTGCGGGCGGATTCTCTGAGCTTGTAAATTTCCTGGCCGAGAATACGCACCACACCCCCCGTCGGTTTTTCCAGCCCGCCCATGAGGTGCATCAGGGTACTTTTACCCTGACCGGAGGCGCCGACAATCGCCAGACTCTCGCCCCGGTGAATTTGCAGGTTGACGTCACGAATCACATCCAGCTTGTCTCTGCCAATGGCAAAGCTCTGGCGCAAGTGTTCCACAGACAGAATCAGATCATCACTCATAGCGCAAAGCCTCCGCCGGAGCCACCCGGGATGCCCGCCAGGACGGGTACAAGGTCGCGACCCAGCTCATGATCAGAGCCGCCACCGCCACATGCACCACGTCCCATGGTTCCAGTTTGGAAGGAAGCTGGCTGATGGAATATACCTGCGGAGAAATGAACTGGGTATGCAGCAGTTGTTCGAGCGCGGGTACCAGCGTCGGGATATTCAGCGCCAGCAGCACGCCGAAAAGTACCCCTAGCAAGGTGCCAAACAGCCCGATCACCGCACCCTGCACCATGAAAATCAGCATGATACTGCGTGGGGTCACCCCCAGAGTGCGTAAAATCGCAATATCGGTTTCCTTGTCAGTCACCACCATGACCAGGGTGGCCACAATATTGAAGGCTGCCACAGCAATGATCAGGGAAAGAATCACAAACATGACCAGTTTTTCCATGCTCAGGGCCTTGAAAAAGTTTTCATGGGTTTGCGTCCAGTCCTGAATATAAAAGGCCGGTCCGAGCTGCTTCTGGAGATGGGCCGCAAAAGCCGGGGCATCAAAAGGATTTTTGATCTGCATGCGCAAACCTGTCACCCCTTGGTCCAGGCCATAGAGACGCTGAGCATCTCCCAGATTGATGTACGCCATGCCACTGTCATAGGCATAAATACCGACGGAGAACAGCCCCACCACCGTAAACTGTCGCAAGGACGGGCTCACGCCCAAGGGCGTCACACCTCCCTGGGGTGAAATCAGGGTGACCTTGTCGCCCACCGTCACCCCCAGCTGCCGGGCCAGGGCCGTGCCGAGGACAATACTCCAGGGCTGACTTTGCAAACTTTGCAACTTGCCGACCTTCATGTCCTTGGCCAGCTTGTCCACTTTGCCTTCCAGAGCGGGATCAATACCCTCGATCATGGCGCCACTCACCAGACCATCGTGGGAAAACGCTAACCATGCCGCAACAATAAAAAGTCGTTTTATTCTCATAAAGAACCCATTTTTAGTGTCCAGCAAAATCGTTGCGATCACCGAGCGATTATTTTGTGACCGTTCTTCGC
>NZ_JABBOU010000035.1 GCF_018853465.1 Acidithiobacillus montserratensis
CCCACGGCGTACTCCTTACGTTGCTTACTTGGTCGGAAACCCTTTGTAGCAACAGTACGCCACCTTATTCAAGTCAGTTGTAATCTGCCTGTACACCACTTTCGAGCATAGCTCACTTGGAATTGCCGAAAAACGCGTGAAATACCGTGCAGCACAAAGCAGCTAACTCAAACGTTACGTTTTGTGGGGAAGGTTCGGATAGACTCAGGCTTTGAGGAGGTGCCTATGAATATGGCAACGTTACGTGACCTTCCGGTGGAGCAGCGACTCTACTTGGTCGAGGAACTATGGGATAGCATCGCAGTTGATCAAGGTGCGCTTGCGCTCACCGATGCGCAGCGCCTAGAGCTCGACAGGCGCTTGGATGCGTACGAAGCGGACAGGAATTCTGGACAACCGCTGGAGGACGTGCTTACGGATATTCGTAAGCGCCTATGAGCTTACTGATCCGTGTCCGTCCTGAGGCTGCGCAAGATCTCGAAGACGCGGCGGGTTGGTACAAGGAACAAAGCGAAGGTCTGGGGAACAAGTTCCTTGAAGAGGTTCGTCGATGCTTATAGCGGGTTGCCGAGCAACCTGAGCTGTATCCGTCCGTGCATCGCAACACACGTCGCGCGCTGATCAAGCGTTTTCCGTTCGGTGTATTCTATGTTGTCGGGACGAAATCCATCGTTGTGATTGCCGTTATGCACGGTAGCCGTGATCCGCAACGTTGGAAGCAGCGAACATAACGATTCGGGTTCTTCGTCAGATCGAGTGGGTAAAGGGTAGAATTCTGGGAAGCGATGGCGCCCTGGAAGGAGGTGTTTGATGGTCCAACAAGAGCTGTTCTCTCTGGCGTTGGGGTTGTTGCCACAGTGGATGGTGGATGACGTGACCTTTACGATGGAGGAGAGGCGCTTGGACCTGCAGATCAACTTTTCCCAATTCCGGCCGAAAGCCTGTTAAAGTACAGTGTTCAGCGTAGCGGTCACGCGGCGTAGTGCTGGAGAGTGAGCGGCCGCTGCGGCAGAGCCTGCGCCGTTTGCAAATCCCGTTAATCAGGTCATAATATTCACAACTAGTTTTATGACACGTAGCCATCCGCTCACTCGCAGGGAATAGTAGCAATGAAAAAACGTCGGATTCTGGTGATTCTGATCATCGTACTCATTGCTGTCGGCATTGCCGCGTATTTCCTCCTCCGTCCTCAACAACAGAGCAATACCCTTACCCTGTATGGCAATGTGGACATCCGCACCGTGCATCTGGCCTTCGATGCCAGCGGGCGGATTGCCCGACTTGTGGTCCAGGAGGGCGACGCTGTGCAGAAGGGTCAGCTTCTGGGCGAACTGGATCGGCAGCGTTTCCTGGACACGGTCCGCCGGGACCAGGCCTTGGTCGATGCCCAGCAGCAGGTGGTCAACAAGCTCCATGCCGGTACCCGGCCCGAGGAGATTGCCGAGGCCAGAGCCGCTCTAGCCGCTGCCACAGCCACCCTGCACAATACCCAACTGGTCTGGCAGCGCCAGCAAAAGCTGGGCGCGGAACAATATGTGTCCAAACAGCATGTGGATGACGCCCAGGCAGCCCTGAGCCGTGCCGAGGCCCAGCAGAATCAGGCCCGTCAAGCCCTGCAGCTGGCCCTGCAGGGCCCCCGCAAGGAAGACATCGCCGCTGCCGAGAGCACTCTGGCGGCCGATCGGGCGGCTCTGGCCCTGGCTCAACGCAATCTGGTGGACAGCCGTTTGCTGGCCCCTGATGCCGGGGTGGTACAGGACCGGATTCTGGAAGTGGGAGACATGACATCGCCGCAAAGTCCGGTTTTTACGCTGGCTCTGAGAAACCCCGTATGGGTTCGTGCCTACCTTCCCGAGCCACAGCTCGGTAAAGTGCGGGAGGGAATGCGGGCGGAAATCTACAGCGATTCTTTTCCCGGCAGGCCCTTCCGGGGCTGGGTCGGATTCATTTCGCCCACAGCGGAGTTTTCTCCTAAAACGGTGCAGACTACGGAGCTGCGCACCCAACTGGTTTATCGGCTGCGGGTGTATGCCTGCAATCCCGGGCATCGTCTCCGCCTGGGAATGCCGGTGACAGTAAAAATTCCTCTGCTCCACAACACACCCGAGACCGCCAATACTCAGCCTTGCCAGGACTGAGAACGGATGGAATCTCCGCTTCGCTTTAATCAGGTCAGCAAGAGCTTTCCCCAGGGAAAGCAGCGAATACAGGCGCTGACGCAACTGGATCTTTGCATCCAGCCAGGAAGCGTCACCGGCCTGCTGGGACCCGATGGCGCGGGCAAGAGCACCCTCCTGCGTCTCGCAGCGGGTTTGCTGCTTCCCGATTCAGGCCAGATTCAGATCCTCGGCCACGCCAGTGCCGCGCAGCAACTCGACCTGGATATAGGCTATATGCCCCAGCGCTTCGGTCTTTATGAAGAACTGACGGTACAGGAAAATCTCGATCTCTATGCCGACCTGCAGGGACTTGACCCCAGCTTACGCCAGCAACGCCAGGAAGAGCTACTGAGCAAGACCGCCCTTGGACCCTTCCGGGATCGCCGCGCCGGAAATCTCTCCGGGGGGATGAAACAAAAGCTGGGCCTGGCCTGTGCCCTGCTCCGGGCGCCGCGACTCCTGCTGCTGGATGAGCCCACGGTGGGGGTTGATCCCATTGCCCGTCGGGAGCTCTGGAGCATCATCGAGGACCTGAAAAAAGACGCCGTGACGGTGCTCATGAGTACGGCCTATTTTGACGAAGCTGAGCGTTGTGATGACATCGTACTCCTGCACCAGGGCCGTCTCCTGGGCCAGCAAACACCGGCGGATTTTGCCCGGCCTTTGGCCGGACGCTGCTATCTGGTCCCAACGGCGGAGCGGCGGCGCGATTCAGCAAAGCTTCTGCAAGACCCGGGCATTCTCGATGCCCGCATTGTGCGGGACGGGGTGCGGGTTTTGATGGCTGACTCCGCTCCCTCCCGGCCAGATCGGGAAGGCTGGCAGATGGTCGCCCCCGCCTTCGAGGACGCCTTTATCAGCCTGCTCGGGACAACGGAGCTGCGCCACGGGCAGGCCGCTTTCGCGGCCCCCGGCACAGCAACCGGGACACCGGAAAAGGTGGTTGAAGTCCATGAGCTCCGGCGTTTTTTCGGGCACTTCGAGGCCGTCAAGGGAATCAGTTTCGAGGTCCGCAAAGGAGAGATTTTCGGCCTTCTGGGAGCCAACGGAGCCGGTAAAAGCACCACCTTCCGGATGCTCTGCGGACTCCTGGCGGCGTCATCAGGCACCCTGCGGGTGGCCGGTGTGGACATGCGCAAGGCTTCCTCCGCTGCCCGGGCGCGCATCGGCTATGTTTCCCAGCGCTTTTCTCTGTATGGCAACCTGAGTTGCGGCCAGAATCTGCAATTTTTTGCCAGCGCCTATGGCCTGGGCGGCAAAGCCCGACGTGATCGCCTGGAGTGGGCCAAAGAGACACTGCAACTGCGCGAGTATCTGCCTATCAATGTGACCGACCTGCCGCTGGGGATCAAACAACGCCTGGCCCTGGCCTGCGCCCTCCTGCATAACCCGCCCATTCTCTTTCTTGACGAACCCACCTCGGGGGTGGACCCTCTGGCGCGCCGGGAATTCTGGCAGATGATCAATCAACTGGCTGCGCAGGGGGTGACGATTCTCATCACCACGCATTTCATGGACGAAGCCGAGTACTGCGATAAACTGCTCCTCATGTCCCAGGGTGTCGTGCTGGCCCAGGGAACACCGGCAGAAATCCGGAACCAGGCGTCCAGCAGTGAATCCAGAACGGCGAGCAATATGGAAGAGGCTTTCATTCGGCTCATCGAGGTGCAGGAACAACAACTGCGCAGGGCGTCATGAAAAAGCTTTGTGCAGGGAACCGGATCACATGAATCGTCAGCGGCTGACAGGCTTGATCCACAAGGAATTTCTGCAAATCCGCCGGGACCCGTCGGCCATTGCCATCGCCTTTCTGCTGCCGGTGGTGCTGCTCTTCCTCTTCGGCTACGGTGTTTCCCTCAATGCCGAGCATGTCCCCATTGGGGTGGTGGTGGAGCAACCCAGCCCACAGAGCAGCAGCTTCGTCGCCGGGCTGCAGCAATCCCGGTATTTTCAGCCGCGTTTTTATAACAGCATTCAGGATGCCCGCAAAGCCATGATGCAGCGCCAGGTGGATGGCATCCTCTGGCTGCGCGGCCCTTTCACCCGAACCCTGCTGCGTGGCGATACGGCTCAGGTCGGGGTCTTCGTCAATGGTGTCGATGCCAACAATGCCCGCCTGGTAGAAGGCTATTTGCAGGGGGTCTGGCAGAACTGGCTGGAACAGCGGGCCAAGGCTTCAGGTACTCGACTGCGCGTGCCCATCCAGCCCGAAGCGCGCATCTGGTTCAACCCCTCTCTGCGCAGTCGGGATTACCTGGTGCCCGGCCTCATCGCCGTGATCATGACCCTCATCGGTGCCCTGCTCACCGCCCTGGTGGTGGCCCGGGAATGGGAGCGCGGTACCATGGAAGCTCTCATGGCCAGCCCCGTCAGCATGGGCGAGATTCTGCTCGGCAAACTGATCCCCTATTTCGTTCTGGGCATGGGCGGCATGCTCTTTTCGGTGGCCCTGGCCATCGGACTTTTTGCCGTTCCGCTGCAGGGCAATTTCTTTGTTCTTTTGTTTTTCTCCGCCCTTTTTCTGCTGGCGGCCCTGGGCATGGGGCTGCTCATTTCCAGCGTGGCCCGCAATCAGTTCGTGGCCGGACAGGTAGCCATCATCGTTACCTTTCTACCGGCCTTCATTCTCTCGGGTTTCATTTTCGACATACAGTCCATGCCCGCGCCCATCGCCTTCATGACCCACATCATTCCGGCCCGCTATTTCGTCACTATCCTGCAGACGATATTTCTGGCCGGCGACATCTGGCCCCTGTTTCTGGGTAATGGTCTAGCCTTGCTGCTCATGGCTCTGTTCTTTCTGGGTCTGACCTGGAAACGCTCACGCAAGAGGCTGGATTGATGTTTGCCCGCATTCTCGCCCTGGTCATCAAGGAATTCCTGGCATTGCTACGGGACAAGAGCAGTCGCGCGGTACTCATCGGACCTCCGCTCATTCAGCTCCTGGTCTTTGGTTATGGAGCCACCTTCGACCTCAACCATATCCCCTATGCCGTTTATAATCAGGACAGCGGCTTTACTTCCCGGGAATTATTGGGGCGTTTTCAGGGGTCTTCAGCCTTTCGGCAGACGGCCATCGTCCACAATGAAAACCAGCTGGCGACGGTGATCAATACCCAGAAAGCCCTGCTGGTCCTCCACATTGGCCCCCAGTTCACCCGCGATCTGCTCCAGCACCGGCCAGCTCCCGTCCAGATCATTATCGACGGACGCAACTCCAATACCGCCACCCTGGCCCTGAATGATGTCAACAGTGTACTCCTGGCCTTCGACCGAAACTGGGCGGATCGCTACCACTGGGGCAAACCACCGGCACAACTGGACATTCGCGCATGGTTCAATCCCAATCTGCTGTCCCGCTGGTTCATCGTCCCCGGTATCGTCGCCCTCCTGACCCTGGTGGTGACCCTACTGGTAACGGGCCTCTCCGTAGCTCGGGAGCGGGAACAGGGAACTTTCGATCAACTCCTGGTCACTCCACTGACCCCCACCGAAATCCTCATCGGCAAAGCCATTCCCGGCTTTGTGATTGGCGGGATGGAGGCCGCCTTCATCGCTCTGGTGGCAGTATTCTGGTTCGGTGTGCCCCTGATCGGCAGTCTGCTGGCTCTGGGACTGGGGCTTATGCTCTTTCTTTTTGCAGCCATTGGCATCGGGCTGATGATTTCCTCGCTGGCCGTGACCCAGCAGCAAGGGCTGCTGGGGGTCTTCCTCTTTCTCGTGCCGGCCATCATCCTCTCAGGCTTCGCCACACCCATCGCCAACATGCCGAGCCCGGTTCAGGATCTGACCTATCTCAATCCCATGCGCTATTTCCTGGTGATTCTGCGCGGGGTGTTTCTGGAAGGTGATGGCCTCGGGACTCTCTGGACCCAGTACTGGCCTCTAGCCATCATCGGTCTGACCAGCATGCTGGCCGCCTCCTGGTTATTCCGGCACCGCCTCGCTTAGCCCCTTCACCTGCTCAGGGACGCAATACCCGCTGGTATTCCGCCGGCAGCGGACTTTCCTGTTGTGCCTGTTGCTGACCATGGGCCACAAACAGATTAATCACCTGCCCATGCGCCTGAATCAAAGTCACCACATTGGGATCCGTGCTGCGCTCTTCAATCATCACCCCATCGGGGAGCAGGCTGATTTCCATTTCGACCTTATCATGTTGGGCAAAGAGCTCGGCAAAAGCAGGATCCCAGAAGCGCAGACCAAAATTTTCGTGCAAGCGCTGCTTCATGGCAGGTACATGATCATGCAGCAAGGCGACCACTTCAGGATCATCTGAACGGGTGCGGGCGCGAATACCATCGGGGCGCAATTCCAGGTCACGTTGAACATGCTCATGCAAACTCAGCAGTCGATGAAAAACCACCTGATCGTGTTGATGACGGGCGACCCTGTCAGGATCATGCCTGCCCCCATGCCCTCCAGCGAGTTGTATCTTACTGGGAATAGTATTCATATTTCGTGCTCCATATACTCAGTCAAGGGAACCGCAAAGGCGATTGGCCGGAACGGCTGTGTCGATCATTTTCGGATCCGGCAAATCCAGAGCCGCCATGATGGCCATAAACTCTTCCCGGGACTTTCCGGCAAGGCGCGGGTTGTTGCGTATCTCTTCGCCCACACAACTCACCCAGCGACCACGATAATCATGGCCGGGGTACACCAGGGTTTCCTCAGGCAGGGTAAACAGTTTTGATGTAATACTGTCATACAGGGTGCCGGCATCGCCGCCTTGAAAGTCCGTGCGACCACAACCACCGATCAGCAGGGCATCACCGGTAAACACCCGGTCGTTCCAGCGAAAACTCAAGGATTCCGGCGTATGTCCAGGCGTACTGAGGACCCGGATGACATCATCCCCCAGCACCAGAAAATCTCCATCCACCACGCTCATATCTGCGCAATCCGCCTGGGCGAGCTCACTTAAAACCACCTTTGCGCCGGTTTTTTCCCGTAGTTGACTGGCCGCGCTAATGTGATCAGCGTGCAAATGGGTTTCGAGAATATGGGTCAGTTGCAAATCTTCAGCATGGAGGATCTGTAGAATCTGGTCGCAATTATCCGCCACGGCATCAATAACCATCGCGTCGCGCCAAGTACTGTCCGCAAGAATATAGGTATAGGTGCTGCTGGCTTCATGAAAAATTTGTCGAAAGAGCATGGCATTTCTCCTTGGCCGATGGGCCCTCAGAAACTTTTCGAGCAAAAGTATCCTGCAGGTTCAGCGAAGGCGCATTGAGAAAAATCAATTTTGACTGATTTAGTCGGGTTTATGATCTGGCCATTTGCCGGCCAATTCCGCCAGGGATTGGGGTGCCAGAATCTCCAGATGACCGCGCTGCTCCTGAATAAAGGCGTGGCGTTTGAAATCCGCCATAATCCGGCTGACATGCTCCGTGGACAGCCCCAGAAAAGCCGCCAGATCAGGGCGCGACAGGGGAAAAGGCAAGCTCCGCAATCGCGGATAGTGCTCCGCCCATTGCAGCAAAAAGGTCGCCAGGCGGGCTTCGGCCCTTTTGGCGCCTAATTCCATGATGTGATCTTCACTACTTTGCAAGGCTTGCTGCCAACGCTGCCGAATAGCCTCCTGGACCTTGGGAAGACGCTCTGACAATCTCTGCAGTTCAGCCAGATCGAGCCTGCACAGCTGACTGGGCGCAAGGACTATGGCAGCATGCCGATGCTGCGCGTCCTGCATCCCTTCAAAACCCAGAAGATCACCGCGATGCAGTAAACGAATGATCACTTCCCGCCCGTTTTCCAGGGATTTGACCAGTTTCACCGCACCCGTCCGCAAGGTATAGGCATGACGAGCAGAATCTCCCTTCCGGTATAGAACATCGCCCTGATGACAGGCTATATCCTGCACCTCCATACCCAGGCTGCGCAGTTCTTCGGTATTCAGCCCGGCAAAAATACTCCGGTCGCGCATAGCACATTGCAGACAGTCCGAGCGTTTATGCTGCAATGGACTTTACCGGATAAAAATCATTCCGGTGACCAGTATTGAGGATAAGCCCCTTTCTGTCCGGACTTTTTGCCGATACCTACAGCGGCTGTACCCGCTTCACCTTTACTGGCTTGTGGTCCTACCAGCACCCGGTACAAGCGATTGACAGGCAAGGTGCCCACACAAGCCTTCACCCCCGCTTGATCCACTTGCTGGCGCAGATTTTCGGCCATACCGGCTTTTCCAAAAGCCCCCAACTGTACGTACCACCCGGCCTGCCGACAGGCATGCGCCACTTCTTTTACCGGCTTGACCAGAGGGGGTACAGTGGCAGGCGGCACCTTAGCAGCCACAGCACGGCGCAGCGATGAATGGGTAGCCGCTGTAATGATGACCGATTTGGCTGCAGCCACAGGCGTAACGGCTTCGTTGCCGGCACTTGCAGCAGAGGCAGATGCCGCCGCACTTTGCGGTAAGGTCAGAAACACACTGCTGGCACCGGAAGCATGAGCCTCTATTTGCGCCGAAGAAGACATAGAGCGGGTCTTCCAGAAAAAAGACAGCAGCAGCAAAACCGCCAGGATTATGATGATAAGCAGCAAAAGACCCAGGCGTTGCTGCTTGCTCGGGGTGCGCGGAGAATTGCCGCTCGTCGTATCTGAATCAGCCATGCGTTTAGTTCTGCGGGACACCCGCACTCCATGAATCAGCAATGTAAAGTGCCATCATACTATAATGTTGCCCGCTTCAAGCCTAGACCCATCACAGATACCAAGCGGGGCCATCTGCGAGCTAACGATGATGGTTCATATAAACCACAGTGGTGGATATAAACCAGACAAAAAGGTTGTTTTAACCCACCAACCGCACAGGCTACCATCACATAATAATATAATGTCATGTTTTTATAAGCATTGAATCCGAGCGGTTTACTCGGGAACAAAAACTGCATTCCAGGTGCCCAGCATCACCTAAAAACAACCGTTACGAGGGAACTATCATGATTATTGAAGACACACTACCTGTGCTTCTCAGTCGCCTCGACTTTGCCTTTATCACCTCCATGCATATTCTCTGGACTCCGGTGACCATTGGCATGTCCTGGCTACTTTTCTTTCTGGAAGTTGCCTGGCTGAAAACCGGCAATGAACACTGGTATCGCCTGCAACGCTTTTTTGAAAAACTGTTTATCGTCAATTTCGGAGCCGGCGTCGCTACGGGCGTCACCATGGAAATGGCCTTTGGCATTCTCTATGGCCCATTCTCACAGGCCGTGGGCCCTTTTTTTGGCAACATCCTCGGTTTTGAAACCATCACCGCATTCATGTATGAAGCGGGTTTCATCGGCCTGATGATTTTCGGCTGGGGTAAAATCGGCAAAGGCATGCATGCTTTTTCGACCTTTAACGTCGCCCTCTCTTCCAGCCTCTCGGCCATGTGGATTCTCGTCGCCAACGGCTGGATGCAGTCTCCGACCGGCATCGTCCTGAAAAACGGCCTGTTTCAGGTGACCAACTGGTGGACGGCAATATTCAATCCGAACTTCAACATTGGCTTTCCCCATATGTGGATCGCCACGGTCGAGTTATCGCTGTTTTTCTTTGCCGCTGTCAGCGCCTGGTTCATCCTGAAAAATCGCCATGCCGACCTTTTTACCAAGCTATTGAAGCCGACCCTGTTGGCACTCATCATCATTACGCCCCTGCAGATTTTTATCGGCGATGAACTGGGTCGGGAAGTCGCCCATGATCAACCCACTTCCCTCGCGGCCATGGAAGGACATTTCCACACTTATCTCCCGGACGGTAAACCCAATACCAACTGGAACCTGATTGCCATACCCGATGTTTCTGCCGGCAAAAACCTGTTCAGCATACAAATTCCCCATGTATTGAGTCTTCTGGAAACCCATACTTGGGATGGTGTCGTCACCGGCATGGATCATTTCGCTCCCAATGATCGGCCCAATGTCTGGGTGCCTTTCTATGCCTTCCGCGTCATGGTGGCCATCGGCTTTTTCCTCTTTTTGATGGCACTTTGGGGTAACTGGCTGCGCTTGCGCGGGAAACTGACAGCAGAACACCTGCGGAAAAATCCGCTTTTCCTGCGACTCCTGGTATTCAGTGGTTTCCTGCCTTATCTGGCGGTCTGGACCGGCTGGTGGACCCGGGAAATCGGACGGCAGCCCTGGGTGGTGTACAACCTGATGCGCACCTGGCAGGGCGTCAGCCACATGGGTGTCACAGCCGAATCCTTCTGGCTCATTGGTTACATCATTTTCGAATTCATGGTTTGGGGTGGGGCCTGGTATTTCTTCACCCGGGTCATCCAAAAAGGTCCAGATATGAACAGTCCCGTCATCGGTTCATCGGATCAGGATGCCCACTCTTCCGGTGGTGGCATGGCCAAACCGGCTTTTGCCAAACCCACGATGAACAAGCAGCACTGAGGAGCGTAATCATGAATGAAATATTTCGTATACACAGCACATTGGGTACTTTCTGGTGGATTCTGCTGGGCGTATTCTTTGTCATTTATATTGTGCTCGACGGGGCTGATCTGGGCGCAGGCGTATTTTCCCTGCTCCTCAACAACGAGAATGATCGGGCAGCGGTCATGTCCTCCATGGCCGGCACCTGGGATGCCAATGAAACCTGGCTGGTAGTTGCGGGCGGCGTCATTTTTGGGGCCTTTCCTCTGGTTTACGGGGCCACTTTCAATTACCTCATGATCCCGTTGATGTTTGCGCTCTGGGGTATCATTTCCCGGGCTGTGGCCTTTGAGTTTCACGTCCTTGCCAAAAGCAGCCGCAAATTCTGGGGCTTCATGTTTGGCTTTGGCAGCCTCATTGCCGCCTTGTTTGCAGGGATCGCCCTGGGGGCCACCCTGCTGGGTTTTTCCATGACAACCGGCAACGCTCAGGGTATCCAGGTGGCCAACGATCCCTTCGTGAATACGGTGCCGCATTTTTCCGGAGATGCCTTGAGCTTCCTCTCGGCTTTCAGCGTCTGGACTGGCATTGCTGCACTGATTGCCGGTGGACTGGCGGGAACCTTGTATTTATGTGCCCGCTTCGAACAGAATGATCCGATTTATCTGAAGGCCCACAAAGCCGCCACCCTGTTCTCATTTCTGGCACTGGCGGCGGTGGTCATTACCCTGATCTGGTCTTATGCCATCATGCCCGATGCCGCCAAATGGACCGGCAGCGGCTGGTTCGGCTGGTTGATTCTGCTGATTGCCATTTTGATATCTGCTTACAAGATGATGACCAATCATGCCGCACACCGCGATTTTTCCGCCTTGCTCTGGTGTGGTGCCATTGTGGTCTTCATGTGGGGCGGGATGTGGGCAACCAATTTCCCCTACATCATCCCTCAGACCTGGACCATCAGCGCTGGAGCCAATCCTGCCAATGATCTGGCCATTCTGACCCTGTTCATGACCGGATTCGTACCCGTGATGATTACCTATAACATCTACCAAATCTGGGTGTTCCGCAAACGCATCACCCATCTTGCAGGGTACGAAAGTCATTAAAATGCTTACCTGGTGATGATCCATTGGAGGGCCGTTTGGCCCTCTTTTTTGTGCTTTCACATAATCACATGGAAATGTTCTATAATCTCTATACCTACTTAAACTGGTATTTGTCCGGCCTTGCAAGGCCTTTATCGACTCAGAAAATCATGAAGGGGTTTTGAAATGACAAAAAAAGACCATACAATCAAATCAGAGGAAACTTCAGCTGCCGACAACAAACATGCGGAGAAGGCCCATTACAAGGCCGAATTGCACAAACTCCAGATTGAATTGGTCAAGTTACAAAGAGACATCATTCGCAAAAACGAAAAAATTCTGGTCATTCTGGAGGGACGGGATTCTGCGGGCAAGGACGGTTCCATCAAAAGAGTAATCGAACACCTCAGTCCCCGGGAAACCCGGGTGGTGGCCCTGAACAAACCCTCGGACAGAGAACAGAGCCAGTGGTATTTTCAGCGCTATATCGAACATCTGCCCTCAGCGGCGGAAATAGTCTTTTTCAACCGGAGTTGGTATAACCGTGCTGGTGTCGAAAAAGTCATGGGCTTTTGTAGTGACGATCAATATGAAGAGTTTTTTGCCGAAGTGAACGACTTTGAAGGCATGCTGGTACGCTCGGGCATTCATCTTTTCAAGTTTTATCTGGATATTTCCCGTGACGAGCAAAAGCGTCGCCTCGAATCGCGCAAGGATGATCCACTCAAACAGTGGAAAACCAGCCCCATTGACGAAAAAGCGGTAAAACATTGGCAGGATTATAGTGCAGCCCGCAATATCATGTTTGCCCGTAGTCATTCTCCTTTCGCGCCCTGGATGGTGATCAACGCCAATGATAAAAAAACAGCGCGCCTGCAGCTTATCAAGGGCATATTGAGCCGGCTCAGCTATGCGGACAAGGACGAGGCGGGCGTTTTGCCTGATTCATCGATTATTTTTGAGTACAATCCTCTTTATCTGGAAAACGGTATGATCCAAGCCTGAGCGGACATTACCCAACAATTCTGTTAACAACTTGTTTACTATGGAGGAAATTTATGTCTACCCTGGATTTACAGACTGCCCTGACCCGTGCCCTGGCCATTAAAAACGAGGATCCTCTGGATGCAGCCACCATGGCCGCTGCCGAGCAACTTAGCGGCAAGACGGGATTATCCCTGGATGCCGCAGTGGATGTCCTGGGCAATGAACAGATGATTGGATTTATCGGTTTTTTGAATGACAGCATGACCTGCGATCAGCTTTCCGCACTCTGCGATGCAGAAAGCTATGATGCGGAACAGGCACGCGAATGGGAACTCACCCGTCCACAATATCAACTGGCCCATGAAATCGCCATACTCAGTCACCGGGTCGAAAAAGCGCGGAATCAAACCTCCTGACGCTGATGGGCCAACGCAGTGCTATCGCTACGGTGTCGCAAAATCCGCAAATCGTAGCGATCTTCTATAATTACCGGTGAGGCTGTAAAGCCGGAAATAGGCGCATCCCTCTAAGATTCACCGGATACATGATGAAAGGAGATACCCGCATGTCTGCAACTCGCCGCCCGCCTCTGGGCATTCCCGACGACAGCGCCAAGCGCTGGACAGAAAACTATCAATTGGCGACCCAAGAAAGTGGTCGCCTTTTTCTGATGGCCGGTGACCAGAAAGTCGAACACCTCAATGATGACTTTGTCGGCGCTGGGGTGGCCGCTGATGATGCGGACCCGGAACATCTTTTCCGTATTGCCAATGCAGCACCCGTAGGTTGTTTTGCAGCGCAGATGGGGCTGATCAGCCATTATGGCCGGGACTATCCTGAAATCCCCTATCTGCTGAAACTCAACAGCAAAACTCATCTGCTGAAAACGGCAGAACAGGACCCCCTCAGCAGCCAGTGGCAGAGCATGTCTCAGGTGCAGGATTTTGTGCGTCACTCCGGTCTGAAGGTGGTGGGTGTCGGCTACACCATTTATCCCGGCTCAACCTATGAAGCGCAAATGTTCAGTGAAGCCGCGCGGCTGATTCAGGATGCTCACAACATGGGGCTTCTGGCCGTCATCTGGGCGTATCCACGCGGCAAAGCGGTCGGCAAGCGCGAGCAGGATCCCCACCTGATAGCGGGTGCCGCCGGTCTGGTAGCCTGTCTGGGGGCTGACTTCGCCAAAGTGAATCCGCCACTGGATGATCAGGGCAACATGGACGCATACCTCCTCGGCGAGGCTGTTGCGGCGGCAGGACGTACCCAGGTCATCTGTGCTGGCGGCTCGGAAACGGACGCAAAATCCTTCCTGCAGCGCCTGCATGAGCAGATCCATCTGGGTGGGACCCAAGGCTGTGCCACCGGACGCAATGTCCACCAGCGCAGTCAGCCTGATGCCATCGCTTTTTGTCGGGCCATCCATGCCATGGTCGTCCACAATCAGGATGTTGAAGAAGCCGTCAATTACCTCGTCCCATCATGACCCTTCACCTGTTCGACATGGAGCAATTTTATTCCTTATGCACCGGAGGAAGCTGTGACCATCGCCCCCTGTTATCTACTTCCGCAACTCCCTGAATCCCTCAGTGGTCTGGCTGATCTGGCCCTGGATTTACGCTGGTCCTGGAGTCACGCGGCTGATACGCTCTGGGCCGAAATCGCGCCGGAACTTTGGGAGCAAACCCGCAATCCCTGGCTGATCTTGCAGAACATCAGTGGGCAAACCTTGCAGGATCTGGCCCAAAATTCCGCATTTATTGCCAAGCTCCAGGCATTCACCGCCCTGCATCAAGAACAACTCACGCAAAGCAGTTGGTTTGCCGAAAACCATCAGCAGGCATCCTTTACGCAGGTTGCCTATTTCAGTATGGAATTCGGTCTTTCCGAAGCACTCCCCATCTACTCTGGAGGACTGGGAATTCTCGCTGGTGACTGCCTGAAAACGGCTAGCGATCTGGGTATTCCCATGTGGGGTATCGGGTTACTTTGGCAACAGGGATATTTTCGTCAGACTCTGGATGAAAACAGCCGCCAACAGGAATTTTATCCCTATAATGATCCGACCCAGATGCCCGTCACCCCCGTTCGCGACAGTGAAGGAGAGTGGTTGCGCCTGCAGCTCCCTTTCCCCGGCCGCAAGGTCATATTGCGCGCCTGGCAAGCCCAGGTCGGACGGGTGACCTTGTATCTGCTCGACAGCAATGATCCCCTGAATACTCCCGCAGACCGGGGTATTACTGCCGAACTTTATGGAGGCGGGCTGGAAACGCGTCTGCAGCAGGAGATCTGTCTCGGCATCGGTGGCTGGATGTTATTACGACGTCTGGGGATTCAACCGGAAATATGTCATCTTAATGAGGGTCATGCCGCTTTTGCCATTCTGGCGCGGGCATATAGCCACATGCAGGATCATGGCAGCGTCTTTGACTGTGCGTTGAATGCCACCCGAGCCGGGAACATTTTCACGACCCACACTCCAGTTGCGGCTGGTTTTGACCGTTTCCCGGCGGAGCTGATGAACCGTTATGTCGGCGGAGCACCAGAAGCTTTTGGCATTGATGCAGAAAATATTCTCGCCCTGGGCCGGGAAAATCCTGAAGATATCCATGCGCCTTTCAACATGGCGTGGCTTGCCATTCGCGGTAGCATTATCGTCAATGGCGTCAGCCGCCTGCACGGTGCCGTCAGCCGCCACCTGTTTCAACCGCTTTTCCCGCGCTGGCCCGAAGCAGAAGTTCCGGTTACCCATGTGACCAATGGTGTGCACATGCCTTCATGGGATTCTGCCGAAGCCGATGCCTTGTGGACTGATTGTTGCGGGAAAAAGCGCTGGCTGGGCAACCTACAAAATCTCGAAGCCGAATTTCGCAAAACGCCGGATCAAATCATTTGGGAATTGCGCAGCAGCGGCCGGCAACAGGTCATTCACTTTGCCCGCCAACGCCTGCAGCAGCAACTGGCCCAGGCCCACGCTCCCCAGGAAGAACAGGAGCGTGCCGCTCTGGCTCTGGATCCCAATGCCCTGACCATCGGCTTTGCCCGGCGCTTTACCGCCTATAAGCGGCCTAATCTGCTGCTCAACAATCCGGAAAGACTCAGACAGTTACTGACCAACCCTCATTATCCCGTGCAAATACTGATTGCTGGCAAGGCCCATCCTCGCGACGAAGTGGGTAAAGGCATGATCCAGGAATGGAACCAGTTTATCCAGCAGCATCCGGAACTGGCCAGCCACATCGTGTTTATTGCGGATTATGACATGCTGGTTGCGGAACACCTGGTCCAGGGAGTGGATCTGTGGATCAACACCCCGCGTCGTCCCTGGGAGGCCAGCGGTACCAGCGGTATGAAGGTGCTGGTCAATGGCGGACTGAATCTGTCGGAGCTGGATGGCTGGTGGGCGGAAGCTTACTGCCCTGAAACAGGATGGGCGATTGGGGATCGGGCAGAGCATGATGATGACCCTCAGTGGGACGCTCAGGAGGCCGAGGCCGTCTATCAATTGCTGGAACAGGATATTGTGCCACTTTTTTATCAGGATCGTGATGCCAGCGGTTGCCCGCAAGGCTGGGTACAAAAAATTCGTGAAAGCATGAGTCGCCTGACCCCCCTATTCAGCAGCAACCGGATGCTCCGGGAATATGTCTCTACCCTTTACGAACCCGCCGCACGCCTGCTTGCCGCGCGCAGTGAAAAAAACCGTATTGAAGCCATCTGTCAATGGCAGAAAAACATCCGCCAGCATTGGCCGCTGTTGCGCTTTGGCGATTTACATATACACACAGAAAATAATCGTTATTATTTCCAGGTTCATGTGTACCTGGATGATCTGGATTGTGAGGCCATCGCTGTTGAGCTGTTTGCGAACGACAATGACCACAGCCCCATCGAAATCATCCCCATGCACCGCAGTGAGGCGCTCAGCGGGGCCATCAACAGCTACAATTATATGGTTGATATCCCGGCAGACCGGCCTGCAGACGACTATACCCCGCGTATCATTCCCTATCATGTGCACTGCCTGGTCCCCACGGAAAGTGCTGAAATACTGTGGTATCGATAAAAGGACAAGACATTGAACGGACAAATTCCAGATCTGCAAAATATTATCGAAACCGAAAAGAAAATGTTCGGAAAATATTTATTGCCTGTAGCCATCTTACTCATTCTGATTGGCATTTTTGGCATTATGAGCCCTATTATCCTTTCTGCAGTCACCGACGGAATGATTGCCGCTGTATTGATTCTGTCGGGGGCCACCTGGATTTGGCATAGCCTGCAAATGCGTCAGCATCAGCTCTCGGACTGGCTGAAGCCACTTTTGCTGTTCATAACCGGCGGGATCATGATCGCCATGCCCAACGCTGGCATTGCCGCCATTGGTCTGATGTTTGTCTTGTATTTCATTGTGGATGCCTACCGCAATTTCACCCAGTCCAAGGTCTATCCGGGACACAGCCGGGGCTGGTCCATTTTCAGCGGCCTGGTGGACGTGCTCATTGCCCTGCTCTTCGTGGTCACCTGGCCGCGTGGTTCCCTGGTGCTGGTCGGGATTTTCGTGGGTGTCAATCTGATATTTGACGGAATTATTTTACTGATGCTGCGCAATATGAAACCCGGTCAGGGTTGAGCTGGCTTAAGCTTCAGACAAGGCTGAACTTCAGAATATCCCCACCTGAAAAATATAAAAATAATTATTATTTTTTTATATCAGCGGGAAGATATTTTTATGATATAATAGTTGCGCTTTATCATTTCCAAAGGAAAAGACCATGTTAATGAATATTATTGTTTTTTTGATCGTCGGCGGCATTGCCGGGTGGCTGGCTGGATTGATCATCAAGGGGCGCGGCTTCGGTATTGTTGGTGACATCATCGTCGGTATCATCGGGGCTTTCATCGGTGGCTTCATTCTCACTGCCGTTGGCCTGGCCGGGCTGATTGGTGCAGGCATCATTGGCGCCATTGTCGTAGCCTTGATCGGCGCGATCATTCTTCTGTTGATTATCAAGCTCATTAAAAAATTATAAGCGTTTCCATTCATGAACAACCTGATCATTCTGGCGGGGCTGGTCATTCTCGGCTCAGCCAGCCAGTGGCTGGCATGGCGGGTTAAACTACCAGCCATTTTATTTCTTTTAGGTATTGGTATTCTGGTGGGCCCGATCCTTGGCTGGGTTCACCCGGACCAGTTATTTGGGCCACTGCTTTTTCCCGGTATCTCGCTGGCCGTAGCGGTAATCCTTTTTGAGGGGGCGCTGAATCTGCGCTTGCAGGAACTGGGTGGACTGGGTTCCGTTATCCGCAGAATGGTCAGCCTGGGTACTCTCAGCAGTTGGTTGATCCTGGCCGCAGCGACACACTGGATAGCCGGATTCAACTGGTCCATGGCCATATTATTTGGTGCGGTAGTGGTAGTATCAGGACCCACCGTCATCGGGCCGGTACTCAGAGCCGCGCGGCCCAACGCGCGTATCAGCAATGTACTCAAATGGGAAAGCATCCTCATTGACCCCATTGGCGCACTCCTGGCCGTGCTGGTTTTTGAGGCGGTCATCGCCCACCATGGTTCCACTGTACTCAGTACTGCTGTAGTCGTATTCCTGAAGATGCTGGGTGCAGGACTCCTGTTAGGCATCATCGCTGGACAAATTCTGGGATGGCTACTGCGGCAGCGGGCCATACCCGATTATCTGCATGGCGTGGTCGCTCTGGGTAGCGTTTTTATTATTTTTGCCGGTGCCAACCAGATCGCCCATGAATCGGGACTGCTCGCCGTCACCCTGATGGGCATCTGGCTGGCTAACATGCGTGATGTCCCTCTGGAAAACATCTTGAATTTTAAGGAAAGCCTTTCCATTCTGCTGATTTCCATTTTGTTTATTCTCCTTGCCGCCCGTCTGGATCTGAAGGCGCTGGAACAAGTCATTGTTTCCGGGGTGTTGTTGATGCTGGTCATTCAACTCATCGCCCAACCCGTCAAGGTCTTGCTGGCTTATGATGGAAAAGAACTCAACTGGAAAGAGCGCTTCATGACCGGGTGGATTGCGCCCAGAGGCATTGTCGCGGCAGCTGGGGCTCCCGTCTATGCCGCCCAACTGGAAGCGCTGAAATATCCGAAAGCCCATTTGTTCGTCCCCCTAACCTTTGCGCTCATTATTGTAACCGTCCTCCTCGCCAGTTTTACCGCCCGTCCCATAGCCAGACTATTGGGAGTCTCTGAAAAAGATCCCCATGGTATCCTGATTGTCGGAGCCAATGCTTTTGCCATTGCGGTTGCCGACAAACTCAAAGATTGGGGATTTCGGCCGTTATTGATTGATGATGAATATCGTCAGATTCAGACAGCACGCATGGCTGGTCTGGATACTTTTCTGGGTAGCCCGGTCTCTGAGGCGGCAGATCGACAACTGGATCTGGTGGGCTTTGGGTATCTGCTGGCTCTTTCGACGGATGCCGCACGTAATCTGATCGCCTCATTGCGCTATGATCCGGAATTCGGGCACCGCGCCGTTTTTACCCTCGCGGATGGCAGCAGCCAAAAAACCAGCGCGCGCAACCGGACGGCAAGAGAACACCGCCGCCGGCATCTTTTTAATGATGCCGCCACCGCCAGCATGCTGCTGGACAAAATGGAAAAAGGATGGACCATAAAGGTAACCGGGCTCACCGAACAGTTTGACTGGGCACAATATCAGCAACAATTTCCGCAAGGCTATATCGTATTATTCATTCTGACCAAAAATGGAAAACTGATGATTATCAATAGTGATGACGCCTTCTTGGAGCCGGGTGCCGAAGATCAGGTGATGGCTTTGGTCGCCCCGGAAAATCAAACTCCCCACACAGATGTCCCATAAATCCGATCTACCAGACTCTCCCTGCCTGGGATTTTGTACCACCGCACTGGGTGATGAGGTCTGCAAGTCCTGTGGCCGGACTTTTGCAGAAGTTTGTCAGTGGATCACCATGACCTCTGAACAAAAAGCGCTAACCTGGCAACGCATTCGCCAAAATGGCTGGTGGGATCAGCAACGTAAAGCCAAGGGATTGTGATCCCGCCAAATAAAAATTTCAATTTTATTATTTACTTATGTTTACAACCAGCAGCTGCGATGATAGCCTTTACTGATAAAGAACCTACCTGGTCATGCGTTATCTGATTTCTGATTAAGGAGTCAAGCCACCTTTGAACCATCCAGAAAAAACAGAAACCCTGGCACCTGATGAAGCCCAGGTGATTCTAGCGCAGATTTCCGGGCTGGAGTTATTAAAGCGACATCCTCTACCTCATTCCCTAACGCTGCACAGAAAAATACTTTTCCTTAATCAATCCGCCATTAGCCTTTTTGAAGGGGAAACTGCAGATTTCTTTTTAGGTAAGGATCTAACCGCTTTTATTCACCCCCTGGATCATGGACGTATTCTTGATCGCCTGGAATTACTGAGTTCACATTACCCCCAAAACAAGCCTACAGAATCTCGGGTCTACACCGTCTGCGGCAAAATAAAACACGTTATCTCTATCAGCTCCATAATTGAAATTGCTGGAAAAACTCTGGTCTTGTCCATAGCTACTGAGCTGAATGAGGAAATGGGACATGGTATCAGTCAATCCGAACAGAATTTTCAACGCCTGTTTGAAAACATGCTGGATGTTTTCTACCGGACAGATAGTGAACAAAACATCACTCTGGTAGGACCGGCAGCTTTTAATGTATTAGGTTACACCCCAGATGAAGTAATGGGTCTTCCCGCAGCAAATTTTTATTATTATCCTGAAGATCGTGAAAAGGTAGTTTCCGCGATAAAAAAACATAAAAAAATTCAAAACTTTCCGGCACGTTTGCGACATAAAAAAGGTCATATTGTTGATATAGAAATCACCAGCCAGGCTATATATGGCCCCAACAATACTTTTCTCGGTATGGAAGGTATTTTCAGAGATGTCAGTGAGCAGGTAGCCTTCAAGGAAAAACTGCAGCATCTGGCGACTATTGATGTAATGACTGGCATATTGAATCGAAGAGCCTTTCTCGAAAAAGCCAATCTGCATATCAAACACCTGCGAAGACACCCTGAAAACAGTTTGCTAGCGGTGATAGACATGGATAAATTCAAGCCCATCAACGATCGTTATGGACACCTGAATGGAGATCGCGTTCTCAAGATTTTTGTTTCGCTTATGAGGGAGACTCTCCGGGAAACTGATATTTTTGGTCGTTTGGGTGGAGATGAATTTGCCATCATTTTCAGAAACTGCAACTTGATGGAAGTCACGGACATCCTCTTACGCGTGCAGGCGAAAATGAAAAAAGTCAAAATCACCCTGGCTGATGATGCAGTATCGATTTCTGCCAGTATCGGCTTGACCGAGCTTTGCCAAGAAGATCAGCCATTTTCCCTGGCCTTGGCCAGGGCAGATCGGGCCCTTTACCAGGTCAAACAGAATGGAGGGGGCAACTTCGCCACAAACACAGCCCCTGCTCCTACCTAACTTTGTGTAGTAACCTTGCAATACTTGCAAGATCACTTGTACAACAAATCAGAATCCGTCAAAACTTGCACCCGCAAAAAAAACCATGTAAAAAAGACTTCCCTTGAGCGATGTGGTTATTTTGATTTGAAAAAATTTTTTGTGGCCGCAGTGACGGCCGGAATCAGCTTTCTGTTTATCATCGCGCCGCAACCCTTGCAGCGTAGCATTCCCGGGCTCCCCACAAGAATTTCTCTGTTGACCGCAAAGCCCTCTGCAAGCAGTGAACACGCCCATAAGCACCGGCAACATGCCGCCGATTCGGCAGGGGCAAGTTCACTATCCATGGGGGCATGGCAGAATCTGGCCGGGATTTATAGTCAGGATGTGCTGTATGCGTCCCGGAAAACCGGGGTTTCCCGCAAATTGCTGGCAGCCGTGATTCATGTCGAAAGTCGTGCCAGCAATGTAGTCAGTGATGCCGGGGCGGTAGGACCCATGCAGCTCATGCCCAGTACCGCCTGGCATATTCTCCATGTCAATCCCTGGAAACCGCGTCAAAACATCGTGGGTGGCGCGCGCTACTTGCGACGGTTGCTGACGATTTTTCACGGGCATCTGCGCGAGGCCCTCGAAGCCTATAATGCCGGCCCCACTACAGTCGCCCAGGGTGTGATTCCCATACCGGCACAAGTATACGCCACACAGGTAATGGCGCTGGCGACCTGACTGGAAACAGCAGGGGTTTGGCTTTTCGTCATAGGCAGCGCCGAACTGCTGATTCGACCGGTTATTCGGCTGGTCCGCCATATTCATCTTCAGAAAATGCCGGGCAGCCGTTGGGATATGTAATACCGCTTCATCAGCGCGCAGGCTTCAGGTAACGCAGGATGCTGAGCCGGGCGGTGGCTTTGGCTATCAGATCATCATAATCCGGCACGCGCTCACGCGCCCAGGCACTGGCGAACTGGTCCGTGGTTTGAATGGTGTTTTTGGCATACAAGCCGCGAAATTGCCAGATTGCGAGCCAGAAACACGCCGTGGCTATTCCGGCATCCAGCAGGCGCGGCATCAGCGCGAGAGGCACCTGCATCAACACGATATCCAGTATCACGCAGAGCAGGAAGGCGGCCATTCCCAAACGCCAACGCTGACTGCGCTTGGGCACCCGGGCTCGACCCAGCTCCCTGGCCAGGAGTGCGCGTCGCCACTCCAGTGGCTGCTCCGCCAACGCCGGAGACAAAAAAATCGCCCCGGTGATGGGCTCCTGTAATGCACCCGCATTATCGGCCAGGGTACTGTAAAAAACTGGTGTATGGGCAGCACCGAAGTCATCCCGCAGGCTATGCAACTGAGGATCACGGCGTAACCAATCGTTTATGAACATGATGGACTCCTGAGTCTGCAAGTAAGTCAGCCGCTTTCTGACAACAAACGACTTGCCTTTACCTCTGCAAAAATCATTCCAGGTAAATAACTGCCACCTCCTGGTGCTGCCACCCCTTTTTTCTGTCGAATAGTCTATGCTGCCCTCGACTTATGCACCATTTAAGTGCGGTCGCACCTTGTTAGTGCGCACGCACAATCCTCTCTGCCCGGGATTTGGCCGTTGTGGAGGAGCGTTTCTGCACCGCCCCTATATTCCAGGAACCAGACTCAACCCATTACCTGAACAGCGACTGTGTGCCGTTTAACGCAGGGGACGCCCCCTGCCAGCCCGCTTCCCGCGACACATCTCCAGGCGGTTCTTGCGGATATTACGCGGTAATGTCTGTACTTCAGGATCAATAAACAAGTTTTGCATATAAGCCTGAGCGGCTAGGGTCATCAATTTGACCCCCTTCCCTTTGGGAAGCTGCTTGATTTCCGCCACCGGAAATAGCAAGCCATGACCATCGGAAGACACACAGAGAATTTCTGAAGAAAGATCAGAAACGGGCAGGAGGGGCAGTGGATACTCATCCGTCTCCAGAGACAAAAATGCCTTACCCGCACGATTGCGTCCCGTCATGTTTTCCAGGGTAGTGATAAAGGCATAAGCACCACTGCTCGCCACCAACCATAAACTGTCGGAGGGACCGCAAGCCACAGATTGCAACATCGCCCCGTTCTGAAAGTCCACCTGACTGGAAGCGGGCACCCCATCGCCACGACCGCCGGGAAGCTGACTGACCGGCAGGGAATAGGCGCGACCTGTTTGATCCAACAACACCAACTGATCTACAGAACGGACTTCAAAAACCTGCAGGAGCTGGTCTCCCTCCTTGAAGGTCAGACTGTGTATGGCGATTCCATGCCCAACGCGACTGCGTAACCAGCCTTTACGGGAGACAATCACCGTTACCGGCTCGTCGGTGACGGCCGCCACGATGGTCTGTACTGACTTGCCGGTAATAGCCGCATCAGCCTGCAACAAGGTGCGACGGTTGTCGCCGAATTTTTGCGCATCTGCGGTGATTTCCTCTACCAGCAACGCTCTCAGGCGTTTCTCATGGGCCAGCAAACCTGCCAGATATTCGGCATTGTCCCGTTTATCCTGCAATTCCTTTTCCAATTCGATACCGGCCAGCCGGGCCAGTTGCCGCAGCCGTATTTCAAGAATGTCTTCGGCCTGGATTTCCGTCAGCGCAAAATGCTGAATGAGATCCGTCTTGGGATCATCGGACTCCCGAATCACCCGGATCACCGCATCAATGTCCAGCAACACCCGCAAGCGTCCTTCGAGAATGTGAATACGCGCCAGGGCCTTGTCCAAACGGAACTGGCTGCGGCGGCGCACGGTGCGCAGACGATAGGTGACCCATTGTCGCAAAATCTCTGTCAGCGACAGGCAGGGCGCACGCCCCTCCAGATCCAGCACCGTCAGATTGATGGACTGGTTGGATTCAAGGGAAGTGCGGGCCAGCAAATAGGTCATAAGTTGCTGGGGATCCTGATTCCGGGAGCGCGGTTCAATCACAATGCGTACGGCGTGATCCTTGCCGGACTCATCACGCACCGTCTCTATCTGGGAGAGCATGGCGGTTTTGCTGGATTGCTGTTCGGCGGTCAGGGTTTTCTTCTTGCCCTCGCCCCGGGGCTGGGGGTTGGAGATGTTTTCGATTTCCGAGAGAATCTGGGCGGTGGAAACGCCGGGTGGCAGTTCATGAATACTGATGCGCCATTCGCCCCGCGCCAGTTTTTCGACTTCCCAACGGGCACGCACCCGAATACTGCCACGCCCGGATTGGTAAGCCTCACGAATCTGTTCGGGTGTGGATATGATCTGCCCGCCTCCGGGAAAATCCGGGCCGGGAATTTGTTCCAGAATGGCCGCGTCGGTCAGCTCCGGGGAAGCCGCCAACTGCGCGCAAACCGCTGCCAGTTCGCGCAAATTATGGGGGGGGATTTCTGTGGCCATCCCGACGGCAATGCCGGAAGCGCCATTCATCAACAAAAAGGGAAGTCGCGCCGGCAAAGTCACAGGTTCTTCGAGGGTACCATCATAATTACTGCGAAAATCTACCGTACCTTCGTCTATTTCGCCGAGCAGTAATTCAGAAATCGGCGTCAAATTGGCTTCGGTATAGCGCATGGCAGCTGCCGAGTCGCCATCCAGAGAACCAAAATTCCCCTGTCCATCCACCACCGGATAGCGTAGGGTAAAATGCTGGGCCATCCGGACCATGGCATCATAAACCGAACTATCGCCATGAGGATGCCACTTGCCGATCACCTCTCCCACCACCCGGGCGGACTTGACATGTTTGGGCGAGCGTTGCAAACCCATATCGCGCATGGCAAACAAAATGCGTCTTTGTACCGGCTTCTGACCATCCGCCAAGGCCGGAATGGCGCGTCCGGTCACCACACTCATGGCATAAGCCAGATAAGCTTTCGCGGCATATTCCGCGAGGGGCGGGGTGGGATCTTCGGGGCTTTCTCCGTTGCCAGTCGGAGAAGGTGGCAGGGGCGGTGATGCATCGGAAGCACTGGTTGCCGGAACGGCTGGTGCCTTGGAAGATGGATTTTGGGGGTCAGCCTCTTCTGCACTCAGACCCGCAAACAGGTCCAGGGTATTACTCATCACCAACTCCTCTTACACATAAGCCGCAGCACACAGTTTCTCGACATATCCGGGCAAACCATCACACCGTTTTTACCCATTTTCAGGTTCAGATATCCAGATCCGCCGTCCAACCATCTCTTTCCATCCATTCCCGCCGCCCTCCTGCCGACTGCTTGCCCATGAGTAGCGTAAAGCGCTCTTGCAGTGTGGCTAGCTCGGAAGGGTGTATGGTCAAAGGTACCAGAGAGCGGGTATCGGGACACATGGCCGTTTCCCAGAGTTGATCCGGATTCATTTCACCCAGGCCCTTGAAGCGCTGCACCGCAATGGCCGACTCCTTGACCCCTTCGGCGCGCAGACGCTCCATGGCCGCATCGCGCTCTGCTTCTGCCTCACAATAAATTTTCCGGGCCTTGCCGCGCCAGGTGGCATCCACCCGATACAAGGGCGGTTTCACCACAAATACATGCCCTTGACTCAACAAGGCGGGAAAATGCCGGAGAAACAAGGTCAAAATCAGCACCTGAATATGACTGCCATCCACATCGGCATCCGATAAGATCATGATTTTGCCATAGCGCAATCCCGCCAGCACTTGCTGCGGATTTGCCGCAACCGTATGGGGTTCGATACCCAGCGCCACTGCCATGTTGTGGACTTCCTGATTTTTGAAGATGAGGTCCGCATCCACCTCCCAGGTATTGAGTACCTTACCGCGAAGGGGTAGCAGTGCCTGATATTCCTTGTCTCGGGCCGCCTTGGCGGAGCCTCCGGCAGAATCTCCCTCCACCAGAAACAGCTCATTACGCTGGATATCCTCACTTTCGCAATCCGTCAGCTTGCCGGGCAAGGTCGCCAGACCCGACCCCTTCTTGCGCTCTATTTTCTGCGCTGCCCGACTGCGCAGCTGAGCGCTCTGTATGGCCTGCTCGACAATGGCCTTGCCTGCCTCGGGATGACTGTTCAGCCATAACTCCAGGGGATCGCGAATGGTCTGGACCATGAGCTTGTAAGCATCCCGACTGGTGAGCTTATCTTTGGTCTGGCCCTGAAACTGGGGATCCAGGATTCTGGCGGACAGCACCATAGCCATTTTGCCGGTCACGTCATCCTGCACCAGCTTCAACTTGGCGGGCACCAGACTGTGATGCTCCATAAAACTGCGCACAGCCTCAAAAACTCCGGCACGAAAACCCGATTCGTGGGTTCCTCCATCCAGAGTGGGAATCAGATTCACATAGGTTTCCGGACGCGGGCTCCCCTGCCCGGCCCAACACAGCGCCCAACTGGCCCCTTCTCCCTGGGCAAAACCATTACCATCGTCACTTTGATACATTTCTCCGGCAAAAACCGGCGTTATGGGCTCCGCTTCACTGAGCATCTCTTCCAGATATTCGGCCAGCCCCGCCTCATACTTCCAGATCAGAGGCTCCTGCTCCGGCGTATTTAAAATCACCTGCAGGCCCGGCAGGAGAATAGCCTTGGCGCGCAGAAGATGGGTCAATTCACGCACATTGACCCGGGGTGAATCAAAATAGCGGGGGTCCGGCCAGACTTGGATACGGGTGCCGTGCTGACGGGCATGACTGTTTTCGACCCTGGTCAGCCCTTGCGAAAGAGCGCTCTCGACAAAACCCAGCTGATAGCGACCATACCCGCCCCCTTCAGGATCGCGAGTGCGAATATCTACCTGCAGACGACTGGACAGCGCATTGGTCACGGCCACACCGACACCATGCAAGCCACCAGAAAAGCGATACGCCGAAGCCTTGTCGGTCTTGTCAAACTTTCCGCCCGCGTGCAGGGTCGTAAAGGCCAACTCGGCGGCTGGCCGGGTTTCTCCGGGAGGGATTCCCACCGGAATCCCGCGACCATTATCCTCGACAATGACCGATCCATCGCCCAGCACGGTCACTTCAATGCGGGTCGCATGTCCCGCCAGAGCTTCATCGGCAGAATTATCAATGAGCTCCTGCACCATATGGGTGGGACAGCTTGTCCGTGTGTACATGCCGGGGCGCAGGCGTACCGGCTCCAGGCCCTTGAGAACCGTAAATTGTTCGGCGCTATAGTTCAAGACAGTCAATTCCTTTGGTTGCGCATCGCCCGGCGCAGAAGCCGCTTTGCCACCCGGCCCATCATAAAGGGGAATGCGGTCCTTGGGCAGTCCTTGCTCTTTGCCAGGGCTGACAGCAGGCACCATCAGCACAGCGATGAAAGTGCATTTTTTCAGATTCATCAAATTGTCACATTTCTCCTTTATGATCCCGGAATGAGCATCGAGACTTTTCCAAGCGCGGGTCGATGCGCGGGAAGCAACCACTAACACGGTATAACATGACCACAGGCAGACTCAGAATCGCCCTGATTACCGAGACTTACCCGCCTGAAATCAATGGCGTGGCTCTTACTCTGGGTAAGGCAGTAGCAGCCCTGCAAGCACGCGGCCATACGGTTCACATCATGCGTCCCCGGCAACAGGAAGAACCTCTTCAGGAAGGACTGGTCGCGGCATTTCCCCTGTTTTTTTATCCCCAGGTCAAGTTGGGCTGGGCTAATCCGGCCGCCATTAGCCATTGCCTGCAAAGCTGGGGTAGCGAAGTGGTCCATATCGCCACAGAAGGTCCCTTGGGTTATGCAGCCCTGCTGGCTGCCAAAAAGCTGAACCTGCCCGTCGTGACCAGTTTCCACACCAATTTCGATCAATATTTCTCCCTCTACGGGATTCCCGCTCTGCGCCATCTCGCGCGTGCTTACTTACGGCACTTTCACAATGCCACCCGCCAGACGCTGGTCCCCAGCCAAGGAACCCTGCAACGACTCCATCAGCAGGGTTTTCTCCATCTCCAGCAATGGGGTCGCGGGGTCGATACCCAGCGCTTTCATCCCCAATGGCGCGATGTACAACTTCGTCAGCAGTTGGGACTGGAAGATCAGGATTTACTGCTGCTCTATGTGGGCCGTCTGGCCCGGGAAAAAAACCTGCCCCCCCTGCTCGCAGCTTTTCGCCAACTCAGCAAGGATTATCCCCGGGCCATGCTGGCCCTGGTCGGTGATGGCCCTCTACGTGACGAAATCAGCCAGTTTGCCCAGCAACGGATTTATTGTGCCGGCATGAAAAGCGGCATGGACCTCGCCCGCTGGTATGCCAGCGCAGATCTGTTCTGCTTTCCTTCCTGCAGCGAAACCTTTGGGAATGTCGTTCTGGAAGCCCAGGCCAGCGCCTTACCCATCATCGCCTATGACTGTCCGGGCGTTTGCGAACAGGTTCGGGATGGCGTACACGGCCTGCTGCTGCCACGGGATAGTGACTGGGACAGAGCACTACACACACTTTGCGCCAACCCCGCAGATCGTCAACGCATGGGTACGGCGGGACGCCTGCGCGCCGAATCGCAAAGTTGGGAGCGCAGCTTTGACGTGCTTGAAGCCGCTTATCGCCAACAAGTCCACTCTTGCTGATTTTCTGGAAAACCCATGCGCATCCTTATGATTTCTGATACCTATTTCCCGCGTATCAGCGGTGTGGCCACCTCCATTCGCAGTTTTCGTCAGGGCTTGGAGCAACTCGGACATCAGGTCGATTTGCTCGTTCCTGATTACGATGCCAACAGCGGGGATGGCCCCGGAATAATGCGCATACCTTCTCGGAAAATTCCTCCGTATCCGGAGGAGCGGTTCATGCGCCCGCGCAATCTGCTGCAGAGCAAGCCCATGCTGGCTGCCCGGCAATATGATGTATTACACATTCAAACGCCTTTTGTTGCCCATTATCTGGGCAAGCATCTGGCCCGTCGACTGAACCTGCCGGTTGTCAGTTCCTACCACACCTATTTTGAAGCCTATCTCGGTCATTACTACAGAAAAATCCCCGGGCGGATCCGTCAGGCCATGGCGCGTATTCCCTCCCGTCAACAATGCGCCGCTGTGGATGGCTTGATTGTGCCATCCCAGGCCATGGCTACCGTGCTGCGAAGTTATGGGGTAAAAACCCCCATACAGATTATCCCCACCGGTATTCGCATACATCACGAAACACGTTTATCCGAAGGCCGTGCGCAATTCCGTCAGCGCCACGCTATTGCCGAAAATCGCCCCGTACTGTTATATGCCGGACGCATCGCTCCGGAAAAAAACATTGGCCTGCTCCTTGCCATGCTCCGCCAGCTCCGTCAGCAGCAACCGGAGGTTTTGTTATTACTGGCCGGAGATGGTCCCGCCCGTCCCGCCCTCGAAAAAACCATGCGGGACAACCAACTCACGGCACATGTCCGTTTTTTGGGTTATCTGGATCATCTCCACGAACTGCCGCAGGCTTATGCCGCTGCAGACCTTCTGGTATTTGCCTCGGAAACGGAAACCCAGGGCATGGTCTTG
The DNA here is from genome assembly GCF_018853465.1 of Acidithiobacillus montserratensis. Taxonomy (GTDB): domain Bacteria; phylum Pseudomonadota; class Gammaproteobacteria; order Acidithiobacillales; family Acidithiobacillaceae; genus Acidithiobacillus; species Acidithiobacillus montserratensis. The sequence goes on from NZ_JABBOU010000035.1 coordinate 29,517, forward strand.
CTGGAAGCACTGGCGGCAGGCTTGCCGGTAGTTGCCGTACCCGTTATGGGCGCTGCGGATATTCTCAAGAGCGGGATAGGTACCCGCTCTGCTCCCGCCGATCCCGGCGCATTTGCCCAGATATGCGCCGACATCCTTGCCGACCGCAAACAGCTGGAGCAATTGTCCATTGAAGCCAGAAAGCTGGCCGATCAATGGTCAGAAACCAGCATGGTTACCCGGCTGGCTGATTTTTATCAGGATATCATCACTCCAAAAGTATCCATGCGGGCAACAAGTTAAGCCTGCATAACAGGGTAGATCACCTTGTTTTCAAGAGGTCGTCACACCAGTATTGACAGATGTTTTTTGACAGCACCAATAGAGATATTCCATTTTTCTCTTCATGAAACCGGTCAGCAACATCTTTACGGCCACCTGACAGCGCGTACCCGAAGTGAGAGGCTCACTACGGACCACCTGAACAATAGTTTCACAACTACCACACTCTCCTGTGGCAAACTCAAGTAACATTTTTTCCTTAGACTGAATAGGCATAGCGGGCATGAAAAAACGAATTCCGGTAGGACTGAAATCAGCCATTTTTCCCTGCAGTTGCAAACCGTCTTTACAGAAAACCTGCAACGGCTCGGTCATGGGAATTCGCGAGAAATGCCGGACAGCACGTTGATAAATCACCACCGGCACTGTTAACATTAATATATTTTCAGATACCTGCAGCACTTTCGCAAAAAAAGCGTATAGTTGACTACCCGACCCTATCGTCACCAGTAAGGATCCGGTTTCATCCCGATAACTTCGTGGCCAGACATTATTAAAGCGTAAAAGAATCATTTCAGGGCTGACCGAATATAAACTACATAGCTTTCCAGAATCTGTCTCGGCAGGTGAAAACACCACGACATCCTGGGACAGCAGACGATTGAGCAGCTGCTGCGGGTTTTCCTGGACGATCTCTTGAAAAATAGCTTCGATGCTTTCCAGATACTGAGCGAATTTTCTTCCAGCTCGAGGAGGAAGAACCAGGCTCAAATTACTTTTGACGATCTCGGAAGCTGACATACTTGTCTCTTTTTTTGGCACCAGAAGCAAACCCTAGCAAAATTTATTCCTCCATATGATCACCCTTTCTATCCTCAGCTTCTCAGCCGCAATGGATCCGAAACCCCACGAAAAATGTAATTATATTGGTACATATTTTGCGAATTAAACATCATTTCATTAAAAAACAATTGATAACATTTTTTTCAATGCATAAGATATTTGTTACAGTTCGTCTTGGATGGGCGCAGACTGCTCTTGGCAGAGCCTCTCTGCCCCCGCTACAATCAGACATCGATTAGTCGTGCACTAGTCGATGCAATCCATACATGTCGGAGGATACCCATGCTTACTGAACATCAAGATTTAAAAACAGAATTTCCCGAACTGGCAGAGCGGATGGAGCAACTCCTGGCCGAACAGGGCCACTTTGCTAAAATTTATGCGGAATTCAATGCGTTGACGGCTGAGATCGAGCATATCGAACGCAATGATGCGGCAACCGGGTCTCAGAGCCTGGAAGACTTGAAGAAAAAACGTTTGCTGCGCAAAGACGAAATTTATCGCATGCTGACTGCCGCTTAACTTTCTGAAGAATCCGACAAGCGGCCTACTGTTGCCGGATTCCTTATAAACTTCTTCAAGCCTCTTCCGTCAGCCATTGGCTCAAAATGGCAATATCAACAACTAAATGGTGTCCGGCTTCCTTACCCTGCAGCACTTTTGCCGGACTCCCCGGTTCACCCAACTGATCCAGCACTCTCAGAGCCGAAGAAAAATCCTGATTCCGGGTATATTCGGTCTGGGTAATCACCGTCGCCAGACCGGCAGCAACTGCTGAGCATAACCCATTGTTTGAATCTTCCAGTGCCAGACAATCGCCGGCAGGAAAACCCAACTGCTCCAGCACATACTTATAAATATCCGGGGCCGGTTTCTTGTGGGGTACAATATCTCCTGCACCAATGATCTGAAAACGCTCAGGGCCGTCCTGACCCAGAGTACTTTTCAGCAACGATTCCACATTGGCAGGTGTAGTGGTCGTGGCGATGGCCAAGGGCAATCCGGCATCCCTGGCGGCATTGAGCAGTCGCTCCACCCCTGGCCGTAGCGGTAACAAACCGGCCTGCATCATCTCCACATAAATAGCCGTTTTCTGCTGATGAATCCGGGCAATATCTCCATCACTGAGTTGCGGCATAGTCGGATGGTCATTCAAAAAACAACGCAAACGCTCCTTGCCACCGGTTACTTTCAGATAATGTCCATAGGTGGGCACATCCCATTCAAAGGGCAAGCCGGCGGCCGCAAAGGCCTGATTGAAAGCCACCCGGTGGGCGTCCCTTTCGGTATCGGCCAGAGTTCCGTCTACATCAAATATCAAGGCGCGCAAGGGCATGGATTTCTTCCTGGTACTGGTGAGAACAGGACAGCATTGTAAACACAAGCCGCAACATTGCCAAAATACCCAATCTCTGTTACACCTAGGCGGATTTATGACAAAGACAGGAAGATCACATGGCAGACAACGCCTCTCAGGCTGCTGACATCAGCGCCAACCCGTTGCAGCACAACAGTACGCAGCCCAAAAGCGCACAGCAATACACGGCCTTTGTGCCTTACGAACCCAAGCCTGGCGAAGAGTATATGAACGCCGCGCAAGTCGCCCATTTCCAGAAAATTCTCGAAGACTGGCGTGGTGAATTGATGGAAGAAGTGGATCGGACCGTTCAGCACATGCAAATGGAAAATGTGAATTATTCGGATCCCAATGATCGCGCCAGCCTGGAAACCGATATGGGCTTGGAATTGCGGGCGCGGGACCGGGAACGCAAGCTGATTCGCAAAATCACTCAGGCCTTGGGGCGCATCAAGGAAGGAGAATACGGTTATTGCGAAGCCTGCGGGGTAGAAATTGGCCTGCGTCGCCTGGAAGCCAGACCGACCGCCACCCTCTGCATTGATTGCAAAACTCTGGAAGAAAAACGCGAAAAGCAGATGGCCCAGGATTAGCCAGCAGTTCTGTTCAACACCTGATAAAACATAGCGCAGCACTGCCCGGCGCTGCGCTCGCCCAAGGCGCTGTATAAAATCCGGGTATCAACAAAAGATGTCCATGAGCATCCCGGAGTAAAGGAATATGCTCCCGCCATTCAGGGGGTACAGCGGCTTCCAGCAGGATTTTTTTTAATGGCCGGTGTTGCCCGGAGGGCATACGGATTTTCTCACCGGGCTGACGTCGTCGCCAGCACAAGTTTTCTCTTGAAACTTCCGCCGTCAATGCCTGATGCCCATTGTCTGGTGATAATTCCAGAGGCAACTGGGGAATAAGCTGACATTCCCAGCCCGCAAATGGCAGAGGCTCATCGCTTTGCCAGGGCCCCTCCGACCAGTTTCTGGTAAAGTCCGGGCTCCGCCACAGATAAAGGGTGTGCCCCTGCAACCAGCAAGCGCCACCTGCCCATTGGATATGCTGACTCACCCCGGAATCCAGGGCTTGTTGCAGCACCGCCAGGCGCGCCTGACTGGGAAGAGGCATTTGCAACTTTTGCAACCAGCCGCGCAGAAACATGCGCTGCAAAGCTGGGGATAATTCCCGTAAAAAATGCAAAGACAGCGACTCATCTCGCAGTTGCGGAAAGGCGGCACGATGGCGTTCCCAATAAATGGCAAACCAGTCCTCCACCAGCGCATGCACATCCCCCAGATTTTCAGCCGTCCGCGCCACTGAATCTACCGCATGCTGCCAACCCAATTCCTGCAAGAGAGGTAACAACTGCTGGCGCACCCGCACCCGGTCAAAACGCGGATCCTGATTGGCAGGATCCTGCAAATAGGGGATATTTTTTTTCTGGAGATAATCAAGCAAAACCTTTTTGGGTATTTGCAGCAGAGGGCGCAACAATAGTCCCTTGCCCAGCGGCTTTTGCCGGGGCATGGCAGCGAGGCCGGCAATGCCGGTGCCCCGCAACAACTGCAGGAAAAAGGTTTCGGCTTGATCCTGTTGGTGCTGGGCCGTCAACAGCAGATCTCCCTCCTGCAGCTGTGCAGCCAGCACTGCGTAGCGTCCGCGCCGGGCCCGATCTTCCGGACCCTCCCCGATCGTTTCCGGAGGCAGCCGCAACACCGTACAGGGAACGCCCAAAGCATGGGCCCGGGTGACACAAAAATCTGCCCAGACCGGGCTTTGCGCATGCCAGCCATGATCGACATGCAGGGCATGAACCGGGTATTCGAGAGCGACCAGAGCAGCAAGCAAGGCAGTGGAGTCGGAACCGCCACTATAAGCCACAAAAAACGGCCGCCCCGAGGACAGCGGCCATTCTTGCAAACAGGTCTGGAGCCTCCGCTCCAGTTCAGGCCGCGCCAACCACTCCATAATGCATGAGTCGTTCATAGCGGGTGGTCAACAACTTGGAAGTTTCCAGGGTTTTCAGCTCTTCCAGATGTCGGGCCAGACTCTCCCGAAGCTGGGTGAAAACTGCCTCCGGGTCCCGATGGGCACCACCCAGGGGTTCCACCAACACCTCATCCACCAACCCCAGGGATTGCAAACGCCGGGCAGTAATACCCAGGGTCTCGGCCGCCTCTGCGGCCATGGCCGCATCCTTCCAGAGAATGGATGCGCAACCTTCTGGAGAAATCACCGAATACACACTGTACTCCAGCATCAACATGCGGTCGCCGACGCCTATGGCGAGGGCGCCACCAGACCCTCCCTCACCGATAACCGTGCAGATGATGGGTACCGGCAAATCCGACATGACCGCCAGATTACGGGCAATGGCCTCACTCTGCCCGCGTTCTTCCGCACCGATACCCGGATAAGCTCCCGGCGTATCGATGAACGTGAGCACCGGCAATTGAAATCGCTCGGCCAGGCGCAGCAGGCGTAAAGCCTTCCGATAACCTTCAGGGCGCGGCATACCGAAATTACGCTGGATTTTTTCCTTGGTATCACGGCCCTTCTGATGCCCCATCCAGACAATGGGATGACCATTAAAGCGGGCCAGCCCGCCGATAATCGCCTGATCATCGGCAAAAGCGCGATCCCCCGCAAGAATCTGCACTTCGGTAAACAGTGCCTGCACATAATCCAAAGTGTAGGGGCGCTGGGGATGACGGGCCACCTGGACGGTCTGCCAGGCGCCCAACTTGCTATAGAGGCGTTGCAGCTCCTTTCGGGCCTTCACTTCCAGGCGTTTGATTTCATCGGCAATACCCGGCTGGTTGAGGGCGTGCAGCTCCTCGACTTTGGCATCCAGTTCGGCGACGCCTTGTTCAAAATCCAGATAACTGATTTTCATCGACACTCCTGACAAATATGAACATTGACCTTAAGCAGGACGGCGGGCTTTGCGCTGCCCACGCTCCAGAGGAATTACATTATTGACCAGTGTCTGGGCAGCGCGATGACTCCACTGCCAGCGCCCTTCGGGCAGCAGGGTGCGCAGCCCCTCTAATGCCTCTTCGCTGGCAACAAAGCTGAAAGTTTCCGGGACTTTTAACAGCACCAGCAGGTCCTTGTCTACCGGCATACGCAAGTGCAAACGTACCGTGCCCGGATATTGCTGCAACCAGTCACGCAGCTGCTCAGGGATCAACGGCGCATCCCCGGGGATCTCCAGTATCAATTCTGCGGCCAGTTCTGCCCGCGCCTGATGACGATCCATTACCCGTAAAGCACTCAGACGCAGCCCCCCTGAGTAACTATCTTCCCCTACTTCGCCAAGCACCAGCACTGGTTCCTCCCCGTCGCCGATTTTTCCTGCCTGGGCCCAGACTTCGGCAAATACCACCACTTCGAGGCGACCGACACCGTCATCCAGAGTCAGAAAATAAATCCGGTCGCCTCTTTTGGTGCGGGTACTGCGCCGGGCGACCACCAATCCTGCCACCAGCACCACGGTCCCCGACGAAAGTTGACCCAATGGCTGGACACCCAGTTCCGCCAGCTCGTCGCGCAAGGTATCCATGGGATGGCCGCTGAAATAAAAACCCAGGGTTTCCCGCTCCTGGCGGAGCGTTTCAGTGGATGTCCAGGGAACAGCCTGACTCATAGGCGGCGCAACCGGTAAAGCTTCCAGCCCCGCAAACAGCGATTCCTGCTGGCTGGCCTGACTGTGCTGATATTGTGCGGCGGCTTCCATGGTATTTTCCAGCGAGGCAATGAGATCAGCCCGCGACACCTGCCAGTCATCCATGGCTCCAGCTCGAATCAGGGCCTCCAGAGCGCGGCGATTGATTTTTTGACTGTCCACCCGGCAAAGCAGGTCAAAAAGACTGGCAAACGGTCCCTCCCCACGCGCCTCCAGAATACTCTGAATAGCCGCCCGGCCAAGTCCCTTGATGGCCCCCAAGCCAAAGCGGATATCCTGGTCACCCTCGGGGCGAAATTCCAGACCACTGCACTGGACACTGGGCGGGGCAATGCGCAGGCCCATGCGTTGGCATTCAGCAATCATCGCGACGACCTTGTCGGTGTGATCCATATCGGCCGTCAGTACGGCAGCCATAAAAAACTGCGGATAATGCGCCTTGAGATAGGCCGTCTGATAAGAAACCAGTGCGTAGGCAGCGGAATGGGATTTGTTGAATCCATATTCGGCAAACTTTTCCATCAGATCAAAAATAGCGCCGGCCTGATCGGGTTGCAGGCCATTTTTATGGGCGCCTTCCAGAAAAATACTGCGCTGTTTGGCCATTTCCTCGGGCTTTTTCTTGCCCATGGCGCGGCGCAGCAAATCGGCGCCACCCAGGGAGTATCCCGCCAGCACCTGAGCGGACTGCATGACCTGCTCTTGATAGACAATCACTCCATAGGTTTCCTGGAGAATCGACGCTAGATCGGGATGCAAATAGGTGACCTGGGCTTTACCATGTTTGCGGGCGATAAAATCATCCACCATGCCCGACTGCAGGGGGCCCGGACGAAACAGGGCTACCAGGGCGACAATATCTTCAAAAGTATCGGGTTGCAGGCGGCGGACCAGATCGCGCATGCCCGAAGATTCAAGCTGGAAGACGGCAACCGTTTCCGTGGATTTGAGGAGAGCATAGGTTTCCGGATCGTCCAGCGGCAGTTGCTGGATAGCCAGAGGCGCACGGGACGGATCTGCAGCATTGATGAGCTTGACGGCCATATCAATGATAGTCAGGGTTCGCAGACCGAGAAAGTCGAACTTAACCAGGCCCATTTTTTCGACATCATCCTTATCCAGTTGAGTCACATTGCCACTTTCACCCGAACTGTCGGTAAACAGAGGCAGACGATCAGCCAGTGGCTCCGGAGAAATGACCACCCCCCCCGCATGGGTGGAAGCATGGCGGGGCAGCCCCTCCAGACGCAGGGCAATATCCAGCAAATCCCGGACATCATCTTCTTCCGCCTGACGCCGCCGCAACTCTTCGGATTCATCGAGGGCCTTGGCCAGAGTCATGCCCAGATCACCGGGCACCAGCTTGGCGAGCTGATCGACGAATCCGTAGGGCAAGCCCAAAACCCGCCCCACATCGCGGACCACCGCCCGGGCTTTCATGGTACCGAAGGTGATGATTTGTCCCACCCGGTCACGCCCGTACTTTTCCGCCACATACTGAATGACTCGATCACGCTGATCCATGCAGAAATCCACGTCAAAGTCGGGCATGGATACCCGCTCGGGGTTCAGGAAACGTTCAAAAAGCAAGCCATTACTGATGGGGTCCAGGTCCGTGATGCCCAAGGCATAAGCCACCAGAGAACCAGCTCCGGAGCCGCGCCCCGGCCCTACCGGCACCCCGTTATTTTTGGCCCACTGGATAAAGTCGGCCACAATCAGAAAATAGCCGGGAAACCCCATTTTCTGAATTACGTCCACTTCGCGCAGCAAGCGTTCATGATAGGGCAGACTGGCCTCCCCACTGATCTGCAAAGCTTCCAAACGCTGCTGCAGGCCTTTCTGCGCCGCTTCATGCAAATAGTCATCAATGGATTGCCCCGGAGGTATCGGGTAATCGGGCAAGGCATATTGGCCGAGCACCAACTCCAGGTTACAGCGCTTGGCAATTTCTACCGTATTGTCACAGGCCTCGGGAATATCCGCAAACAGCGCCCGCATTTCCCCGGGATCTGGCAAACGATGTTCTGCCGTGAAACGCTTTGGCCGGCGCGGATCATCCAGGGTCAGACCCGCAGAAATACACTGACGGGCATCGAAGGCGGCAAAATCGGCGGCGTCGAGAAAGTGGGCATTATTGGTTGCGACCACGGGCAGATTCAGCTTTTCCGCCAGGGCCAGGGTGCCTTGTACCAGACCTTCCTGATCCTGTTCACCATTACGCTGCAACTCCAGGTAAAAGCGCTCGGGGAACCAGTCGGCATATTGCAAGGCCAGACTTTCCGCCTGTTCCTGGTCATGGCGCAACAATGCCCGACCGATTTCGCCCTGCCCGGCAGCAGACAGGGCAATCAGTCCCTCGTTGGCTTGCTGCAACCAGGCCGCGTCAATTTGCGGACGCCCCTGCTGCTGACCTTCCAGATAGGCCCGGCTCAACAAGCGACTGAGGTGTCCATAACCGGTTTTATTCATACACAACAAAATCAGGCTGGCGGGGCGCTCTGTATCCGCAGGATCATGAATCCAGATTTCACTGCCAATTAACGCCTTGATGCCGAGACTACGGGCGGCATTGTAAAACTTGACCAGGGCAAAGAGATTACCATGATCGGTAATGGCCACCGCCGGCATGTTTTTTTCAACACAACGTTTCACCAGTGCCTTGACCGGAATAATGCCGTCTTCCAGGGAATATTCGGAATGCACATGCAGATGCACGAAACTGGGATCACTCACTGTCTTGCCTCCCGGGCCCGATCCACCGGGCCAAAACCGCGTCGATGCAGCGGACACGGGCCATGGCGCTGCAATGCCTGCAAATGGACGGCGGTACCATAACCCATGTGCCGGGCCAGACCATAGGCCGGATAATAACGATCCAGTGTCTGCATGGTCTGATCCCGAGCCACTTTCGCCAGAATACTGGCGGCTGCAATGGCATCGACCCGCCCATCGCCGCCCACCACGGTCTCGACCTGCCAGCCGGGCGGCGTCTGGTTGCCGTCCACGACGATGCGTTGGGGGCGTACAGGCAATGCACCTATGGCCCGGGACATGGCGCGCAAGGATGCCTGCAAAATATTATAACGCTCAATTTCCCAGACGGCAGCCCAACTCACGGACCAGGCCAGGGCTTCCTGACGAATTCGAAGAGCCCATTGCAAACGCGCCCTGGCCGTCATCTTCTTGGAATCATTGAGACCATACATTGGTTCGCGCAAAATGACCGCTGCGGCAATGACCGGCCCGGCCAGGGGACCACGTCCGGCTTCATCCACCCCTGCACACCCCGGCCCCCAATGCTCCAACACCGGCGCTACGGGCCGCTTCATGTGAGCATCTTCCGCAGGACCTGCTGCAGCGCTTCTGGAGAATCTCCCTGCAGCAAGCCGCGCAGCCTTTGCAAGCGCCGCAGCTGCTCCTGTCCGGCTGCACCGAATAGAGACAATAGTGTGGCAGCCACCTGATCTGCCGTGAAATCTTTCTGCAGGAATTCCGGATAAACCGCTTCCTTGAGCAGAATATTCGGCATGGCCACAAACGGTGTTTTGACCAATCTTCTGGCGAAAGCATAGGTCAAGGCATTGAGGACGTACACCACGACCGCTGGGCGTGCCATCAAGGCGGTTTCCAGGGTTGCTGTCCCGGAAGCCACCAGTACGACATCGGCGGCGGCCAGCACTGTCCGGGTCTGGGCGCTGACGACCAGCGCATCATCTGGACCGGCACCGCGCTGCCAGTGTTGCTTCCAGGTGCTCGCCAACTCGGGGCGGGCCAGAGCCACGACCAGTTTCAGATGAGGCATTTGCTGGCGCAGCAGGACCGCTGTTTCGGCATAACGGCGAGAAAGCTTTTCCAGTTCACCGCGACGACTACCCGGCAACAGGGCCATGACCGGCTGGTCGGATTTCAGACCCAAGGCCGCTCTGGCAGTCACCCGATCCGGTGCGGCAGCCGTCTGCTCCAGCAGGGGATGGGCCAGTACCTGCACCGGAACCCCGGCTTCAGCGTAAATCGGCACCTCAAAGGGAAAGAGCACCAGCATCTGATCGACAATCAGCTTGATCTGATGGATACGCTGGCCGCGCCAGGCCCATATTTGCGGACCTACCACATAAAGGACCCGGATACCCAGAGCCTTGGCCGCCTTGGCGATACGCAGATTAAAGGCCGGATGGTCGATCAGGATCACACAGAGAGGTTTTTCTTTTTTCAGGTGGGCTACGACCCGGTGGTAAAGTCGACGCAGCGCTGCGTAATGGCGCAGCACTTCAATCAGGCCGATAATGGCCAGCACTTCTCCATCGGCAATATTTTCCACCCCGGCAGCCTGCAAGCGCGACCCGACCACTCCGGACCATTGCAGATCCAGTCCGGCGGCCGCCGCATTGGCCATGATTTCCAGCCCGAGGTTTTCCCCGGAGCGTTCTACGGCAAGGATAAATACCTTGCCCAAGCACTAAGCCCGGAGGCTGCGACGGATGACTTCGGCCACCCGAACTATTTGCGCCTCCTGCAATTCGGGGAACATGGGCAGGGAGAGCACCCGCGCGGCCAGCTTGTCGGCGACGGGACAATGTCCCTGAACCTGCTCGCCGAACATTTTCTGGCGGTGGCCCGGAATCGGATAGTAAATGGCACTGGCAATGCCTTCCGCCTGCAGGGCCGCCTTCACCGCATCCCGACCTTCCAGCTGAATGGTATATTGATGATAAACATGCTGATATCCATCGGCCGCGCTGGGCAGTTGCAGATCCAGACCAGCCAGATGCTGGCCATACCAGGCCGCTGCCTGTTGGCGACCGGCAGTGAAAGTCGCCAGATGCGGAAATTCCGTACGCAAAATCAACGCCTGCATTTCATCGAGACGGCTATTGTAACCGAGCACATCATGATGATAAGTCTGCCAGGAACCATGATTGCGCAAGCCCCGCAACTGCTTGTTCAGAGCCGCATCATTGGTCACTACCATCCCGCCATCACCAGCCCCGCCGAGATTCTTGCTGGGAAAAAAGGAAAAACAGCCCAGGTCACCAAAACTGCCCACCGGGCGACCATGAATACTGGCCCCTATAGCCTGTGCGCAATCTTCGATGACTTTTAGACCATGCTGCTGCGCCAGCGCCATGATCGCCGGCATGTCAGCGGGTAACCCATAGAGATGCACCGGAATAATCGCCTTGGTACGGGCAGTAATAGCCGCTTCGATCAGCGGCACTGTGAGCACATAACTATGTGGGTCCACATCCACAAACACCGGCTTGGCACCCACATAGAGCACCGCTTCGGCGGTAGCAATAAAGGTGAAGGTCGGCACAATGACCTCATCCCCGGGGCCGATATCCAAGGCGCGCAGGGCCAGCAGCAAGGCATCAGTACCCGAAGCACAGCCCACGCCGTGGGCGACACCGCAAAGCTGGGCCACTTCGCTTTCCAGAGCACGGCCATGCTCTCCCAGAATGAAGCTGGCCTGATCCAGAATTTTCCCCATACCTGCGAGAATTTCTTCCCGCAATGGCTGGAAATGGGCCTGCAAATCTACCATAGGAATATTTTGACTCATGATTGTTTTTCCTGATTATTTTTCCTGCTTACGGGAAAGAAACTCATCCACTGCAGTGCGCACCTGCAAGGCTGCTGCCAGCACCCGGCGACCCGCCTGCCCGTCACAGAACACCGGAGATTGGTGCATGACCGCTGCCAGAAAATCTTCAATTTCGGCAGCCAGGGCGTCGGTTTTGGGTAAATCTATGGCTTCATCGCGAACCCCGGGAATACCGGGTACCGCCCCTTCCCCGCGATGATAAATGTGCAGAGTATTCTGGATGAAATCCACCGAAGCATAACGATCCTGCCAGAAAATCCGCAGACGCCGGGCTGGCTCACGTACCACCCGGGAAGCGGCAAGATTGGCTACACTGCCATTGTTGAGGGTAACCCAGGCATTGGCCATATCGGCCTTGTCAGTCACGGCAGCCACGCCTACGGCGCGCACATCGACAGGTTCGGCGCCGGTCAACAGTAAGGTCAGATCCAGATCGTGAATCATGAGATCCATAATGACATCAATATCCAGAGAGCGCGGCTTGAAGGGCGCCAGACGCTCGGCTTCCAGATAACGAGGGGTACCATAACCGGCCTGAAGCAGATGACGGATAGCCGGATGGACCCGCTTGATATGGCCTACACCCAGTACCAGTTGTTTTTCCCGGGCCAAAGCGATCAAGGCATCAGCTTCCTGAATATTCAGGGTAAAAGGCTTTTCCACCAGGCAGTGGACCCCGGCGCGCAGGGCGGCTTCAGCGACTTCATGATGGGTAGAGGTGGGCGTAGCAATGGAAATGGCCTCTACCGAAGCCAGAAGCTCAGGAATACTGGCAAATACCCGACACCCCAATTCTTCTGCCACCTCTGCAGCCCGGGCGGGGTTGGCATCATACACCCCCTGCAAAGCCGACAGACTGGCATACTTCTGGGCATGAAAGCGGCCCAGATGGCCCACGCCGATAACAGCGGTCTTGAGATGCTTCATGGCCGGGTAATTCCTCTTTTGCTGCTGCGAATAAAGTCGAGCAGGTGGGCAATCTCCGGGGCATCGAGTCCACGCTGCTCGACTTCTTCCATTGCCGCATCCAGACGCTGGCCGGAACGAAATAAAAGCCGATAGGCGCGCTTGATCTGTAAGATAGTCTCCCGGGAGATCCCGCGACGCGCCAGACCGCGCACATTGATTCCATGCAAGCTGGCATGGTTACCCGCAGCCATCATGTAAGGAGGAATATCCAAGGGTGCCATGGTTCCTCCGCCCAAAATGGCGTGCGTCCCCACTCGGGCAAACTGATGTACAGCAGACAATCCGCCGAGAATGGCATGATCTTCAATATGCACATGCCCGGCCAGGGTGGCGGCATTGGCCATCACTACCTGATCGCCGATATGACAATCATGGGCCACATGACAATAGGCCATCAATAAATTATGGCTACCGATGCGGGTTACCCCACCCCCCTTCACGGTGCCACGGTTGATGGTCACAAATTCCCGCAGGGTATTGTGCGAGCCCAATTCCAAAGATGTAGCTTCACCTCTATAACCCAGGTCCTGAGGGGCTGTGCCAACTGAAGCAAACTGAAATATCTGATTATGGCTACCAATCCGGGCGGGTCCTTCCAGGACCGCATGGGCACCAATCTGACAGTGCTCGCCTATTTCCACATGGGCGCCAATCACGGCATAGGGGCCTATTTTACATGCGGAGCCGATGATTGCGCTCGGATCGATGACAGCCGTGGGGTGGATATCCGTACTCACGCCGCAGTTTCCCGCAGGGTCGCCATCAACAGCGCCGAAGCCACTTCGGTGCCATCTACCAATGCCTGAGTTTCCATTTGCCACATGCCAGAACGGCGGCGACTCACATTGGCCAGCAATTCCAGACGATCACCCGGCGTAACCGGCTTACGAAACCGTGCCTTGTCTATCCCTGCAAAATAGACGGCCGCATTTTCTCCAAACTTGTCCTCCGAGACAAAGGCCAACAGTGCTGCTGCCTGGGCTAATGACTCGATGATCAAAACTCCAGGCATGACCGGCATTGCCGGAAAGTGGCCTTGAAAAAACGGTTCGTTCATGGTGACATTCTTGATAGCACGCAGGGACTTACCCACTTGCACATCAAGCACGCGATCCACCAGCAAAAAAGGATAGCGATGTGGTAATCGCTTCATAATATCCTGAATATTCAATTCACTCACCATGCAATGGCTCTCCGTCAGATGATGCCGGGCGCGCAGATTTCTTCTCCAGAAACTTCACACGCCGAAACAAGGTATCCAAACTGTCAAAACGGGCAACAATGCGTCGCCAACGGGTAATTTCATGAGCCGGGACCACGCCGGAATAGACCCCGGGGATGCGCAGAGAATGGGTAATAGCACTCTGTCCGGCGATCACGCAGCCATCGGCAATATCAATATGCCCGGCAATGCCTACCTGTCCACCAATTCGGCAATGACGACCAATTCGAGCACTCCCGGCAACCCCGGTTTGCCCGGCGATGACGGTATGAGCACCAATATGTACATTATGTCCTACTTGCACCAGATTATCGATTTTGACCCCATCACCCAATACCGTATCGGTCATGACGCCACAATCAATACAGGCGTTGGCACCAATTTCCACATCATTCCCTACAAGCACACCTCCCACTTGTGGAATTTTGATGTATTTCTGGTTTTCTTCCGCAAAACCAAAGCCATCTGCACCAATAATTGCACCAGCGTGAATAATGCACCGTTCCCCAATACGACAGTCCCGATAAATTTTCACCCCGGGATAGATATGGGTGCCAGCCCCGATTTCGACGTTGGCGCCAATAAATACACCCGCCTCCAACCAGACGCCTGCCGCAATTTTCGCCCCGGATTCGACCCGGACAAACGCATCCAGCCGCGCATCGGGATGCACTTGCACATCGCGATCCAGTTGCACACTGTGATGCAAACCAGGTTCATGGCGCGGCACCGGAAACAGATATTGGAGAATTTTGGCAAAGGCGGCATAGGGATTGTTGACCACAATACAGTTTCCGCCAAAATCGTCCGCCGCTTGCGGGCTGAGAATCACGGCTCCAGCCTGACTGGACTGCAATGTGCTCAATGCAGTACCACTGAGATAAAAGGTAATATCTCCAGACCGGGCCGATTCAAGAGGGGCGACACCCGTAATCAGGTAATCCGCCTGACCACGTAATTCGCCGCCAATGTGCCGGGCCAAATCCCGGAGTTGCCGGGTCCCGGTTTTCATGGTTTTTTACCTGGGGGAACTGACGGAAGCGCCGTATTTTTCATGGCAGCCACCACCTGTCCGGTCAAATCAATAGCACCACTCACATAAAGCACCGATTTATCGTTGAGGATGACCGTGTAATGTCCCGTCTTTCCAATTTGACTGACCACTTTGACCAGTTGATTCTGGATATTTTTGAGAATCTGGTTACGCTGATAATTGAGACTGTCCTGAGCCTGCTGCTGAAATTGCTGCAAGCTGAGAATCATGCTCTGCAACTGGGCTTCGCGATCCTGACGCTGGGCATTACTCAAATGCGGGAAATCTTTTTCCAGCGTCTTTTGAAAGGAATCAATCTGCTGGCGCTTGGCTTCGATGGCTTTCTGCTTGGCTGCCACCTGCTTGTTCAGATTTGCAGCCCCGGCCTGAGCCTCCGGCAGCTCGCGCAAGGCCTTGTCCAGATCGACAAAGCCGATTTTCATGGGACTCGCCGAGGCCACCCCGGCAAGCGCCAGCAACAACAACCCCAGAAACCACTGCCGCATCATCAACACTTCACCGGAACATCAGAAGTTGTTGCCCACAGTGAACTGCAGGGGTTGGGTAAGATCACCGGGCTTTTTATCCAGCGGGATAGCCAGGGAGAGGCGCAACGGTCCCAGGGGGCTGATCCACAAGAACCCGATACCCGCCGTGGTCCGCATTTCTCCGAGGCTGGGGAAGTAATTGTTGGTGTAGTTATAGACGGAACCATCGGTATTGGATTGGACGCCATAGACCCAACCACTGGCAGCAAACAGCGACATCCGGAAATTGTGATTATCCGCAAGCCCCGGCAATGGGAAATACAAGCTGGCGTTAAACAAAAGCTCACGGGTACCACCCACCGGGTAGCCTCCCACCTGGGGACCCAGGGCATAGGTTTGATAGCCCGGCAGTGTCGTCGGACCACCCAGATAATAGTTATTGAAGAATGGCACTGGTTTGCCACCGTAGCCATTGATGAAGCCGTAGCGGCCACTTAGCCCACCAGTCAGCCAGGAAGTAATGGGATGATAATAATCGGCCTTAACTTCTGCCTTGTACCATTTCAGCTTGCCGGGCGGCACGGCCGCCTTGAGATCGAGGCTGGTATACAGGCCTTTGGTCGGAAAAATTGGCGAGTTGCGACTGTCATAAACCAGACTGTTACCAACGGTGACCGCTGTGGTTTTATTTCCAAAATCGTTCACGTAGTTGTTATAAATAGCGGGACTACCCGAAGTCAGATTAATCGTCGTGTTACTGTAACCCAACGACATATAATCATAGACATACTGCATGACAGGGATACCCAGCGTCCCCGTGGCGCCATAGTCAATTTCCTGATACGGCGCGACCGCCAGACTGGAGAGATTGGTATCATTCCGGTACAGGTTAAAACCGAGGCTGATGCCATCCGGGGTAAAATAGGGATCGGTAAAGGACAAATTAAAGGCTGTTCCCAGACCACCCACATTGGCCGAAAACGACAGGGCGTTACCCGTACCCATGAAATTGTTCTGGCTGATGGAGCCGTTGAACAAAATACCCTGGGCGTTGGAGTATCCCACCCCCAGACTGAAACTGCCGGTCGGCCTTTCACTGACATGGACGTCCAGGTTCATTTGATCGGGATGACCGGGAACCGGAACGGTTTTGGTATCCACCTTGTCGTAAAAGCCGGTCTGCTGGAGACGTTCCTTGGAACGCTTGATCTGGGCGCCATTATACAGCGACCCTTCCAGTTGCCGGAACTGACGCCGCACCACATAGTCCCGACTGCGATCATTGCCGGTAATTTCGATCCGCCGGATATAGACCTTGCGGCCGGGATCCACCTCAAAATTCAGGGCTACTTCCCGGGTTTTTTCATCCACTGTAGGTACTGGTGTAGTGTTGGCGAAGGCATAGCCCAGATTACCCAGCTTGTCGGCAATAGCACTGTTGGTGTCATTGATTTTCGCTCGGGAAAACACTTCACCGGGATGAATTTCAACGAGCTTTTCCAGTTCCGGCTTGGGAAGCACCAGGTTACCGCTCAACTTCACGGATTTAATATGATAAACCGGTCCCTCGTGAATATTGACGGTGATATACACAAAACGGCGATCAGGGGTGACCTGGACTTGACTGGATTCGATATCAAAATTCAGGTAGCCCCGATCCAGATAGAAGTTATGCAGGGCCTCCAGACCCTTCATCAGCTTTTCCTGAGAGTAACGGTCATTTTTGGTAAAAAACGAAAAAGCGTCGGGGGCACCAATACTGAAAAGTCCGCGCAAGCGACTTTCACTGAAGGCGTGATTGCCCACAATGGTCACCTGCTTGATCGTCGCCTGCTCACCTTCCTGGGCATCAATGGCAATGGCGACCCGGTTACGCGGCAGTTTCTGCACCTTGGCATGAATTTTCGCGTTGTAGTAACCCATGCCTTCATACTGCTGCTGCAAGCCATGGACCACTTCATCGAGGATGGACTGGTTGAAAATATGGCGGTCCACCAGGCCGATTCCCTTCAGGGTACCTTCCACCTCGGTTTTGGAAAACGCCTTGATGCCATGCATTTTAATACTGGCGATGATGGGACGCTCCTGCACGACGACCAACAGATTATCATCAGAACGGGCGATGGTCACATCCTTGAAAAAGCCGGTCGAGTATAAATCCTTGATGGCCTGTTGGGCTTTCTGGTCATCCACTTCTTCGCCAATATGGATAGGCAGATAGTTATATACCGTCCCTGGAGCAATATGCTGCAGACCTCTGATCTCGATATTTTTTACCGTAAAGGGCGTAAAAGCCCAGGCTGGGGCTGCCCAGACAGCAGCCATACAGGCAATACCCGAGGCAAGAACAAGAGGCGTCGGCGAAGTCAGGCTGAATTTTTTCACGGAGTCATCAATCTCGTAATATCATTGTAAAAAGCGAAGGACATCAGCATCAGAAGCAGCACTATACCGATCTGCTGCGCTTTTTGCACCACTGCCGGTGAAAGGGGTTTACCGCGCAGCATCTCCAGGGCGTAAAACACCAGATGCCCACCGTCGAGGATGGGAATGGGCAGCAAATTCAGGATACCCAAGCTGATACTGACCAGAGCCAGAAAAGACAAAAATGGCGCCACTCCAGCCTGAGCGGACTGGCCCGCATATTCAGCAATGGCAATGGGTCCACTGATATTGTCGGGGGAGACAAAACCCTGAATCATCCGCACGATCATCTCCAAGGTCATCCAGGACATCTGCCAGGTGCTGTGCAGGCCGTAAAGCAGTCCCTCCCCCGGCCCCCGCTGCCGCATGACGATCAAGTCCCGGGGCAGAGGAGCCATCACGATGCCGATGCGGCCAATGGCCTTTCCGGTCTTGTCGAGAAACATCTGCGGTTTGATTTGCACGGTTTTGCTGATCCCGGCAGCCGTTCGATAGGTCAGCTCAAGCACCTTGTCCGGATGGGACTCAATCTGGCGGGCCAGGCTCTCCCAGCTCGGCACCGGATGATGGTTGATGCGGATGATCTGATCGCCAGCAACCAACCCCGCGGCGGCTGCCGGACTTTTAGGCTCCACCGCGCCTACAGTCGCGGGCAGATAGGGCTCCATGCCGACCACTTTCCCGAGAAAATCCGGCCCTACCGAATCTGCCTTCAGAGACTGCAAAGCTAAGGTATGGGTAGCCACCTGTCCCTGATTGTCGGTCTGCAGTTGCGCCGGGACACGGGCAATGGCCGCTGACAGCAGGCCCGTGCGCATATCTTCCCATGTGTATACCTTTTGCCCGTTCAGGGCCGTGATCCGCTGGCCCGGCTGCAACTGGGCCTGGGCAGCCAGGGAATGCGCATTGACCAGGCCAATGATAGGGGCCAACCCCAGAATACCAATCCAGGCTACTCCCGCATAGGCAATCACTGCAAAAATCAGATTGGCCACAGGCCCAGCGAGGGCAATCAAAAAGCGTTTGCCAGGCGCTAGCACGTCGAAAGTCCGGCTACTGTCTTCGGGCGGGATGTCTTCTCCCGCCTGCTCACCCAGCATTTTGACATAACCGCCCAGGGGCAAGGCAGCAATCACATACTCGGTGCGGTCGCGCCCCCAGCGCCGGCTGATCAGGGCCGGGCCAAAGCCAATACTGAACTTCAGCACTTTAACACCCATGAATTTGGCTACCCAGAAATGTCCGGATTCGTGGACCAGCACCAGAATGCCGATCGCCAGTATAAAGGCAGCGATGGTTTCCAGAACCTGCACAGGATCCCGTAATCAGGCCGAAGGAGCTGCAGCATGGCGGCGCAAATGCCGCCCAGCTACCACCCGGGCTTCGTGATCAATGGCGAGAACAGCATCCAGTTCATCCGGTGCAGCGGGTTGCAGTTCCGCCAATGTATCTTCGACAAGCGCTGCAATCCGGGCAAAAGGCAGCTGTTCATCGAGAAATGCCTGTACTGCCACTTCGTTGGCAGCATTGAGAACGGTTGCCGCAGCTCCACCGCTGCGCAGGGCCGCAAAAGCCAGGGCCAGGCAGGGAAAACGTTGCAGATCGGGTTGTTCGAACTGCAAGTCCGCCGCCCGGGCCAAATCCAGGGAAGATACCCCGCTCTCTATCCGCTCCGGATAGGCCAGGGCATGGGCAATGGGTGTGCGCATGTCCGGGTTGCCCAGTTGCGCCAACACCGAACCATCCACGTACTCCACCATGGAATGAATAATACTCTGGGGATGGATGACCACATCAATTTGTTCGGCAGGAAGCTGAAATAACCAGTGCGCCTCGATAACTTCCAAGCCCTTGTTCATCATGGTCGCCGAATCCACCGATATCTTCCGGCCCATCACCCAGTTGGGATGCGCACAGGCCTGGTCCGGAGTCACGCCTTCCAGACGCTCCAGGGGCCAAGTCCGGAACGGACCGCCGGAAGCCGTCAGCAGAATGCGTCGCACCCCGCGCCCATCCGCAAAACACTGGAAAACCGCATTATGTTCACTATCAATGGGCAGCAGGACCACGTTGCGAGCACGCACCCGGTCCATGAACAGCTTGCCAGCCATGACCAGACATTCCTTGTTGGCCAGGTAGACTTTTTTCCCGGCTTCCACCGCAGCCAGAGTAGGCAGCAGTCCGGCAGCGCCGACGATGGCGGCCATCACTTCATCCACGCCATCCATACGCGCCACCCCGGCAAGCGCCTCGGGGCCGCTCTCTACCCGAATTTGCTTGAGCCCGGCGTCGCGCAGCAACACCTGTAATTGCTGGGCAGCCTCTGGCGAGGCCATCACCACCTGCTCCGGTTGATGAATTTTGCAGAGCTCCAGCATCTCCTGAACCCGCTGATTACCTGTCAAAGCCACCACTCGAAATGTTTCGGGATGGCGGGAGAGCACATCCAGAGTACTTTTACCGATGGAGCCCGTGGCTCCGAGAATGCAGATGCCTCTTGTCATTTCCACCAACCCAGATAGTAAAGCCCGGCCACAAACACCGGGATACCCGCACTGATACTGTCCAGACGGTCGAGCAGCCCACCATGACCCGGCAGCAATTGCCCGCTGTCCTTACACTCTGCGCGGCGTTTCAGATAACTTTCAGCCAGGTCACCAATGACTGCAAATAGTGCAGTCACCGCTCCCAGCACAGCCCCT
>NZ_JABBOU010000036.1 GCF_018853465.1 Acidithiobacillus montserratensis
ACGGCAGTTTCCCTGATGGGGATTTCGACGGCATCGGCGCAGGATTATTATGCCCAGTATGGCGGTAAAGCGGGTATCACGGCGCTCATCAATACCTTTGTCGGTAATGTGGCTGCCGATCCGCACATCAATTACTACTTTGCCCATACCAATATTCCTCACCTGAAATATGAGTTGGTGCAACAGGTGTGTATGGCCGTGGGTGGTCCCTGCAAGTACACCGGACTGAGCATGCGTAAGGCCCATGCAGGTATGGGCGTCACCACAGCGGCATTCAACTATCTGGCCCAGGACATGATGGATGCCATGCAAACCCGCAAGATTCCCATGGCTGCCCAGAATTACCTGATTGCCATTCTGGCTTCCATGGAACCGCAAATTGTGACCGCCAACGGCCCCTTGGGCTGACCAGCGGATGACTCGATAAAATGTTAATTGTAGTCTCCTCCTCCCGCTAGCAAAATCGGGAACTTCAGGCTCCATCCCGGATGGGGCCTATTTTATGAGAGCCGGTACCCATTGTTGTAAATACAGTTGATCAGCCCAAAAAGTAGCTACTAAGGAGACGTATCGTGAAAAAAATATACCAACAAACGCTGGCTGTAGCGGTTATATTGGCTGCCGCTGGTTGTGGCACCAATCCTTTTGCCTGTGCACCGGGCATGCCGCCGGCAGCCCCGGCGGCCCCCGCAGCCAAACCTGCTCCGGCACCGATTGCGCCTGTGCAACATACGGTTCTGGAAAGTAAACCTATTACCATCACCGGGATCAATTTTCAGACCAATTCTTCCCAACTGATCAGCCATGATATTGCGGTATTGGATCAGGTAGCTGATTTTGCGCACAAGCATGCGGATGCGATGCTGGATGTGAATGGTTACTGCAGTAAAACCGGGAGTTTTGCCTACAATCAAAAACTGTCCGAGCAACGGGCACAGAGTGTTGCTGGTTATCTGGAAGCCCACGGGGTAAATGCCTCACGGATTGTGACCAAAGGTCATTCCTATCTGGATCCGGTGGCCAGCAATGCGACTGCCAAGGGCCGATTCATGAATCAACGTGTAGAAATCAATTCCAGTATCAAGGTGCGCAAAACCGTACAATAATCTGCTGTTCCATTAAAGTTCAGGAGACTGATACAGGCAATACAGCTTCAGGTATTGCCTGTTGATTTTTGGGTTAGAAAATTGTCTGAAGGAGAAATATAGCGTGCGGAAATTCCTGAAAATCATTACCTTGGCAGGCATGTCAACCAGTATTGCTGCCTGTGGACTGTTCAACAGTTCGGGTCCGGAAAATGTAGCGATGCATTTTGTGCATGGCATGGCAAAAGGAGATATTCAGCAAGTCGACAAGCTGGTGTATTGGGGACCGGAAATCCATAACTCCGCACAGCCTTATGCCCTGCGTCTTGAAGAAGCGAAGGTCAATGGCTATGTGATGGCTACATATCAACGTCTGCAAGCTGATGGAGGATTGAAAGAAGCCAAGATAGTCAAAAATGAGCATACATTGGTCAATGGCGTAGAGCATGCGACGATTGTTATTCAGTTGATTCCCGAAAAAGGGGCCCCACGAGATACGACCCTGCAAATGCTGCGACGGGATGGAAAATGGTTCGTGAGTGTGGACTGACCGCCTACCTTCTGGTTCGTGAGGGGCTGGGAGTGGAGGCGCGTCTGGTGCGCCTCAAGGACCGTGGGCCATGGACGCATGTGGGGCTCATGGTCGGCGGTACTTTATTTGAAAGTGTGCCGTCAACGGAACGTACCCATGGAGGTGTGCGGGTGGGAAGATTGGCAGAATTTTCTGCAGCAGAACGGGCAGTGAGCGTGGGATATGTACCGATCTCCCTCGTGGAACCTCAGTGTCAAAACCTGTTTCGCTGGTGTCAGCAACAAGTAAAAGCGCAGATTCCTTTTGATGATCTCTATGACCTGGAGGATGATCATACATTGTATTGTACGGAGTTTGTCTACAAGGCTTTTTTGCAGATTCACATCAACCTGCTCTCGGCTGAACTCAGCAGTTTATCCATCCCCCTTGTCGGTAAGAGAAAAGTGATTTTTCCGCGTGATTTGATTGGCATGAAGCCGGTATTCCATCACCTTGCTGCCCTAGGTAATGGGTGATTTCATCTAAAATATCGGCTTAGCGGGGCTATTTTTGTTTAGACACCCCTTGCCAGTTACATCTCGCAGCAATTTTTTGCATCTATCAGGACAGATTTTCCGTATACCCTAATGGGCCTGCAAAGCCTCTATGTTTATTACCTAGGAGAATGCTTTATGAAATCCATGAATCGTCGTGAATGGTTGAAATCCACCGGAAAAATAGCCGCCACTGTTGCTGTCGCCCCTTTGGTGTTTTCCTCAATGGCCCATGCGGGAACTGCGGATAGTCTGCAAAGTAAAAGCTCCGTGAGTTATCAAGATCATCCCAGCGGGAAAGATATGTGCAGTAACTGTATGCATTTTGTACCCGGAGCATCCCCCAAAGTCGATGGTACCTGCAAAGTGGTCGCTGGAAAGATCAGCCCCCATGGTTACTGTTTTGCCTACACGCCCATTTCCGGGTAAATCCAGAGCAGTCTCTTCAATCAATGGTTGGTAAGTCTGACACATGATATGCCATGACATGCCGTCATGGCATGTCATGGCGTTGTTATTATTTTCTAACGCAAATGAACGATAGTCAGGCGTTCGGATGCCAGGCCCGCAATACCAGACCTTCGTTGGGCACGATTTCCTGAATGCGCCATACTCCCCAACCCAGCGCATTGATACAGGCGATAATGCCGGACAACCAGTCTTCCCGACATTGCAGTTGCGGCACAATCAACTGATACCAAGGATCAGAGCGCATGATGCCGCCCGTGGTAATGACAGTCTTCAATGGCAAGCTGCAGGAAACGGTTGTAATGGTTGCAGTGAAAAACGACGGGTTCGTGCTCTATGGTCATGATGCCAGTATGGACAGAGGCTTCAGGATGAATCATTTTACGCTCCTGGTATTATATTCTGGTAAGACGTTTTTACTGGTGAACACAAACAGATACACTGAATTATAGTTGATTCAGAAAATTCTTTTCTTTGTATAAAAAAGCCCCTCAACATCAGGGGCTGCAAGCGGGGCGAGTAGAACGCTTTAAAATATAGCTTTATCAGTGTTTGAGTCGGCAGGAACGGAAATGTTTGCCGACCAGCATGAGGAACTGGATGGTTTGCTGGGTTTCGGGTTTTTTCATCATTTCCCACAGCCCCCCTATACCGCCCTT
>NZ_JABBOU010000037.1 GCF_018853465.1 Acidithiobacillus montserratensis
AAATATGAGTTGGTGCAACAGGTGTGTATGGCCGTGGGTGGTCCCTGCAAGTACACCGGACTGAGCATGCGTAAGGCCCATGCAGGTATGGGCGTCACCACAGCGGCATTCAACTATCTGGCCCAGGACATGATGGATGCCATGCAAACCCGCAAGATTCCCATGGCTGCCCAGAATTACCTGATTGCCATTCTGGCTTCCATGGAACCGCAAATTGTGACCGCCAACGGCCCCTTGGG
>NZ_JABBOU010000038.1 GCF_018853465.1 Acidithiobacillus montserratensis
ATCTCACCATCCAGTGTTCCACCCGTATTCCCCAACCCGAAACTCTGCCGGGCAAAAGAAAGTTCAATCCGGTTGAATAATCCGACCGAGGCGCCGTAGGCGTCCATATTGTAGTTGTTCAGTAATACGTGGGAATAAAAGGCGGTGGCGCCAATCTGCTGATTGGTTCCATAACCGGAAATCACGGCCCAGGGGTTGATACCACCACCGGCAGCACCGTCCACTGCCGTTACGGCACCTGTACCCAGGATACGTCCTTGGCCAAACAGGCAGGAAGACCCAATAGCGGCACTGGCAGCCACAGGGACCAAAGCCCCCAGCGCACAAGCCATGGCCACGATAACTGCTTTAGTAGCGGGTGACTTCGCAGACTTACCCATCATTTTCATACCTCCTCCTAGCCGTTAAGCGGTTCTTGAATGTCAAAAGCACTCAATCCTGATTAAGCAAGAAAGGGGCCAGCCCAGAGGCTATCTGCAAAAATATCCACAACACAGTCTATGCAGTTGTTTTTGAGCCACATTACAACCCAAGGTGTTCACTACCCATCGGGGATTCTGGCAATGGTCACCCATGACACGTCATGACATCCGCTGTCACAAGTCATGACAGACTTTTCTGATCGGACATTTTTTACAGCGAAAATCAGACATAAAAAATCCGGTATCGGCCAGGCCGATACCGGATTCACAAACTTCTTACCTTCAGCGCTGGATCAGAGGGCTTCCTGTTTTTCTTCCAACATCTGCTCTATGCGCGGCCCGAGGATGACTTCCATGGCAAAGCCCATTTTGGTGCCAGGAATTACCAGCGTATTGGAACGCGACATGAAACTTCCGGGGATCATTTGCAACAAGGTCGGGAAATGCTCAATTTTATGATCCCGGAAACGGATGACCACCATGCTTTCATCGGGGGTCGGAATATCCCGGGCAATAAACGGATTGGAAGTATCCACCAGCGGTACGCGCTGGAAGTTAATATGTGCCCGTGAAAACTGGGGGGTAATATGATTGATATAATCGGGCATACGGCGCAGGATGGTATCTACAATAGCTTCGGCAGAATAACCCCGCTGGGCGTTATCACGATGGATTTTCTGGATCCATTCGAGATTCACGACCGGGACCACACCTACCAGTAAATCCACATAATTCGCCACATCTACATCTTCAGTTTTGACGCCGCCATGCAGGCCTTCGTAAAAAAGCAGGTCCGTACCAGTGGGCATATCCTGCCAGGGCGTGAAGGTTCCGGGTGCGCTTCCACGCAACTCGGCCTCGACATCATCATGCACATAATAACGCATCTGTCCGTGGCCAGTTTCACCATAGCTGCGGAAGAGCCGTTCCAGGGCCTCGAAATCATTACCTTCCGGTCCAAAATGACTAATGGTTTTTCCTTCAGCCGCCGCCTTGGCAATGGCTTCACGCATTTCCGCCCGGTTATAACGATGAAAACTATCCCCTTCAATAATGACCGGGTTCACTTTCAGACGCCGGAAAATGTCATGAAAGGCGTGCTTGACGGTGGTGGTGCCCGCTCCCGAAGAACCGGTGACCGCAACTACGGGATATTTTTTAGACATGCTGTGAACCTCATAGTGTGAAAAATACTGGCGCTGACCTGCGTATTCCAAGGCCGCCTTTGGGTCAGTGTAACAAAGAAGGTAGGACGGTCAATATGAAACGCACAAAAAGCGTCCGTATTCCCCCAAAAAGCGCAGCAACTTCAATTAAAACCCGAGATTCTGCCAGATGGCAGCGGTCGCCTCATGCTGGTTCAGCGTATAAAAATGCAGGCTGGGAGCCCCCTGAGACAGTAGCGATTCACATTGTCGACTGAGCAGTTCAATACCGAACTCGGTCTGCGACTGCAGGTCATCACCATAAGCCTCCATACGCCGACGCAAATACTGGGGTAATTCGGCGCCACACATGGCCGAAAAGCGGGTAATCTGCTCAAAGTTGGTGATGGGCATGACTCCCACCACGATCGGCACATCCACGCCGCGTTTATGCAAATCTTCCTGGAGCTGCCAATAGGCATCAGGATTATAAAAATACTGGGTGATGATGCTGTCGGCACCCGCCTGCACTTTTTCCACCAGATGTTGTAGATCATCCGGGGCAGAAATAGCGCGGGGATGGATTTCCGGATAGCCCGCCACATAAATATCAAAACCGCCAAACTGATGAATAAAAGTCACCAGATCAGCGGCATATTCAAAATGCCCGGGATTGGACATCCCTTCGGGGAGATCACCGCGCAGGGCTACAATCTTTTGAACACCCTGGGCACGGTAAGCTTCCAGGATTTCCCGGATGCCCTCTTCCGTAGAGCCAATGCAGGACAGATGAGGAACCGCCTCCAGATCATATTCCTGACGAATCATGGCGACCGTGGCAAAGGTTCGCTCCCGAGTGGAACCTCCCGCGCCATAGGTCACCGAAGCATATTCCGGCTTCAATGCTTTCAGGACGCGGATGGTTTCCCGCAGGCGTTCCTCACCTGCGGCATTTTTGGGCGGAAAAAACTCGACAGAGTGGGCCATCAGTAACGATATGCGTCGTTCTTGAAGGGACCATCGACGTCTACGCCCAGATAATCCGCCTGGGCAGGAGTCAAGCGGGTCAGCACCCCGGCAAAACCTTCCACCATGTATCTGGCCACTTCTTCATCCAGGGTTTTCGGCAACACGGTAACCGTAATCCGGGAAGCCTTCTGATCGGCAGGCAGGTCGGCAAAACGCTCACTGTAAAGATGAATCTGGGCCAACACCTGGTCGGCAAAAGAACCATCCATGATGCGGCTGGGATGCCCGGTGGCATTACCCAGATTGACCAGTCGCCCTTCGGACAGAAGAATCAGATAATCATCGCTGTCGGCGTTAAAGTCCTGGCCCGCCGCTGCATCGCGATAGACCTTGTGCACCTGCGCCTTGACCTCATCCCAGGCCCAGTTCGCACGCATGAAAGCGGTGTCAATTTCATTGTCAAAGTGACCAATATTACACACCACCGCGCCTTTTTTGAGCGCCTTCAACATGCCCGCATCGCAGACATTGTAATTACCTGTGGCCGTCACCAGCAGATCGGTTTGCCCCAGCAGTTCCCGATCAATACAAGTATCGGTACCGTCATTGATGCCCTGCTTGTAGGGTGAAACCACTTCAAAACCATCCATACAGGCCTGCATGGCGCAAATGGGATCCACCTCGGTGACCCGCACAATCATCCCTTCCTGACGCAGGGAAGCCGCCGACCCCTTGCCCACATCACCATATCCCAATACCAGGGCGCGTTTACCCGACAACAAGTGGTCGGTAGCGCGTTTGATGGCATCATTGAGGGAGTGACGACAGCCATACTTGTTGTCATTTTTACTTTTGGTCACCGAGTCATTGACGTTGATGGCAGGCACCTTGAGCTTGCCTTCCTTGGCCATTTCCCAGAGGCGGTGGACACCCGTGGTGGTCTCCTCGGAAACCCCGTGAATTTTTTCGAGCAGCTCGGGATATTTCTCGTGGAGCAAGCCGGTCAGGTCACCACCGTCATCGAGAATCATGTTGGGCCGCCAGGCATCAGGGCCGGTAATGGTCTGTTCCACGCACCACCAGTATTCCTCCTCACTTTCACCCTTCCAGGCAAAAACCGGAATGCCGGCGGCGGCTATCGCTGCAGCTGCCTGGTCCTGGGTGGAGAAAATATTGCAGGACGACCAGCGCACTTCGGCGCCCAATGCTACCAGGGTTTCGATGAGCACCGCCGTTTGTATGGTCATGTGGATGCATCCGGCAATACGCGCACCTTTGAGTGGCTGTTGCGCCTGATACTTGCGGCGAATGGCCATCAGGGCCGGCATTTCGGTTTCAGCAATGCGGACTTCCTTACGTCCCCAGGCGGCCAGGGACATATCCGCTACTTTGTAATCTTCAGCAGTTTTCAGCACAGCATTCATGCAGGTCATTTCCTTTTATCATGAAAGCGAGCGCGGTTTACGGACGGAGGGAGGGTCGAGCCTGACCGCCAGAAAAATACGGCGACTGCAGCGCTCCTCGACCCGATCTTGCGACGGAGACTCGCTCCGCACAGCAATAACTTTTACCGCAATCCGGCAGCATCCCGCAAGGCCGCAGCCTTATCCGTACGCTCCCAGGTAAATTCCGGTTCTTCACGACCGAAATGTCCATAAGCAGCGGTTTTTCCATAAATCGGGCGCAGCAGATCGAGCATCTGAATAATACCCTTGGGGCGCAGGTCAAAATGTTCCCGTACCAGAGCAGCTATGCGATCATCATCAATTTTGCCGGTACCAAAAGTGTCCACCATCAGACTGACGGGCTGGGACACACCGATGGCATAAGCTACCTGCACTTCACAACGGCGGGCCAGACCGGCAGCGACAATATTTTTGGCCACGTAACGGCCGGCATAGGAAGAGGAGCGATCGACCTTGGAAGGATCTTTCCCGGAAAAGGCACCGCCGCCATGACTTCCCTGACCACCGTAGGTATCGACAATGATTTTCCGACCGGTAAGGCCACAATCTCCTACCGGGCCGCCAATCACAAAGCGGCCAGTGGGATTGATCAGGTACTTGGTATCCTTGTGCAGCATTTCCGGAGGCAATACCGGCTTGATGATGTCTTCCCGCACGGCTTCCACCAGATCGGCATGGGAAATGTCCGGGCTGTGCTGAGTGGAAAGCACGACGGCATCAATCGCTACCGGACGGCCATCTTCGTAACGCACAGTGACCTGGCTTTTGGCGTCGGGACGCAACCAGGGCAAGCGGCCATCCTTGCGCACCAGGGCCTGACGCTCGGTGAGACGATGGGCAAAATAAATGGGGGTAGGCATCAGCACATCGGTTTCATCACAGGCGAAGCCGAACATCAAGCCCTGGTCGCCAGCCCCCTGATCCAGATCGAGGCCAGCGCCTTCATCCACGCCTTGGGCAATATCTGGAGACTGCTTATCGAGGGTCTGGACCACGGCACAGGAAGCCCAGTCAAAACCCATTTCCGATGAATCATAGCCGATGCGGCGGACAGTCTGCCGGGCCACGTCGGCATAATCGACGGTGGCACTTGTGGTAATTTCGCCAGCCAGCACAATCAATCCAGTGGTGATCAGGGTTTCTGCGGCAACCCGACCACGGGGATCCTGAGCGAGAATGGCATCAAGGATGGCATCGGAAATCTGGTCTGCGACCTTGTCTGGATGACCTTCGGAAACAGATTCAGAAGTAAAAAGATGGCTTTTGGACATGCGTTCAGGCTCCTTGCTGGCGTGGCCGATGAGTCGGGGACAGACCGCACTATAGCAAAGGATATGCTGACAAGCGAAGTGAAAGACACTCACTCCACAGACAAAAACGACTCAAGCTCAGGGTCGGGAGGGGCCGATGACCGGGAAAGGCGCTTTTTTGCTGCCACCCCAAAAATAGGAAATGCCGCCCGTGACCTGGATATTATTAAGATTGGCAGCGTTAGGCGTCGGACTATCGAACAGAAGCTGATCCTGGACATCCAGACGCAGGCCAATGTGATCACTCAAAGAATATTGATACCCCAGACCGAAAACCCCCATCAGCGAGGTCCCGCGCCCCAGATCCTGATTGAACAGGTTGCTGGAAGCCCCGAGACCCAGAGAGAGATAGGGGGTGTTGGGGCTATTGAAAGCATAGACATTGCCCAGCAGCGCGCCACTGAACTGATTCGCGTCGGTAGTCCCGGAATGTGGAGCAGTATTCTGTAAATGGGCAAAGGCGGCAGCCACTTGCGCCTCCACACCCAGATGTCCATCCAGACGCTGCCCCAGGCGCAAGCCCAGCACTGGACCGCTGTCATGCTGAGCAAGACCGCTGGCACTGCTGAAAAACGTATTCCCGCCAAACAGGTTCACATAGGTCTGGTCATGGGCAGCCGGTTCCGCAGCTCCTGCCGGAACGGCAAGAGCCAGCATCGCAAGCGCCAGCAAAGTACCCAGAACCCTGATCATGACCAGCCCCACCTCGGACAGAACAACACAATTCTCAAAAACCTGTTATGATAATAGTCTGTTTTCAGCAAAAATACCACATCCAACCCAGCAATTTGATAAAAATCCAACAAGGAGTTGTCATGTCCACATTGATCTGCGGATCACTGGCCTTTGATACCATCATGGTGTTTCAGGATCGTTTCAAGGCCCACATCCTCCCGGAACAGGTACACATGCTGAATGTGTCCTTTACGGTACCCGAGATGCGTCGAGACTTTGGCGGTTGCGCGGGGAACATTGCCTACAACCTCAAACTCCTGGGCGGCAATCCCATCATTGCGGGTACCGCCGGACAGGACTTCACGCCCTACCTGGAGCACCTCAAAAAACAAGGCCTGGACACCAGCCTGATTCGTATTCTCCCGGATCATTATACCGCCCAGGCCTTTATCACCACCGATCTGGATGACAACCAGATCACCGCCTTTCATCCCGGAGCCATGTTCATGGCCCAGGAAAATCATCTGGAAGGTCATATCCCCGCTGACACTCATTGGGCCATTGTCTCTCCCGATGGCTTGGTCGCCATGATCCAGCATCTGGAAGATCTCACCCGCGCCGGGATCCCTACCCTCTTTGATCCCGGTCAGGGCTTACCCCTTTTTGATGCCCAGACCCTGACCCGACTGATCGACCTCGCCGATTACCTGACCGTCAATGACTACGAGTATCAGATGGTGCAGGCGCGCACCGGTCTCAAGCCGGATGAACTGAAACAGCGCCTGAAAGCCTTGATTGTCACCAAGGGCGATCAGGGTTCCGTGATTTATCATGATGGCCAGGAAACCAACATTCCGGCCGCCAAACCCAAGGCGGTCATCGATCCGACGGGCTGTGGTGATGCCTATCGGGCCGGATTGCTGTATGGCCTGGAGCGCGGACGGGACTGGGAAACCTGCGGGAAAATTGCCTCCCTGATGGGCGCCTACAAAATTGAAACGGCCGGCACCCAGAATCATCGCTTTACCTGGACAGAATTTCTGGCGCGCTATCAGGAAAATTTCGGCAGCAAACTCGATTGACCAGGCGCTTTCAGGTCACGATGGGCTTGTCTTCCGCATCCCAGACGTTTATCCCTCCGCCCAGATTGTAGACTTCGTTAAAGCCCATTTCCTGCAGGGTGACAGCGGATAGCGCCGAACGCGTTCCGCTGTCACAGTACAACACCACCACCTGATCCCGAGCCTGGGAAAGCACCGGATGACAATGACCGTAGTCCGGGTCCGCCAATGCCTCCAGATAACCCCGGGGGACATGAATAGCCTCGGGCAGATGTCCCTCGATAAAAGCGTGAGCCTCGCGGACATCCACAAGGACAATATCATCCCGGGTCCGTAACCAGTCTTCCAGAGTGTCCACGTCAATTTCGCGAATCTGACTCCGCGCATGACGTATAAAATCCGCCAGTGATTTCGCCATAACTCCTCCATCATGTTCCGTTCATGAGCACCCTCACAACCGTGCCCGTACCCGGGTTTCGAGTTTATCACCGCTCCTCGGCCGCTGACACGCACGACCCGGCGGCCATCCCAAAACACACCGTTTTTACTGAAAAAATCAAGAAATAATAATCTCTTTCCTTTGCCCATAATATTATTCTATGATGAAAGCACTCACCGTCGTCTTTAAGAGGAGCCTCACCATGCCTGCCAGACGTTCCCGCAAAAATGCCTGTGAATTACCCCCTCTCGGAATGGACGAAGCCAGCCTGTGTTCTGATACCCGCCACTACCTTTTACACACCCTGGGCGCCGAAGAGGAACACGCCTCAAAAAACACTATCTACACAGCGCTTTCCATGAGTTTGCGTGACCGCTTGGTAGAGCGCTGGAAAAAAACACAAAAAAAAGTAACTGAAGAAAAAGGCAAGCGCACCTTTTACCTGTCCCTGGAATTTCTGCTCGGTCGTACCATGGGCAACACCCTGCTCAACCTTGGCCTGGAAGAAGCGGCCGAGAAGGCCATTGAACAGGAACATCGCACCCTCACGGACATCATTGAGGCGGAACCAGATGCCGGCCTCGGCAATGGCGGCCTCGGCCGACTGGCGGCCTGCTTTCTGGACAGTTGCGCCTCCCTCGGCCTGCCCGTCACCGGCTATGGTATTCGCTACAGTTACGGCATGTTCCGTCAGGAAGTCCGGGGCGGCGAACAGGTGGAAGAACCAGATCACTGGCTGAAAAATGGTTATCCCTGGGAACTGAAACGCCCGGAACGGGTGCGGCATATTCATTTTTTCGGGCGCAGCGATGTCTATACCGATGCCCGGGGCAAATTACAGCATCGCTGGGTCGATACCCACGATGTACTTGCCGTCCCCTATGACATTCCCATCCCCGGTTATCGCAATGAGGTCGTCAATACCCTGCGTCTGTGGCGCGCGGCTTCCACCGACATTTTCGATCTCGGCGAATTCAATGCGGGGGCCTATCCGGAAGCAGTCGCGGCCAAAAATAATGCCGAGCATATCAGTATGGTGCTTTACCCCAATGACAGCAGCGAGAACGGTAAGGAACTGCGCCTGCGTCAGCAGTACTTCCTGGCCTCTGCCAGTCTTCAGGATGTAGTTGCCGACTGGGTCGCCATCCACGGTGAGGATTTCCATCACTTCGCCAAACACCATTGCTTTCAGCTCAACGACACTCACCCGAGTTGTGCGGTGCCGGAACTGATGCGCCTGCTGATGGACGAACATGGTCTGGACTGGGACAGCGCCTGGAACATCACCAGCCATACCATGGCCTATACCAACCATACCCTCCTTCCCGAAGCCCTGGAACGCTGGCCGGTACGCCTGTTTCGACAACTGCTGCCGCGCCTGCTGGAAATCATTTTTGAAATCAACGGCCGCTTCCTCCAGGAAGTCGCCCGCAAGGCACCCGGTGATACCGCCCTGCTGCAGCGCCTGTCCATCATTGAAGAGGGCGGCGAACAGATGGTACGCATGGCGCACCTGGCTGTGGTCGGCAGCTTCTCCATCAACGGCGTTGCCGCACTGCACACTGAGTTACTCTGTGAGGAATTGTTTGCTGATTTTCATCGCCTCTGGCCCAAAAAGTTCAACAACAAAACCAATGGCGTCACCCCGCGCCGCTGGTTGCAATGGGCCAATCCCGCCCTGCGGGAGCTGCTGACCGAGCACATTGGTCCCGAATGGAAAAACAATCTCGATCATCTGCAGAAGCTCACCCCCTTCGCCGAAGACCCGGCATTCCGCAAACGCTGGGATAGCGTTCGCCAAATCAACAAGGAACGCCTGGCCCGCCTGGTGCAGGAACATACCGGTGTGCAATTCATTCCGGGCGCCATGGTCGACACCCAGGTCAAACGCATTCACGAATACAAGCGCCAACTCCTGAATGCCCTCCACGTCATTCATCTTTACGACCGC
Source organism: Acidithiobacillus montserratensis (assembly GCF_018853465.1). Taxonomy (GTDB): domain Bacteria; phylum Pseudomonadota; class Gammaproteobacteria; order Acidithiobacillales; family Acidithiobacillaceae; genus Acidithiobacillus; species Acidithiobacillus montserratensis. The sequence continues at coordinate 9,439 of NZ_JABBOU010000038.1, forward strand.
ATCAAACGCGGTGAAAGCGATGAGGTCACCCCCCGCAATGTCCTCTTTGCAGGCAAGGCCGCGCCGGGTTATTTCATGGCTAAGCGCATCATCAAGCTCATCAACAACATCGCCAACGTCGTCAACCATGACGCCGATACGGCTGGTCATCTGCGGGTCTGCTTTCTGCCCGACTACCGGGTTTCCCTCATGGAAAAAATCTGTGCAGCCACGGATTTATCCGAGCAGATATCGACGGCGGGCAAGGAAGCCTCCGGAACCGGAAATATGAAGTTCATGATGAACGGCGCCTTGACCATCGGGACTCTGGATGGCGCCAATATCGAAATTCGCGAAGCAGTCGGCCCCGAACATTTTTTCCTCTTCGGCCTGAATGCTCAGGAAGTCAGCCAATTACGCCACCACTATCAGCCCGAAATTTATCTGCAGGCCGATCACGATCTGCAAAGAGTGATGGACCTTTTATATAGTGGCTTTTTCAATGCTTTTGAACCGGGCATTTTCGATCCCATCATCCATACTTTGAACAATCCCCATGATCCCTGGATGGTACTGGCCGATTTCACCAGCTATAAACTCAAGCAACAGGAAGCGGCGGCCCTGTGGCGGGATCAGAGTGAATGGCAGCGTCTGAGCATTCTGAATACGGCCGCCAGCGGCGTGTTTTCCAGTGATCGTACTATCCGGGAATACAATACCGACATCTGGCACCTCCAGCCTCTGGTGATGGCCCCATGACAGAATCCGGCCAATCTGTTTTAATATATCTTGATAGTAATCATTTCCTGTACAGAGAACATTGATGGCTCATACACCGCGCCCCGTACTTCTGTTGATTCTGGATGGCTGGGGCTATCGCGAAGACCCGGAAAACAACGCCATTGCCCTGGCACATACCCCCAACTGGGATGGGTGGTGGCGTAGTCATCCCCATCAACTTCTCAATGCTTCCGGGGCCTCCGTAGGCCTGCCGGGTGGTCAGATGGGCAACAGCGAAGTCGGGCATATCAATATCGGTGCCGGGCGCGTGGTCTATCAGGAATATGAACGCATCAACCGGGGAATAATGGATGGCAGTTTTTACAAGAACAGTGCCCTCTGTGCCGCAGTAGATGCGGCCCAGGCCCAGGGTGGAGCCGTGCACATATTGGGGCTACTCTCGGCAGGTGGGGTACACTCCCATGAAGAACATCTGTTTGCTGCCCTGCGCCTGGCGCGGCAACGGGGTGCAGAGCGCGTCTATGTACACGCCTTTCTGGATGGGCGGGACACCTTGCCACGCTGTGCCGCTGCCTCTCTGGAAAATCTCGATGCCCAGATCACTGCCCACGGTGGCCAATTGGCATCCCTGATCGGTCGTTTTTATGCCATGGACCGCGATCATCGCTGGGATCGGGTGCAGCAAGCCTATGATTTATTGACCATAGGGACCGGAACAGTCTACGCCACCAGTCAGGAGGCCCTGGCCGCCGCCTATGCGCGCGGTGAGAGTGATGAATTTGTGTCCCCCTCTTCTATCGGCAGCGCGCCCGCCTGCATTCAGGATCATGATGCGGTGCTGTTCATGAACTTTCGTTCGGACCGTGCCCGGCAGATAACCCGCCCCTTCATCGAGCCTGATTTTGATGGTTTTCCCCGCCAGGTCACGCCCAAACTGGCTGACTTCGTGACCCTCACCGAGTATAGCGAGCATTTTGATGTGCACGTCGCCTTCCCGCCGACCCGCCTCAAAAACACTCTGGGAGAATGGCTGGCCAAACATGGTTTACATCAGTTGCGCATTGCCGAAACGGAAAAATATGCCCATGTCACCTTCTTTATGAATGGCGGTGATGAAACTGTTTTTCCCGGCGAAGACCGCATCCTCATCCCTTCCCCCAAAGTCACCACCTATGACCTGCAACCGGAGATGAGTGTTCAGGCCCTCACCGATGCCCTGGTGGAGCAGGTGGAAAGTCGTCAATATGACGCCATCATCTGCAATATCGCCAACCCCGATATGGTGGGTCACAGTGGCAAGCTCAGCGCCGCCATTGCCGCTGTGGAAGCTGTCGATCAGAGCCTTGGCCGGATTGTCAGCGCTGTCCGTCATGTGGGGGGAGAAGTACTGATCACTGCCGATCACGGTAACGTCGAGCAGATGCTGGATACCGAAAGCGGCCAGGCGCATACCTCCCATACCTGCAACCCGGTGCCCCTCCTCTACATCGGCCGCCCCGCCGAAATCCGCCCGGGCGGTGCTCTGGAAGATCTTGCTCCCACCCTGCTGCAACTCATCGGCCTGCCTATCCCCCCGGAAATGGGTGGAAAAAATCTGGTGCAGACCCTCTAAATGACCTCGCGGCTTTTGCTTCACTCGGTGACCCTGCTGGTGATGACGGGATTACTCCCCGTGGCAGCTGAGGCCAGTTCACTTCAGGAAAAAATCCAGAATAACCGTGAAAAGCTGGAACACCTGCATGAAAATCTAGGCCAGGTTCAGGCCCATCTGAGCGCCGGGCAGAAGACCCAGGCGGAGCTTCGTCAGGAAATCAAGGCGCTGGATCAAAAAATTGCGGCCACCCGCAAAAAAATGGCGAGTATTCAGACTCAACAACAGCAGACCCAAGACAAGCTGAATGCTCTGAAACAAAAAATCAGCGCGTTGCAACATGAGTTGATTCAGCAGAAAGGGATTTTGGGCAAGCAGTTGCAAGGGGCTTACATGCTTGGCGGCAGCACCCCCCTCGCCGTGTGGCTGCAAACCGAAAAACCCGGAGAACTGGGGCGAATGAGCGTTTTTTATGCCTCTCTGGCCAAGGCTCGGGCGGCACTCATTGTTAAAACTCAAAACACTGCGGCACAAATTGTTCAGACCCGCCATCAGGTAGAACAGCGCGAAGCGGGTCTGGTCAAACTCGCCGCACAAATCCAGGCCCAGGAAAACACCCTGAACCAGCAGCGCCAGCAACATGCCACTCTGGAAAATCAACTGACGGACCGGATCGCCAGGGATAAGGCTAAAATTGCCGAGTTACAGGCCAATGCCAACATACTCAATGGCCTGGTAAGTCGGCTGGTGGTCCAGTTCCGGCATCAGGAAGCGGTTGCCGAGGCCCAGCGCAAGGCAGCAGCTGAAGCGGCGGCACGGGCGGCTGCCGCCAGAGCCCGGGCAGCCGCCGCAGCACGCGCAGCTGAACAGCGTCGACTGGCGGCAGAGCGCCTGGCAGAACAGCGTGCGGCCGCACAAAAAGCCCAGGAAGAAAAGCGCGCCGAGCAGGTCCAGCGGGCGGCAGAAAATGCCGCCCCTCCAACCACGGTAGTGCATCCACCCCAGATCAGCACCCTGCCACAAGCACCGGCCCCTGTCCCCACAGCGCCGCCAACTCCGCCGGTACCGAGCCCTGCACCAAGCCCCGCCCCCAGTGTGAGCCCGCGTCCGACGAGCACCCCGATCATCGGTCATGGCCGCTATCCAGCCCCTGTCAACGGCCCCATTACCACGCGCTACGGGAGCCCACGCGTGACCGGGGGACTGGACTGGCAGGGCATCACTTTTCAGGCTGCACAAGGCACGCCGGTTCGTGCCATCGCCCCGGGCATGGTACTGTATGCTGGGCCGCTCAGAGGTTACGGACAGATTGTGATCATCCAGATTGGTCATAGTTTGCTCAGTATTTATGGGCACCTGGGTTCTACCGATGCCCACGTCGGCGAACAAATTGCGGCGGGGCATCAGGTCGGTACGGTAGGCAGTGGCGGCGAGCTGGGCAATGACGGGCTGTACTTCGAGATCCGCAATGCCGGCCACCCCGTCAACCCCCTGGACTACATTCACAATTGATTCCGTCCTGGCCACGCCGTTTCGGAAACCGACAGCCTGCTTTTTGGAGACAATCATCATGATCCCGCTGCGCCGCATTTTATCCCGCCCCTCTGGTCACTGGCTCAGATTCAGCGTCCTGTTGGTACTGGGTTCTACCTATGCGGGAAATACGCTGGCTGCTACGGAGCAGAGCCCGATTCCCCTGCAACAAATCCAGACCCTCAGCCAGGTATTTGAAATCGTCAAATCCAATTACGTGGACCCTACTTCCGACAAAAAACTGATGGACGGTGCCATCAGCGGTATGGTCAGCGCTCTGGATCCGCACTCCGCTTACCTAACACCCAAAGAGTTCAAGGAGATGCAGGTAGTCACTGATGGCAAATTCGGGGGCCTGGGGATTGAAGTCACGGGAGATCATGGGGTGCTCAAGGTCGTAGCGCCCATTGATGGTACTCCGGCAGCCAAGGCCGGCATAGAACCCGGGGATCTGATTATCAAAATCGATGGTAAGGCTCTGCAAGGCATTGGCCTGCAGAAAACAGTCGATATGATGCGGGGCAAACCGGGCACCCAGGTGACTCTGACCATTCTGCGCCCGCACCAGAACCAACCTCTCCATCTGACCCTTACCCGGGCCATCATCAAGGTGCAAAGTGTCCGATCCGCCATGCTGGCACCGGGCTATGGCTATATTCGCATCAGTCAGTTCCAGGAAAATACCGGCCGGGAAACCCGCAAGGCCGTGGAAAAACTCGAGAAGGAAGCCCAGGGTCATCTGAAGGGTCTGATTCTGGATTTACGCAACAATCCGGGGGGCGTCTTGGGTGCCGGCGTCGAAACCGCCGATACCTTCCTGAACAAGGGCCTGATTGTCTACACCAAGGGCCGAACCCCCGACAGTGATATGCGCTTTAGCGCCCATGGTCCCGATTATCTGCACGGCGCGCCCATGATCGTGCTCATCAACGGCGGTTCGGCCTCTGCCGCCGAAATTGTGACCGGCGCGCTCAAGGACGATCATCGCGCCCTCATCATGGGTCAACGCAGTTTTGGCAAGGGTTCCGTGCAGACCGTCATTCCCCTGAGCAATGGCGGAGCACTGAAACTCACCACGGCCCTTTATTACACTCCTGCAGGCTGCTCCATTCAGAGTCAGGGAATTATACCCAATGTGGAAATTCAGCCGGCCAATCCGCAATTACGGGCGATGGATGAAGACCTCCTCAAGGAATCAGAATTAAAAGGGGTACTCACGGCTCCAGATGCCTGCAGTCAGGTAAAACCCCAGTACATCATCAGCACAGCACCTGCCAAACCGGCTCTTGCCACGGCCCAGACCAGCAGCGCCGCAAGCCAGGAGGATGCCATGGCAGCGTCCAGCATTCTCAAACCGAATCTGGAAAAAGATACGGTATTGCGTGAGGCATTGCGCATTCTCGAAAACAAAGCGGTTCCGGTGGATGTGCGTGGTCATAATGTCCAGGAAGTCATTCCCCTGGCCTTGGCGGCGGGTCAGTAGTGCCAGGGATAAATCTCGTGAAAAATGGGTCAAAGTTTTCGGAAATTTTGCAATGGAAACGGTGGCAGATGTTCAGCACAGACACTCACGGGGTAATCCGCTAATGTCTTCAGTCAAGCAGGTACTCATCCCCGTTGCTGCGGGTTTTGAAGACATGGAAGTGGTCATTTGTAGCGATATTCTGCGCCGCGCTGGCTGCCGGGTAGTACTTGTCGGCCTCGCTCCGGGGCCGGTCACTGGCGGGCGGGGACTGTCCCTGCTCCCGGATCAGATCTGGGAGCATATCCACGAAACAGATTACGATTTGATTCTCTTGCCCGGTGGCATGGGGGGTGTGGAAAATCTGGAAAAACACACGCCCCTGCTGACGTTACTGCAGCAAAGAACCCGGCGGGGCGGGCTGATTGCCGCTCTGTGTGCCGCACCGGGCCTTCTGGCCCGCCAGCAGCTGCTGGACAACCGGCATGTGACGGCCTATCCCGGCGTGCTGGATCCGTTCAGCCGCCAGTATCACTACGAAACTTCCGCCGTAGTTGTCGATGGTCCCCTGATTACTTCTCGTGGACCCGGTACGGCTATGGATTTTGCTCTTACCCTGGTGGAGCTTCTTCTGGGCCCTGAAAAACGTCAGGAAACAGAAATTCCACTGCAACGCAGTTCCTCCTAAGACTTCCCCTTTGTCTGTGACTATGGATAATAGGGGAGCATCACTTAACCTGAAGGAATATTTATGAAACTTCGCGCGGTCATTCTTGCTGCTACTGTCAGCGCCTTTGCAATACCTGCTTTTGCTGCTCCTGTCGCTACGGTCAATGGTACCCCCATCGACAATAGTGAAGTCCAGGCCATCATGTCCATGAGTCCGGCCCTGGCCAAAGAGCCCAATGCCCGCGAGCAGGTCGTGCAGAATCTGGTCAACATGGAAGTGCTGTCCCAGTATGCCACCAAACACAATCTGAACCAGTCTGCCGATGTCAAAGAACGTCTGGCCATGGCCAAGCGCCAGATCCTCGCCGATGCGGCTGTGGACCAGTATGTGCAGGAGCATCCGGTTCCTGAGTCTGACATCCAGGCGGCTTACAACAAATTTGTCGCAGCCATGGGTAAAAAAGAATATGAGGTTCGCCACATTCTGGTGAAAACCAAGCCCGAGGCCGAAAAAATTCTGGCCGAGCTCAAGGCCGGCAAGAAATTTTCCACGCTGGCGGAAAAAGATTCCATCGACAAGGCCAGCGCTGCCCATGGTGGCGAGCTCGGCTGGATTGTTCCCGGCATGGTGGTACCGCCATTTGCCCAGGCCATTGAAACAGCCCCCATTGACAAGCCTGTAGGTCCGGTCCAAACCCAGTTCGGCTACCATATCATTGAGGTGCAGGCGACGCGTGCGTTGACACCGCCGCCCCTCAGTGCCATGAAAGACCGCATCAAGGCGCAGCTTTCCCAGCAGGAAGCCGCCAAGTTCGTGTCCAACTTGCGCAGCCAGGCTAAGATCAACATCACCAAGTAAGCCCATTCATCTTCATCCAGCGCCGGGTCTAACCCGGCGCTTTTTTTTGTCCGAATATGTCCCCATATGCTGGGGAGTCCGGGCACTTTCATCAGCCACTTGCGCCTTGCCAGCAGTCGGGGCAAACGCCACAATGGGAACAACACAGCAATCAGGGAGCCAGGAAAAATGAGTAAAGCGCAGCACCGCCGCAGTACCATTCTGGAACGTGAACCGAAAACGGAAGAGCCCAGAATGTACAAGGTATTGCTGATGAACGACGATTTCACCCCCATGGATTATGTGGTTCATATTCTGGAAACCTATTTTCACAAGCCTCACGCCGAAGCGGTGGCAGTCATGATGTCTGTGCACCATCAAGGTAAAGGGCTCTGCGGGGTGTTTCCTTACGATCTGGCCGAAACCAAGGTCGCCCTGGTAACGGCAGATGCCCGACAGCACCAGCATCCGCTCCGCTGTATCATGGAAAAGGAGTAATACCGATGATCGACAAGTCTCTGGAAAAATCTATCAATCAGGCATTTCAGATTGCCCGCCAGTATGGACATGAATACGCATCGGTAGAACATTTGCTCCTGGCTCTGCTCGATAATCCGGAGGGGCAGGAGGTTCTGCAGGCCTGTGGCGGCAACACCGCCCATCTGTCCATGGAATTGCAGAACTTTCTCGAGCGCAAGGTGCCCGCCATGGGTCCCGCCGGGACCGTCAACACCCAACCCTCGGTTGGCTTTCAGCGCGTCATTCAGCGCGCGCTCTATCACGTCCAGTCTGCGGGCAAAGAAGCCGTATCCGGTGCCAATGTCATTGTCGCCATGTTTGCTGAACGTGAGTCTCACGCGGTGTACTTCCTGCAGAAAGAACATGTGACCCGATTGGACGTTGTCAACTATCTGGCGCACGGCCTGCGCAAGGATGAAGCCATGGACGAGGAAGAAGAGGAAATCGAAGGCAACACCGAAAAGAAGGGAAACAGCAAGGATCCCCTGCAAGCCTATGCCCGCAATCTGAATGCCATGGCCAGAGCCGGACGTCTTGACCCGCTGATCGGGCGCCAGGATGAAGTCATTCGGGCTTTGCAGGTGCTGGCGCGGCGCCGCAAAAATAATCCTTTGTTTGTCGGCGAACCCGGAGTCGGCAAAACCGCCATTGTCGAGGGTATCGCCCGCGCCATTGTCGCCGGAAAAGTTCCGGAGTTGCTGGAAGACGTGACCATTTACGCCCTTGATCTCGGCGCCCTGATAGCTGGTTCACGCTATCGTGGCGACTTTGAGGAGCGCCTCAAGGCCGTATTGAAAGCCCTGCGCAAGCAGCCGGGCAGCATTCTTTTCATCGACGAAATCCATACCCTGATTGGCGCCGGAGCCGCTTCCGGCGGCGCCATGGATGCCTCTAATCTGCTCAAACCGGCGCTGGCCTCTGGTGAGCTCAAATGTATCGGCGCCACCACTTACCAGGAGTTCCGCCAGCATTTCGAAAAAGACCGCGCCCTCACCCGACGCTTTCAGAAAATTGATGTTCCCGAACCTTCTCAGGAAGAATCCATACAGATTCTGCGCGGACTGAAAAGCCAGTTTGAACAGCATCACCATCTGCGCTACACCGACACCGCCCTGCGCGCAGCCGTGGAACTTTCGGTTAAGCATATTCATGACCGCCACCTGCCGGACAAGGCCATTGATCTCATTGATGAAGTGGGCGCAGCCCAGGCCTTGCTACCGCCCTCTAAACGGAAAAAAAGTATTGGTATTCATGATATTGAAGAAATGGTAGCGCGGGTGGCGCGGATTCCCGGTAAAAATGTCTCCCTGGACGACCGGCAGGCGCTGAAAAACCTGGAAAGAGATCTGGGGCTGGTGATTTATGGTCAGGAAAAAGCCATTCAGGAACTGTCCTCCGCTATCAAAATGGCCCGGGCCGGACTCCGCCATCATGAAAAGCCGGTGGGTACTTTCCTGTTTTCCGGCCCCACCGGTGTCGGTAAAACCGAACTCAGCCGGCAATTGGCCAGCTTGCTGGGGATTCCCCTGCTCCGTTTTGACATGAGCGAATACATGGAACGCCACACCGTATCCCGCCTGATTGGCGCTCCTCCCGGCTATGTAGGACATGATCAGGCCGGGCAACTGACCGAGGCCGTCAGCCGTAATCCCCATTCGGTGCTGCTCCTCGATGAAATCGAAAAGGCCCATCCGGATATTTTCAATGTCCTGCTGCAGGTCATGGATCACGGCAAGCTCACCGATGCCGGGGGGCGTTCCGTGGATTTCCGCCACGTTGTCCTCATCATGACCACCAATGCCGGTGCGGAATCCCGGAACAAGGCCAGCATTGGCTTCATGAAGCCCGCCGAAAAGGAAGGCGGTCAGGAAATGGAAACCATCCGCCGGATGTTCTCACCGGAGTTCCGCAATCGTCTGGATGCCGTCGTGCCCTTCAGCGCCCTGTCCCGGGAAAACATCCTCCATGTGGTCGACAAGTTCATCATGGAACTGGATGAACAGTTACTCGGCAAGGGCTACAGCCTCGAAATCAGTCCGGAGCTCCGCCAGTGGCTGGCTGACAAGGGCTATGATCCGCAGATGGGCGCCAGGCCCATGGCCCGGGTCATTCAGGAACACCTGAAGAAACCCCTGGCGGAACATATTCTTTTCGGGGATCTGCCGAAAGGTACAAGGATCAGGGCGACCCTGGAAGAGGATGAAGTCAAACTGCAGATCCCCGAAGCGGTGTCTGTGGAATAAGGCATGGACGCTTGCGGCTTTCATTTTGACAACAGCTACGTCCGCGAGCTGGAGGGCTTTTTCGCCCCCTGGCAAGCGGCAACCGTGCCCTCCCCCCGCTTATTAAAGCTCAATCATCCCCTGGCCACGGCGCTGGGACTGGATATTGCGGCCTTGGAGACTGAGCGGGGTGCGGCCATTTTTTCCGGCAACGCTCTTCCCGAAGGTGCTGAGCCCCTGGCCCAGGCTTATGCTGGCCATCAATTCGGTCACCTGTCTCCGCAACTGGGGGATGGTCGGGCCTTGCTGCTGGGCGAGATTCTGGCTCCCGACGGTAAGCGCTGGGACCTGCAGCTCAAGGGTTCGGGACGTACGCCCTTCTCCCGGGGAGGCGATGGCAAGGCAGCCCTCGGACCCGTGCTCCGCGAATATCTGCTGGGGGAAGCCATGCATGCCCTTGGTATCCCCACCACCCGCGCCCTGGCTGCGGTCAGTACTGGGGAGACCATTCACCGCGACATGCCCCAGCCTGGGGCCATTTTGACCCGGGTAGCCGCCAGCCATATTCGTGTCGGTACTTTTCAGTTTTTTGCCCTGCGCGATGATCGGGACAAGGTCCGCAAACTGGCCGACTATACCCTTGCCCGTCACTACCCAGATGCTCAGCATGCCGACAATCCCTATCTCGCACTCTTTCAGGCGGTAGCGGAGCGCCAGGCGGCACTACTGGCCCGCTGGATGCTGGCAGGTTTCATCCATGGCGTGATGAATACGGATAACATGAGCATTGCCGGGGAAACCATCGATTATGGTCCCTGCGCATTTATGGACCGTTATGATCCCGCCACCGTATTCAGTTCCATTGATAGTCAGGGACGTTACGCCTACGGCAATCAACCGCTGATTGCACAATGGAACCTGACCCGCTTTGCCGAAACCCTGGTGGAACTGGTGGATACTGACAGTGAAGCAGCTATTGCCCTGCTGACCGAAGCCATCAACCAGTTTCCCCGGCAATATACGACTTACTGGTTAGAGGGTATGCGCGCCAAGCTGGGATTGGTTACTAAGGAAGATCAGGATCAGGAACTGGCCCAACAATGGCTGACGACCCTGGAAGGAAACTCGGTGGATCTCACCCGGGCTTTCCGTAGTCTCTCGGCAGTCGTTCTGGGCAATCCTGCGGCCCTCCGCAGTCAGTTAGATGTACCCGCTGCGGCTGACCCCTGGCTGCAACGCTGGCAGGAAAGATTATCCAGGGAGCCCATGCCTGCCACCGAGCGAGCCACGCGCATGGATCAGGTGAATCCTGTATATATTCCCCGCAATCATAAAGTCGAGGAGGCCCTGCAAGCCGCCACCCAGCAGGGCGATCTGGAACCCTTTCAACGGCTTCTGGACGTGCTTGCCGAGCCCTTCAATGAACGCCCGGGCCTCGAAAGCTATGCCCAGCCTGCCCCAGAAAGCTTCGGGGTTTACAAGACCTTCTGTGGTACCTGAGTACTGAGAAAATCCAGCACGCGCTGTACCTGGGCATGGATGTCTGCATAGGCGTCAGCCGCTGCCTCCAGCATCTCTTCAGGACTTTGAATACCCGGCTGATCCGGGATGATTTCGTCGGCAGCATGCTGGATCAGGGCGGCAATGCTAGTGGCCGTACTTTCCAGATGAAATTGCAAGCCGATCACCTGACTACCGATTTGAAAGGCCTGATTTTCACAGGCGGCACTATGCGCCAATCGGGTTGCCCCGACCGGCAAGTCAAAAGTCTCCCCATGCCAATGAAAAGCCAGAAATTGTCCGGGAAACTGAAAATGATCTGCATCGGTCATTTCTGCCTGCACGGGAAACCAGCCGATTTCTTTCTGCCTGGCCAGATACACCCGCGCCCCGCAGACATGAGCAATCAGTTGGGCACCCAGACAAATGCCGAGAATCGACAGATCGGCCTGGATGGCTTCGGCAATGAAACGCTTTTCTGCAGACAACCAGGGATGTTCCGCTTCATCGTGGATGCTCATGGGACCGCCGAGAATAATGAGCAGATCAAAAGCTGAGGCTTCTTCTGGTAACCGCTCATCGGCATGAAAGCGCGTCCAGGTCACCAGAGCCTTGCGATCCTGTAACCAGGTTTCCATACTCCCCAATCCTTCAAAAGGCACATGCTGTAAAACATGAACACGCATGATGGAATCCTCCCTCTGCTGACAAATCCAAACTGAATGACATGACCCTGCTGTCAGAATACTCCCCAAAAAGCACGCCCGTCAGTCTTTGCAGATCTGACGGGCGTGGCTCAACGATCCATCAATTCCTTATTTTTTGGGGGCTTTGGCCATCCGCAAGTAAGGCAGTTTGATATCGATGTTGCCAAACTTTTCCTTGGCCTGATCATCATTCAGGGACAGAGCGACGATCACATCCTGACCGGGAACCCAGTTGGCGGGAGTAGCAATCGGCACGCCATCCGTCGCCTGAATGGCATCCAGAGCACGCAGAATTTCCGCGAAATTGCGGCCTACAGACATGGGGTACAACATGGTAAGACGCACTTTCTTGTCGGGACCGATAATGAACACAGAACGCACCGTCGCCGTATTGGCCGCAGTTCGGTTATCGGGAAGATAAGCATCGGCCGGCAACATGTCATACAGCTTGGAAACATGCAGGGAAGTATCGTCAATAATCGGGAAATCCGCCGGAGCACCCGCGAAGGCTTCAATATCCCGCTTCCATTTTTTGTGTTCTTCCACGGTATCCACAGAAACACCCATCACCTTGGTGTTGCGCTTGGCAAATTCGGGAGCCAGCTGGGCTACCGCACCAAATTCCGTTGTACAAACCGGGGTAAAATCGCGGGGGTGAGAGAAGAGAATGGCATAGCTATCTCCAATCCATTCATGGAGATTGAGCTTTCCGGCGGTGGAATCTACGGTAAAGTCTGGAGCAACATCATTAATACGAATGGTCATCTGAGTCATCCTCTATCTATTCAGGTTAAGGTCAGGTACTACGCATCTTCACTACAGAATGACTATACCAAAGTCGGTTTAGAATATCAACAGATATTTTTTATTTAAAAACTAGACTAATTTTAAATAGTAGCTCACAGGTGTTCGTTCTTATTGACTAGCTTCAGGGAGAGCGCCAGTAGGGCGCCAACAACAAGGCTTCGGGCACCAGGGTTTTGATGGCTGCAGGAATTTCCAGAGTCAGTCCGGGGCGCGGGCGAATACTCACCCAGAGCAGATTGGTACGCAGGTTCATGTCAGCGAAAACCACCCAGCTGTCATAATGTTTGAGTACGGCATTGATAATACGCAAGGTATGCTGCTGACGCAGGCCGCTTTTATCCCGTAACCCGGGAATCAGCATACGGAAGTCGGCGAGCAGATGACCATTTTCATCACGACTGGGAACCCGACGCCAGAGGGGTTCGTCGGGATGAAAAACAGCCTGAGAGGCCTTCTTCAGATGAGTCGGCTCAGAATGCTGGCGTATCGATGGTGCTGCAGACATGGGGATCTCCTGCATGTGCAAGTCACCGCCACAGTCTGCCTGCTCCGCTGCGGGGCGGCAAGCCCCGAATGTTGTCCAGATGAAGCCTAGCCGTGGCGTTTGACGTCCGCTTCGATGATTTTGCGGGCTGCAGCGAGATTGGCCCAGTCTTTCATCTTCACCCACTTACCGGGCTCAAGATCCTTGTAGTGCTCAAAAAAGTGGCGGATCTGCTGGCGGATGTGTTCCGGCAAATCCTCGACATCGCGAATGTCGGCATAGCCTGCTGCGACTTTTTCGTGGGGAACGGCGACGATTTTCGCATCAATTCCATGCTCATCTTCCATCATCAGAACGCCGACGGGACGGGCGCGGATGACCGTACCGGGAGCCACCGGTTGCGGAGACCAGACCAGGCAATCGGTGGGGTCACCATCATCGGAGAGGGTGTTGGGAATAAATCCGTAGTTGAGGGGATAATGCATGGCGGTGAACAGGAAACGGTCGACAAATACCGCACCGGCTTCCTTGTCCATCTCATATTTGACGGAAGAACCCTGGGGCACTTCGATCACCACATTGATATCGTCCGGTAAGGATTTACCTGCCGGTATTTTTTTCAGGTCCATAGATCACTCCTTAGATGGTGGTTCAGGAAAAAAGACGACGTACCCGCTCCAGATCGGCCAGCGTGTCCACGCCGGCCGGGGGCACTTCCGCAGCGCAATATACCGCAATTTGCACACCCCGCTCCAATGCGCGCATTTGCTCCAGCGATTCGATCTGTTCCAGGGGACTGGCTGGCCAGCGGGCATAATCCTGCAGAAACTGGTGACGATAGGCATAAAGTCCGAGATGACGCCACCAGTGGCCGCCATCCGGCAAAGGGTCCTGCGGCTGCATGGGGAAATACTGGCGATGCCAGGGAATCGGAGCACGGGAAAAATACCGGGCATGACCCTGATCGTTACAGATCAGCTTTACGGCATGGGGGTCTGCCAGTTCCGCCCAATGATGGATGGGGACAGCGGCGGTCGCCATTTTCAAGGCCTCATTTTCCAGCAACAATTTTGCAGTGGCCTGCAAAAGGGCCGGGGGCATTCCGGGTTCATCTCCCTGCAGGTTGACGATCACCGCATCGGCAGGCAAGTCCAGTAACCGGGCGGCTTCGGCGAGCCTTTCCGTCCCGCAGACATGGTCTGGTGAGGTCAGCAAGACTTCTCCACCATGATCCTCAATACAGGCGACAATCTCCGGATGGTCAGCGGCCACCACGACCCGGGATGCGCCGCTTGCCACGGCGCGGCGGCGTACCTGTTCAATCATGGGTAACCCGCCCACATCCAGCAGCACCTTGCGGGGCAGACGAGTGGAGGCCAGGCGGGCCGGAATGAGCACACAAAAACTCATGCGGGCTTGTCCACGTAAGGTTTGGCTTCATCCAGCAACAGCACCGGAATGTCATCGCGGATGGGATATTGCAGATGGCAGCGCGGACAACACAGTGCCTGCCGCTGCGCGCAGGGTTGCAAGCCCCCTTTGCATTGGGGACAGGCCAACAAATCCAGCAAGCGACGATCAATGCTCATGGTCCCTCCAGGTTGAAAGCGCCCTTTCCAGCCAGGGCAAGAAATCGGCTGCCAATTGCGCTTCAATGCGCAATGACCAGTCATCCGCATGGGCAAAGTCCCTACATTTTACGGCATCTTTTTCGGTCATGACGAGTGGCCGTGGCAAGTGCGCAATATCCTCCCGGCGAAAAACATGATGATCCGGAAAAAATCGAGCATCTACCTCAGCCCCCAGTGCCTGCAGGGTATCGACAAAGCGTTGCGGACGGGCAATACCGGTCACGGCTGTCCAGTGTTGGCCAGCCAGGCTCTCCAGACTGCGGGTGCGTTGAGGATCGGCCAACGCCTGCAAGTCCCGGGGCCGCACCTGAAATTGAAAATGCGGCGGTGATTCGCCGGGCGCCAGACTGGCCGCAGCCGCTGCATCCAGCAACAAGGCATCGGCCTCCGCGAGGGCGGCAGGAGATTCGCGCAACGGCCACTGCCTGCCGGC
>NZ_JABBOU010000039.1 GCF_018853465.1 Acidithiobacillus montserratensis
TAAGGCCAAGGCCGACTTCCAGGAATACCTCAAACAGGTCGAGCAGGGGAACGTGGAATACCTCTACAACCCCGAACTCGCCACCAACCAAAATATCAACATGAAAGCGGGCGCTTAAGGAGAAAAATCAGTGAGTGCACAGGATACAGTATTAGTCGTAGGTGCCGGCCCGGCCGGTCTGTCAGCAGCTGCTACCATCGCCTCGATGGGCAAAAAAGCCGTAGTCGTTGAGAAGGAAGATGTTCTCGGTGGCGCGCCCATTATTTCCGGCTACGCCAAGCTGGTACCCTCGGGAGAATGGGCCAAGGACGCCATCGGCCGTATGGTCAGCCGGGTTGAAGGGGACGGTAATGTCACCATTCACAAGTCTTCCAAAGTCAGCAAGCTTGAGGGTGAAGCGGGTAATTTCACTGCAACCCTAAGCAATGGTGACAAGGTGGAAGCGGGCTCGATCGTACTGGGTACCGGCTTCACCCACTTTGACTCCATCAATAAACCCGAATGGGGTTTCGGAACCTATGAAGATGTGCTGACCACCAGTCAGATGGAACAGATGGTGGGCACCGGCCAGATTCGTTGTCCTTCCGATGGTCGCGTGCCGGAACGGGTGGCCATTCTCTTATGCGTAGGTTCCCGTGACCGCCAGATTGGTCGTGAATGGTGCTCCAAGATCTGCTGCACCGTTTCTACCAACCTCGCCATGGAAATCAAAGAAATCTCGCCCAGCACGGACGTGTTCATCTATTACATGGATATCCGTACCTTCGGTTTGTACGAAGATAAGTTCTATTGGAAGAGTCAGGAAGAATTCAAGACCAAGTTCGTCAAGGCGCGTATCGCTGAAGTCACTAAGTCACCTGACGGTCGTTTGCTGGTCAAGGGTGAAGACACCCTGGTCAAGCGTCCTATTGTCATTCCCATGGATATTGTGGTGCACGCCATCGGCATGGATCCCAATGCACTGAACCCTGAAATTGCCAAGACCTTTGGTATTGGTCTGGAAAAGCACGGCTTCATTGATCGTGCTGAGCAGTACACCAATAGTCAGGGAACCACGCGTAAGGGCATTTACGTGTGTGGTGCAGCTACTGGACCAGAAGATATCGATACTTCTATTGCGCAGGGCCAGTCTGCTGGTTCACGGGCAGTAGCCGATCTCTTCGGACTGCAGAAAGTTGCCAGCTGATATCTACCAGGACAGGAACGAAGAACATATCGTTCCTGCCACGCTGCCCATAGAGCTCGACAAGGGTCTGCTCAATCGCTCCTTCTACGAATTGGAAGAAGCTTTTGAGGGACAACAGGGTCTGGCCGATCTGGTGAGCAGCATGGCAGAAAAAACGGCGAGCTTTCGTCGTCTGCTGCTGGAAGAACAGCAACCCCTGACCGAAACACAAATGGAACATCTCGTCGCTCAGATGTTTACGGCGCGGCGCAAAATCTGGCCGCTCATTGAGGAACAAGGAGCGGCCAGGGTTGGGGAGTTGATGCGTGATCTACTGACCGGGCATGGTGATCTGGTACAACGCATGGCCAGATTTGAAGAAGCCCTGCCGGCTGCCGGAAAAGTGAAACGGGTGATCAGGGATGTGGCTGCTGAAGTCCTGCACTTCAGTGATCCGGAACGCTATCCCTTGATGACGCGTTGGGTTTGGGACCAGGGAACCACTTCTGGAGCCATTCGTGAATTTATTCGTGGTGGTGATTACCTCACGGATTTCCCTTTTGGTGAAAGTCCCGAGATGTTTGAGGGACTGCGCCAGTGGATGCGGGAAATACTGCTGGAGTTGGGTGTGTATCGTGATGTCCCATACATGGTGGACATCATTCTTGCGCATCAATACTCCCAGTATGTGCGGGCGATGGCGGAGGGTTTTTTACGTTCGGACTTTGGTGGTCAAACAGACTTTACGGAACAGATTCGTAAGTTGCTGGGCGTTGAAGTGCACCGGCGGATGGGCGGGTCTCGTATCAAAAGAGACGACATTCATTGATGAATTAGGGTTTAGGAGCAGCTATGGCTATTCATGAAAAAACACTGATCGATCCAGATCGGATTTTGCAGCACGACCATCTGGTAGTGGACGGAGTGGATGTATCGGGTTCCTGGAACACGATGATTACTCCCCGTACCCTTACCGACTATGAAGAAAATTTTGAGAAAATCATTCAGAGCTACAGTGGTGGTGAAAATGTGCATCGTTGCTGGCAGTGCGGTTCCTGCACCAACTCCTGCACCATGTACGCACAGAACGTGGATTTCAATCCGCGCTACTGGATCTACCTGATTCGTCTGGGTCTGAAGGCTGAGTTGCTCAAGGACAAGGACATCATCTGGCAGTGTGTGTCATGCAACAAGTGCACCAACATCTGTCCCAAGGACGTACGTCCTGAGGGGGTGATGAAAGCCACTGCCCACTGGTTGGAAGATAACGGTTTGACTCCCAAGACCCTGTCCACCCACTTCGACGAAGAATTCACCCATCAGTGCATCGAGTTTGGCCGCATTGAGGACACAGAAGTGATGATGGGCTTTTTCAAGCGTTCCAATCAGCCACTGGTTCAGGCTTGGATTGTCGAATTCGGCAAGCGTCTTTCCAAGGGCTTGCCTTTGGGACAACTGGCCAAAATGGGTATGAATGTGGTTTTTCGTCCCAAAACTAAATCCTGGGGTAAGACTGGTGAAGTTCTTGCCGAATATGTGAAAGCACAGAAGGAGGCCGCTCATCATGGCTAAGGTTGCATATTATCCGGGTTGTGCGCTGGAAGGCTCCGGCGGCCCCTACGACAAGTCCACTCGCGTTCTCGTCAAGGAACTCGGCTTGCAGATGGAAAATCTGGAAGATTACAACTGCTGTGGCGCTATGGAGGTGAAGAATATTCACCCCATGCTACAGACCTATATGTCTGCGCGTAATCTCGCGATTGCCAGCAAGCTACAGGGTTGTGATACGGTTATGGCGCCTTGTAACGGCTGCTACCGGAACCTCAAGCAGACCGAATATGAATGTGCGACATCTGAAGAAACCATGAAGACAGTGCAGGATTTGGCTGATAAGTCGGGTGATCCGGTGTATGATGGTGATGTGCGTACCTTGCACGCTCTGGAATGGTTCATGGAAGAAGTCGGTCCCGACGGGATTAAGAGCAAGGTCAAGAAGAGTCTGAATGGACTGAAAATTGCCAATTACTATGGCTGTATGTACACCCGCCCCCGGCAGATTTTCCCGGAAAAAGACCAGGGTCCTGGTTCTGAGTCTTCCTATGCTCCCCACTTCATGGATGATCTGCTCAATGCGGCAGGTGCTGTTGCGGTGGACTTCCCGCTGAAAACGGCTTGCTGTGGTGGTGCTCACACCTTGTCTGATTCGGATACCTCCACTCAGCTGGTATTGAACATTCTCCAGGCTGCTGAAGACGCCGGTGCTGAAGTGATTGCTACGGAATGCCCGACTTGCCACTCCGGTCTGGAAATGCACCAGGTGCGCGCGGAAACTGAGTTTGGTATCAAATCCAACGTCAAGGTCATTTACTTCACCCAGTTGCTGGGTCTGGCCATGGGTTTGTCTGCACGCAAGGTCGGTATTCCCGATAACGTCAGTGACTCTATGGACCTGCTCGCGGCTAAAGGCATCGTCTAACAAGGTTGAAAAGCGCCCCCTTGTGGGGCGCTTTTTTTTACCTGCCGCTGTCACCAGGGGGAGGCTATGGAATGTAACGGATGCGAATTCCGCGCCGAATTATACTACGATGAAGAATGTCAGATCTGGGTCCGTCGCGAAGGTGATGGCACCCTGACGGTGGGTATGACCGATATTTCGCAGTCGATTGCCGGTAAAATTCTGCATGTACGGGTACGTCGACCGGGTACGCGCAGACCGGTAGGCAAACCCGTAGCCACGATTGAAAGTGGTAAATGGGCTGGACCGGTACCCAATGTGTTTGATTGCATCATTGAACTCGCTAACGAAGATGTACTGGAAGATCCCAATTTGCTGAATATTGAACCCTATGAAGCATGGATTGCCCGGGTCCGGCCGGTGGCTTCCGTAGATGTAGCCTTGAAGAAGCTGTCTACCGGAGATGCAGCCTTTGAATTATATCGTCAGCGTTGTTTGCGCGACGATATTCACTGTGAGCGAGGGATGCGATGAGTGATCATTATCTGGATGATGAGGGCGAAAAGTCGGTAGTGATCGTGATGACCAGCGGTCCGAGTACCGCGCATCGCTGTGCTACCCCGTTTTATTTGGGTTCGCTGTTGTCTTCCATGGACGCAGAGGTTAAGATTTTTTGCACCATGGAAGCCGTCAGACTCATGAAAGTAGGTGTTGCCGAAAATCTCGCCGCCATGGAAGGTGGAAAACGCATCATCGATTTTATTCGTGACGCTAAAAATGCGGGAGCCCAGCTCTATGTGTGCAGGCCCGCGCTGCCAGGCTATGAGATGGAGGCAGACGACCTGATTGATGAGGTGGATGAAGTGGCTTCAGCAGGAGATCTTGCTGACCTGATTTTATCAGTTGATCGGCTTTTGTTTTTTTAATTTAAAACCCGAAGGAGAAAATGATGGGAACTGTACGTGGCTGTGAAATCCCCGAAGACTTGATGTACAACGTTGAAAACAATGTGTGGTTGCGCAAGGAAGATGATGGTAGCGTCACCATTGGCATGACTTCTTATGCCTGTGCCCTGGCTGGTCAGATTGTTTCCTATACCCCTAAGGGTGCCGGTAAGGACATCAAAAAAGACAAGTCTGCTGCCACGGTTGAATCTGGTAAGTGGGTCGGACCGCTGAAGAGCCCGGTGAGCGGCACCGTGGTTTCCAGTAATGATGATGTGGCCAAGGATCCGGGTTTGATCAACAAGGATCCCTATGGCAGCGGCTGGATTGCCAAATTGACTCCTGCGGATTTTGCCGGTGATTCCGGCGAGCTGAAGACTGGTGCTGATGCGCTGGCCGCTTTTGAAGAAAAGATGACGGCTGATGGTTTTGGCGGCTGCTGATTAATCAGCGAGCCCTATCCAGTCAGACGGCCGCATTTTGCGGCCGTCTAGCTTTCTCTATATATGACAAGGATGGAAATTAATATGAACCCATGGTTAAACGCTGTTTCGCAAGTGGAAGCCTTAGAAGACCTGACGCTCAACGCTGATCTGGTGGAGTCCATGCGGGAACGGTGGTCGGGATTGTCCGGCAGCCAAGTGGGCCGTATCAATTTCTATACGCCTTCGTTTAAGCATCACGAAACCTCCGAGGTATCCGCTTGCGGAAAAAACGCCTTTCCGGCCATCTCCATCACCGGCGGCGACTGCAAATTGCAGTGTGATCACTGCAAGGCCAAAATTCTGGAACCCATGATTCCGGTGCGCAGTCCTGAAGAACTGGATCGTCTGGTGGATAAGATTGTGTTGGATGGCGGACGGGGATTGCTGCTTTCCGGTGGTTCCGACCATCAAAATGTAGTGCATTACGAACCCTACTTCCCCATGGTACGTAAAATCAAGGACCGCTATCCCAATTTGCAGATAGCCATGCATACGGGTATTGCCACTCCGGAGTTTGCCCGGGGCATGGAAGATGCGGGTGTGGATGTAGCCATGATGGACGTCATCGGCGCCCAGGACACCATCAATCAGGTGTATCATCTGCGCCGCAGTGTGGATGACTTCGAGGCTGCCCTGGAAGCCCTTGTGGCCACCAGCATGAAAGTGGTTCCCCACATAGTCATTGGTCTGCATTACGGGGAACTGCTGGGTGAATGGAATTCTCTGGAAATCATTCAGCGCCATCTACCCAGCGCCCTGGTGCTGGTGGTCATCATGCCCCAGTATGCGTCATCCAGTCGGCCTTTTGTGACACCACCCACCGATGAAGTCGGGAAATTCTTCATGGACGCCCGTGCTGCCCTTCCGGAAACACCGGTATTGCTGGGTTGTGCCCGGCCCTCCGGCGTGCATCGTTCCATTACCGATACCTATGCAGTCATGGCCGGCCTCAATGGCGTCGCTTTTCCCTCTGATGGGATGTTGGCCCTGGCCAAGCATTTAGAGCGGGATGTGTTCGTCACTCCGTCCTGTTGCTCCATGATTGTTGGCGAAGAAGTGCTGAGTATGGGGGATGAATCAACCACCATGCCTCTGGATTTTGTCCCGGCAGCGCCGAAGCGCCGTACCCAGTTGCGGGATATTCCCATCGTGTTTTCTGCCTGACCATGTTCCGGAACGGCGTGACTTACTGGTTCTGCTGCAGGATGACACAGGGATGAAGGTCAGCGTACAGCGCCCCTGGCTGGTAGTAGATACGGGTCTGCGTCCTGCGGATGAGAACATGGCGCTGGACAAGGCCTTGCTGCAGGCCATGGCCGGGGGCAATATTCCCGGCATTTTCCGTTTTCTGCGCTTTGAAGAATCGGCTCTGGTGGGATATCACCAGTCTCCCGACCAGGAACTGAATTTGGATTTCTGCCGTGCAGAAGGTATCGCCGTCCAGCGCCGTCTGACTGGTGGTGGTGCCCTCATATTTGATCCGACCCAGATTGGCTGGGAACTGGTCTGCCATCGCCAGGCCCTGCCCAAAGGGGACATGGCGGCGCTTTCCCGGGAAATTTGCCTGGCAGCAGCGGCGGGCTTAAACACTCTCGGCGTCAAAGCTTCTTTCCGCCCGCGTAATGACATTGAAGTGGACGGTAAAAAAATTTCCGGCACCGGTGGCATCATTGATGGTGATGTTCTGCTTTTCCAGGGTACGGTGCTGGTAGATCTAGATATAGCCAGAATGTTGCGGGTGCTGCGGGTGCCTGTAGAAAAACTCGATGCCCATGCCATTTCTACGGTGGCTGAGCGGGTCACCAGTCTTAAAGCTCTGCTCGGGAAAGCGCCGGCATTGTCCCGAGTCCAGGAAGCTCTGTTGGAAGGCTTTCGCCAACATCTAGGTTTGGATTTTAACGTGGGAGACATGCCCGAGTCCGTAATGTCGATTTTCCCGGAGATGCTAGGGGAAATCCGTGATCCGGAATGGTTGAATGTGAACACGCGGAAACAAAGCGATATGCCTTTGCGCAAAGCCACTCTGCGCGCGCCCGGCGGCACGCTGCAGGCTGAAATCCTCTGGGACAGCTTTGGGAGTCGGATCCGGCAGGTCCATTTCAGTGGCGATTACTTCATTCAGCCGCGACGCGCTATTGTCGATATGGAAGCCGCCTTGCGTAATGTGCATCTGAACGAAGTGGATGACATCCTGGCAGATGTTTTTGCAAAACAGTCCATAGATGGTTTCGGTTTGCAGCCCGAGCACTTTGCCAGTGTCTTGCGTTTGGCAGCGGAGCATCCATGACCGCGCAAAAAGTCGATGTACTCATTGTTGGTGCGGGACCGGCGGGAGCTGCTGCTGCCCGTGCTGCTGCTGCAAAAGGCTTGCAGGTACTCTGTGTGGACCGTCGGGCCCAGATCGGTGTGCCGGTGCAATGTGCAGAATTCGTGCCCATGCCATTGCTACGGACGGTTCACGAGACCCAATCCCGCGTACAGGACGTGTCCGGTATGTTGACGGTACTGCCCTCGGGCTTGCAGCATCACAGTGTATTTCCGGGCATCATGATTGATCGTGGGCGTTTTGATCATGGTCTGGCGGATCTGGCTCAGGCAGCCGGTGCCGTCGTGAAAACCCGGACATCTTTTGTCGATTGGGATGGTCAGTGCGCACGGATCAAGCTCGCCTCCGGGGAGCTTCAGGACATTGAGCCGCAGCTGCTGATTGCCGCCGATGGTCCCCATAGTCCGGTGGCGGAGTGTATCGGCCTGGCTCATCAACCGGTAGTCTATACTCGCCAATACACAGTATCCTTATGCTACGATTATGCCGATACCGATATTTTTCTTTCGGATGCTTTCCCAGGCGGTTATGGTTGGCTGTTTCCGCGCGGCCCGGTGGCCAACCTCGGTCTGGGTGCGGACAAACGCTTTGAAGATAATCTGAAAAAACCCTTGGAAGAACTTCATCAACAGATGGTGGAGAGGGGTATTGTCGGTTCGGAGGTGCTGGGCAGAACCGGTGGCGCCATTCCCGTCGGTGGTTTGCGGTCCATGATTCATGGCCGTGTGCTGCTCTGCGGCGATGCGGCTGGATTGACGCACCCCATTACCGGGGCCGGTATTCCCGCTGCCGTCATCAGCGGTGATGCGGCAGGTGTCGCCGCTGCCGATTATCTGGGCGGTGACAGCGACGCCCTGGAAAGTTATGAAGAAGACATGCAGGATCAGTTTGGGCCGGCTCTGTGCCGGGCTGTGCAACGCAGAACCTCTCTGGAAGCCGTGTGGCGCAAGCCCGCTGCCCAGGAAGATCAGGTCATGCGATCCGCCTGGATCGCATTTGATGAATATTTTGCCGCTTAAGGCGGATTGACAGGAGGAACGTCCATGAGTGCGGTAGTCGAAGAAAATGCTCAGACCCTAAATTTTTATCGCCCGGATTATTTCGTCAAAACACCGACGATGCGTTCCCCGGACTACGTGCAGTTGAGTACGGCCGCAGCCATTACCCTGGGATTGGTTCCCGGTGTGATGCACCGTACCTCCTGTACCAACTGTCTGAATTTGCTGATGACCTATCCGGAAGGCTGTCGCGCCAACTGCACCTATTGTGGACTGGCCCGGCATCGTGAAGAAAGCCGCGACTATGCCGACCGCAATTTCATTCGCGTGGACTGGCCGACCGTGCGCGTCGATGAAATGCTGGAACGTATTGCCCAGAACAGCGACAAAGGTGATTTTCAGCGGATGTGCATCAGCATGATCACCCATCCCGACTCGGACAATGACACCATGACCATGCTCAAACGCTGGATGGAAGTTGCTCCTCATATTCCGGTATCCATTCTTTCCAATCCTACCACCATGGAAAAGCAGGATTTGATTAACCTCAAGGAAGCCGGTGCGGATATTTTCACGGTTGCCCTGGATGCGGTCACCCCGGAAATTTTTGAGCGGACCCGTGGTAAAACTGTACAAAGTCCTCATTCCTGGGATAAGTACTGGCAGGCTATTGAATGGGCCGCAGAAATTTATGGTCCCGAAAAGTTCGGCGCGCATCTGATTTGTGGCATGGGCGAAACTGAACAGGAAATTCTCCAGGTTTGCCAGAAAATGAAAGACATGGGCGGTCACAACCACATGTTTGCCTTCTTCCCCGAAAAAGGCTCCATGATGGAAGACTGGGATCCGGTTCCCCAGGATCACTGGCGCCGTGTCCAGTTGGGTCGTTTCCTCATTGATTACGCGGGCGGCCGTTATGAAGACATGCAATTTGACGAATATGGCCGGGTCCTGAATTTCGGTTATCCGGAAGCCGAACTGGAAGACATTATCAACTCTGGCAAACCTTTCCAGACATCGGGTTGCCCCGGTAAGGATGACGAAGAGGTCAGCGCCTGCAACCGTCCCTATGGTGACTCTTCCCCCTCGGACATTCGTTCCTTCCCCTTCGCTCTGAACAAGCAGGACGTGGAAATCGTCCGCCGCCAGATGAAGCTGCAGGATCTGCAGTTCCCGGGTTAAGGACTCCGCAGCCCATATCATCAACAGATGATAAGCTGAATGAATGAATATAAGGGGCTTCGGCCCCTTTTTAATGGGCAGCGTCGAAAATTCAGAAGTATTTATTGTTGCTAATATACCGATATTTTAAGCGCTAATCATTGGATTAAAAAATTGATAGATCAATCGTCTTGCAACGCTGTTCCCGATACGACACAATCATCGTGTCAATAGCGACACAACTGTGGGCGGAGGATACAGATGAAAAAATCACGTATTTTAGGGTTAGCCGTAGGCGCGGCTCTGGCAATGGGTATTTCCAGCAGCGCATTTGCAACAAATGGGTATCAGTTGATTGGTATCGGGCAGTATGCCATGGGTATGGGTGGTGCTGTGGTGGCAGCGCCTGGTGATCCGATGGCGGCTATGAGTAACCCTGCAGGTCTATCCTGGATAGCACCTCAAGTAGCATTTTCCGCAGAAGTTTTTAACCCGACTCGCTCGACAAACTTTGGTTTTGGAAATGTTGGTAGCCATACGAACATT
Source organism: Acidithiobacillus montserratensis (assembly GCF_018853465.1). Lineage (GTDB taxonomy): Bacteria > Pseudomonadota > Gammaproteobacteria > Acidithiobacillales > Acidithiobacillaceae > Acidithiobacillus > Acidithiobacillus montserratensis. The sequence goes on from NZ_JABBOU010000039.1 coordinate 10,081, forward strand.
TATGCTGTGCCCTCTTTGGGGTGGGTGGCTCCGGTAGGCCATGATTTGGTTTTTGGTGGTGGCATGTATGGCACTTCGGGGCTGGGTACTAATTATATTCAGTCTATACCTGCACCTTTTAACCAAGTGTTAGGTGATTCCGTATTGGCTACTAGCAACATTCAGTTATTTCAGATGTCTCCCGCTATCTCATGGAAAGTCAATAACCACATGAGTCTGGGTGCAGCATTGAATATTGGTTATGAATCAGCATCGTTCCAAGAGGTTTTTGGTGGCCCCCAAGGCCAATCTGGTTTCAACCTTTCTAGCCCAAGCTCTGCTTATGGCATTGGCTTGACTTTGGGTATGATTTATAAGGTAAATCCAATGGTTACTTTGGGACTATCCTATAAGACCCCGCAAATATATACCCCGCTTAATTGGCAGGCTACGGGTCAGTTTGTGCCTACAAGCTTTAACCCGAAGACAGGAAAAGTTGCAGGAGTCTCAGGAAACCCCGGAGAATACAGCGCGCATTTGAATTACCCGCAGCAGGTTGCTTTTGGTATGGCTATTAAGCCGACCAATAGATGGTTGGTCAGTGTTGAAGGCCAGTGGATCAATTGGAACGATACTCTCGGTTCATTCAATATCTATGGTCCTTGGAATGGTACTAACGTTGTCAGTCTTCCTACCAAATGGAAAAATGAATGGGTATTTAATTTTGGAACTCAATATGATTTGACCAATTGGTTGCAGGTTCGTGCTGGTTATTGTTACGGAACCAATCCTATAGGCCAAGGTGCCGATACTACGGCAAATCTGTTGTTCCCCGCTCTGATTCAGAATTCTATCACTGTAGGCGCAACTCAGAAGTTAGGGAAAGGTTGGAAGTTAACAGAAGCTTATATGCATGGGTTTAGCAATACCAATAATGGCACACCACTGCTGCCAGGATTGGAGCCCTATGTTCAGGCGGGCTATGTCCAAAATACAAGTGCTAAGCTTACGGAAAACTCCTTCGGCTTACAGTTGGGCTACGACTTCTAAGAACACCCCTCCTCAGGGTCACTGGGAGACGGGCAACCGTCTCCCTTTTTATTTTTTTGCGTTACCTGATGAGCTATCGGAATTTATGCTGCTGTGTATTCGTCAAAACGCACGCCTACCTTGCGCCCCGCAGGGCTTTGCGCGAAACTGGCTTAAATCTCAACTGCAAGGAATCTTATGAAGTCCATACCGATTACCGATGTCAGCAGTCTCAAAAACGAACTGAACAAATACAAGATGGGGAAAAAGCTGGAAATTCCCCGTTTTAATCAATTGGCCAGAATGGCCTATATGGGGCGGCTGGTTATGACTCCGCTGGATCCGGAGGATCCGGCCTGCAAGTCTTTCCTGGTCCATGTTCAGGAGCCTTTGGGTCTGGCCGCGCATTTTATCGAACTGGATGAGGATTTGCAGGATACCATCCTCATTCTCGATAGTGAGCAGGCCATGGCCATGGCAGGTATCATGCAGGCGGGCGTGGAAGAACGGGTGCGTTGGCACGAAGCCCTCAACGAGCGGGATTTTTATTTCTCGTCTTTTTACCGGCCCAAGGACAAGGAAAGCCGGGAAGAGAGCGCCTGAGATGATGTTGTGCAGTGTCGCTCTTGTGCCGCCAGGGCAATACTGAAAAGTGCAGTTACGCGTTATTTCCCTGGGGGTGTTGCCCCCGGAGTTGCTGCACAAAACCTATATGGGCCTGGCAGAAGCCCAGGGTGATGATGATCCGCCAGTGCTGCTGCTGGCCCAGTCTGAGCCCCATCTGAGTCTGGGGGCGGCCCAATACGCCAGTGCCGAGCTGGATCACTTGGCCTGCACGAACCTGGGCATACCCGTATTGCAAAGAGCGCTGGGCGGTGGTCTGGTCTGGGTAGATAGTGGTCAGCTCAACTATTTTTTTATTTTCCCGATGGCCCTGGGCATACGTCGCGCCCCCGAACTGTTTGCACGCATGGCCCCCTGGATAGTAGCCTTGCACGACCGCTTCGGACTGCAGATTGAAGCTCGTGATGGTCATGATTTTTGGTGCGCGAGCCAAAAAATCGGCGGGACGGGGGCGGCGACCATTGGCCGAAGCCTGGTCATGGGGGGGAGTTTGATGCTTCATGTGGACTGGAAACCGTTTGTAAATTGTGTGGCCGCACCCTCGACAGGTTTTCGCGCATGGCTGACCGAAGCCCTGCAGGATAGCCTGTGGACCTGGTCCCGTCTGCTACTCCAGGTTCCATCTGTAGAGGATATCTGCAGTGCTTTTCCGGAGGTGCTGGAATCAGGTGATATTCAGGTGATCCGTGACGCAACCTTGAATCCGGCAGAGCAGCAGGCCGTGGCGGCTGCAGAATTAGAGGAGCCGGAATGGGAGATGCCAGCAAGCAGGCGGGTTCCCGCTGGCATCAAAATCAAGGCCGGGGCGTTTTTGACGGAAAGACGTTGGCCGGATGGGTCCTGGTTGCGCATCTGGACAGAAAATGGTGGCTTCCGGAAGGTGGCGGCCTCTGTCTGGTCAGAAAATCAGTGCAGAGTATTCACTGGTTTACGAGCAGGGTCTCAGGAAATTACCCGCGCCTTGCAGGATCTGGCGGGCGAAGCATGTGCACATTGGTATGTGCGTTTTGCTGAAACTGCTGTCTGGAAAGACTGAAATCCACGATCACAGGAGATGCATCATGCCCAGTATTGAAGAACGGATGCGCAAGCGTTTCATTTTGATGAATAGTGACGCTGTCTTGCGGCAAGCGGTGGCAGAGGCTATTCCGGAAAAATGGGAAATGACTGAAGCGACTGATCTGGAAGCTTTTGAGGAATGGCAGGAAATCCTCCTGCATCGCTTTATGTTGCTGAATCTGGAAGATCCGCAGATCAGCGATCCGGTGGAAATGATCGATCAGATTCGTCGTGAATACCAGTTGAATATTCCGATTCTTTGCGTAGGAGGAAGTCGGGAGATGCGCGATAAAGCCCGTTCCGCCCGGGCAGACCGGTTTTTTGATCGGGAAGAGGGTTTGCAAAGACTGCCGGAGTTTTTTCAGCAGTTTGCTTGGTGAAAAGCGCCGCTACTGGACTGACTGGGCGGCGCTGGATATTGCAGTGACGCTGGACGATTCAGCCGACCTTGGCGTGGGCTTCGGTATCGAGCAACAGATCGTGACTTTCGCTCTGGCCATCAGCACTGACGGTCAGGGTGGCGATACGGATGCCGGCATCCTTGAAGGTGACTTCATAAGAAAAAATGCCCGGCAGTTCCAGAGTGCTTTCTTTCAGGGTCTTGCCTTCGCAGGTGACGCTGATCTTGGCGCTGCCCTGACCTTCGAGCATGGCCTGAATCCGGAAAGGATGGCCGACGACGCGGCGATAAACCTGAGGGTCGCGGTTGGCGTTATATTGCAGGTTGTTCAGTTTGACCATCTTGACGAGTTTGCTCATGGTTGCCCCTTATTAATCACACTATAAAATGAATTATACACGCATTTAGCTAAAACTCTTTTATCCTAGACGAAAATCTCCCGGAGTGGTAGCGGGTTTCACCGAAAAACCGATCAGGAGTGATGATGACCAAGTCAAATGATTTAATTGCGGCACTGGATGCTGTTCATGACCGCATTGAAAAGCTGGCCAAACAGCAGAGCGATGGTATGCCATTGCCGGAATTGCTGGCAGCAGGGATGGTCGAAGCCGAAGCCATGTTGCGGATCATGCTGGAAAGCGAGCATAAGCCCTATGCCAGCGATGCTGATCTGCTGGAATTGTGGAAAACCCTGGTGAAGGGCAAACCGCACTGGAATACCATTCGCGATAATTGCCGTGAACTGATTTACTACCAGAACTGTCTGACAGCAGAGCGCGCGGATGCCTTGCCCGCCCAGCCGGAGCGAATGGTGATTCACACCCTGCGCCATATATTTTTGTATTTGCGTAGCCATGCCGAACAACATCAAGAGGGTTGACTAATGAGTGAAATGATCATCGAAGAACCTTTTTATCAGCCCGTAGCCAACGAAGTCGGGGTATTCATGGCGGCCTGGAGCCGTCGTTTGCCGGTGATGCTCAAGGGGCCGACGGGTTGCGGCAAGACCCGCTTTCTGGAGCACATGGCCTGGCGCCTGAAAAGACCGCTGATTACCGTCGCCTGCCACGAAGATCTGACCAGCTCGGATCTGGTCGGGCGTTTTCTCATCGAGGGCGACGCCACGGTCTGGCAGGATGGACCGCTGACCAAGGCCGTGCGCGAAGGCGCCATCTGCTATCTGGATGAAATTGTCGAAGCGCGGACGGATACCACGGTGGTCATCCACCCGCTGACCGATCATCGTCGCCATCTGCCCATCGAAAAGCTGGGCACGGAAATCAATGCCCATCCTGATTTCATGCTGGTCATTTCCTACAATCCGGGTTACCAGACAGTGCTGAAAGACCTCAAGCCTTCTACCAAACAGCGTTTTGTAGGCATGAATTTCACCTATCCGCCGGCGGAAGTGGAAACCCGCATTGTCATGAAAGAAGCCGGGCTGGAGGAGTCCCGTTCCAAGGCGCTGGTAGCGGCGGCTGACAAGGCCCGTAATCTGAAGGATCAGGGCTTGCAGGAGGTGACTTCGACCCGGGCGCTGATCTATGCCGGGGCGCTGATGGTGGCAGGTCTGGAACCGCTGGAAGCTTGTACCATGGCCATCATCAACCCCCAGACCGATGATCCGGAACTGAGTGAAGCGCTGCTGGAAATTTTCCGGACTTTCTTCCCACAACGCTAAGGAGCTTTCATGTCGGAAGCGACCGAAGAAATCCTCGAGCATCTGGCGGCCATCAGTTTTGTGGCCGGGCGCGATGCCCGCGATGCCCTGCCTGCGGTAACCCCCCTGGGGGAAAGCGCCTGTCTGCGTTTTCTGGAAACCGGTAGAGATCTGTTTTTTTATGACCGGGAGGCGGGCAAAGCCTGTTTTCACGCCACCGCCACCATGATAGCGGCTTTTGGTGGACTGGACCCCTGGCTGGAACAGGCCCGCCAGTTTCTCACCCAGCGCGGCACCTTTCGCGCGGTGGTGGGCTTTTTTCAACAGGCGGCGACGGTCCGGAGCAACTGGGGTGCTGAGGGCGAGGCCTTGTGGTTCCGTCTGGGCGCGGCCTGGATTGATCGTCATGTGGACAGTGCTGCGGCCTATTTCCGGATGCCGGTGCAGACCCTCTTTGGAGAGCAGGGTACAGCGGGGCTGGAAGCCCTGTTACAGCCTGCCGAAAGTCTCGCCAAGGGGCGCCTGGGGCTGGGGACTTATCTGGACGGGGCCATCAAGGTACGCGGCATTTGCGGGCTGGATGGTGTGGCGGAATGGGCAAGACGGGGGGGGGATGTACTGGCGGCGGGACGCATAAGGGGTGAAGCCTG
>NZ_JABBOU010000004.1 GCF_018853465.1 Acidithiobacillus montserratensis
GGCTTGTGCATGACCAAACTGGATGTGCTCGATGGTCTGGCCGAAATTCGCGTAGCCGTAGGTTATCGGGTGCAGGGAGTGGTTCAGGATGAGCTGCCTTCCGGAGCCGAGGCGCTGGCGGCCTGTGAGCCTGTGTACGAGACTTTTCCAGGCTGGCAGGAATCCACCGCCGGAGTCCGCCGCTGGGAGGATTTACCCCAGGCCGCCCGTCATTATCTGGAAACCATTGCCGAACGTGCTGGCCGGCCGCTGGCCATCATTTCCACGGGTCCGGACCGGGAAGATACCATTCTTCTCGCTGAACAGCTGTGAACAATGCATATAAAAAAGGGCAGACCCTGAAGTCTGCCCTTTGCTTTTGGTACCGGGGACTGGATTCGAACCAGCACAAGCTTTCGCTCACTAGGACCTGAACCTAGCGCGTCTACCAATTCCGCCACCTCGGCGTGAACGGAATGATCTTTGATTAAGGAGTAGTTGTCAATGCCTGAAAACCAGGAGCCCGCCGCATTGAGTGAACGTGATCCCATGTTCGAGCGGGAGAAAGAAAAATATGAACGTCCCATCGTCAGTCGGGAATATATTCTCCAGTATCTGGAGGAAGCCGGCCAACCCTTGACCCTGGAAGACTTTTTTGCCGAACTGGAAATTGCCGAAGAAGATCAGGAAGCCCTGCGCCGGCGCCTGCGCGCCATGGAAAGAGATGGTCAGCTGGTGCGCAACCGGCGTGGTGCCTATGGCATTATCGAGGCCATGGAGCTGATTCGGGGAAGTGTCAGTGCCCATCCTGACGGTTTCGGTTTTTTGATTCCCGAAGCGGGTGGCAAAGACCTGTTTTTATCCCCTCGGGAAATGCGCAAGGTTTTTCATGGCGATATCATCCTGGGTCGGGCAGTGGGCGAAGATCGGCGCGGGCGCATCGAGGGGACCGTCGTGCGGATTCTCGAACGCGCCCTGAAACAGATTGTCGGACGCTATTTCGCAGATGGTGGCAGTCATTATGTGGTGCCCGAAGACCGCCGCATTTCCCATGAATTCGGTGTTGTCGCGGGGGCTGAGCTGGCCCCGGTCCATGGTCAGATAGTGACCCTGGAAATTACGCAGTATCCTGATGGACGCAACATGCCCCAGGGCACTGTCGTGGAAATTCTCGGCGAACACATGGCGCCGGGTATGGAAGTCGAAATTGCCGTCCGAAATTATGGCCTTCCCTACCAATGGCCCGAAGCCGTGCTCGCGGAGGCCGCGAATTTTTCCGAAGTCGTGCCCGAAGAGATGAAAATCGATCGCCGGGATTTGCGTGATCTGCCTCTGGTCACCATCGACGGCGCCGATGCCAAGGATTTTGATGATGCGGTGTTTGCCGAGGATATTCCCGGCGGCTTTCGCCTCATTGTCGCCATTGCCGATGTGGCCAGTTATGTGCAGACTGGATCAGCGCTGGATAAAGAGGCGGTTGCCCGGGGAAATTCGGTGTATTTCCCCCGGCGGGTCATCCCCATGCTGCCGGAAGTGCTTTCCAATGGCCTCTGTTCCCTGAATCCCCATGTGGACCGTCTGTGTATGCTTTGCGAAATGGAGATGAACAGCGCTGGCGAAGTCCAGCGTTTCCGTTTTGCCCGGGGAGTCATGCGTTCCCAGCGCCGCTTTACCTATGATGAGGTGGCCGCCATTCTCGAAGGGGATGAGACCCTGCGTGCCCAGGATGCGGCCATGGTTCCGCATCTGGAAGCGTTACATCGTCTCTACCAGAGTTTTGCCGGTGCCCGGGAAAGGCGAGGCACCATCGAATTTGATTCCCAGGAAAGCCGCATCATTTACAATGACCAGCTGCGCATTGAAAAAATTGTCGCAGTGACCCGTAACGTCGCCCACCGCATCATTGAAGAATGTATGCTCGCGGCCAATGTGTGCGCCGCCCAGTATTTCCGGATTCATGAACTGCCCATGTTGTATCGGGTACACCCTGAGCCCAATGCGGACAAACTGGAAGACTTGCGACGTTTTCTCGGCGAACTGGGCGTTCCCTTGCGCTTGCCGGAGCATCCGCGCAGTGCCGACCTGGCCAAAGTCATTGAAGAAACCCGTGAGCGCAGCGATGCCAGCCTGATTCAGACGGTGATTTTACGCAGCCTGTCCCAAGCTTTTTATACCGTCGATACGGGTATGCATTTTGGTCTGGCTTTCCCGGCATATACCCATTTCACCTCGCCCATCCGCCGTTATCCGGATCTGGTGGTGCATCGCGGTATTCAGGCTCTGCTGGATGCCGGTACCCGTGAGCCACGCTGGCTGGCCAAAAAAGAGTTGCAGGAATTGGGACAACATTGTTCCATGACCGAGCGGCGTGCTGACGAAGCCAGCCGTGAGGCCGTCAACTGGCTCAAATGTGAATTCATGATGGATAAAATCGGCGAGTGTTATACCGGAATTATCACCGGCGTAACGGGTTTTGGTCTATTTGTGGCCTTGCGGGATATTTATGTGGAAGGCCTCATCCATATCAGTACCCTGGGAGAAGATTATTTCCACTTTGATGCCCAGCATTACCGCATTATCGGCGATCGTAGCAAGGAAACCTTTCAGTTGGGAGATGCCATTGATATTCGGGTGATGAATGTCAATCTCGATGACCGCAAAATCGACTTTGAGCGGGTGCAGCCCGAGGGTCAGACCTCCGGAGGAAAATCCCGGCGTCCGCGCCGTTCCAGAAAAGAGACTTCCTGACGGATGGCTTTATCCAGAAGCTGCTTGTTTGAGGCGGAGGTTTTTGCGCTGACGGCCTGATCGGGATGCCAGCGAAGTACCTCCGTCAACTGCCCTTTCATCATGGCTTTCGGGGCTTCTGGACCTGCTGAGAAAACAAGGCAGTGGCCACATCCCGGGGATAGGTAAATATGGCCGTCAGCATGAGCAGGGTTGCTACCAGGAGCAGTACGGTAAATATTTCAAAGCTGATGCGCAGGCCATAGCCATCGCCACAATGCTGGAGATGGCAATAGCTTTCTGAAAAATGCGTGGATACCCAGCCAAAGGCAAAGGGTGCCGCCGCCTCGAGAATATAGCGCAGGGAAATCCGGATGCCTTCGGCTCGTCCCCACAGTCGGGAGTGCATGATATCCAGACGTGCCGCATCCAGTGTAGGGTTGGTGGCGCCCAATGCCGCTGAGCCCATAAACAGCCAGATAAATTCCAGAACCTGCCGATTGGTGTGTAATGCCAGCAGAAAAAAAGGAATAGTGAGCAGAAAAGCAATGCCAGTAACCCATACTCTTGCGGTAATCAGCCCCCTGCGTAACAAAAAATCGGCTATCCAGCCGCTGGCAACTACGCCACCGATGCCACCTAATCCTGCACCCACAAAAAGTGTGCTGGCGGCCATGGTATTGATATGAAACCGTTGGGTCAGATACAAAATACCAAAAGCCAACAGGCCGGTAAAATAAAAATAGCCTGCAGATGAGGCGGTAATCAAAATCACATTACTGGGAATGCTGAGAATGGTGCGGGCCGCTCGTAACCAGTGCCATTGGGTCGGATCCTCCGCCAGGATTCTTTTGCGGACTGGTTGAATGGATTTTTTGCGAATATCTTCGATAAGATAGCGTTTTGGCTGTTTACCGGAGACCGTTGTCTCGGGTGCATGCTCTGCCGATTCCTGGGTTAACTGGGCAGCCAGCTTATTCATGTTGTCGCGTTCTGGTTCGCGCATACCCTTCCACAATAACACTGCCAGCAGGATGGCCATGGCGGCCAGAGCCACAAAAACCATCCGCCAGTTGCTCAAGGTATTGATGGTGCCGGCCAGGATCATACCGATGCCTGCGCCCAATAATTCTCCGCCGACAATCAGGCCGAAAGCCCGTCCACGCCAGGAAGGAGGAAATAAATCTCCCGACAGTGAGGCGATGACTGGACCCACGGAAACACCAGCCGCTCCGGCGAGCATCTGGGTGATCAGAAACCAGTCATAGCCGGGGCTGATGCCGCTCAACAGCATCGCCAGCGCCCAGAGCAAAATCAGTTTCGTCAGTAGCGGCACACGTTGTTGGCGATCGCCGAGAATGCCCACAGGGAGTGCCGCCGCTGCTCCGGTGAGAATGGATGCCGTCGAAAGTAGTCCGTAGGCAACATTGCCAATATGCAGATGGCTTTCCAATGCTGGTGCTACAGTACCGAGGGCAGCGAGATTGAGACTGGCCAACCCCTGGGTAAGCGCCAGTAGAAGGATGGCTCGGGGTCTGGGAATGGCATTCAGCCAGTGCTTTTCCTGTTGCAGCAGGATTTCAATGAGTCTCAGAGGATTTAAATGGACATGATGTGGAGCCGGACCCGCGCTTTTGTGGGCACTCCTCATGACAAATGCTGGGCCACAACCTGGCTGAGTCGCGTCAGTAGCTGACTCATGGCCGCCGCCTGATCCTCTGGATTTGAAGCAACATGCTTTTGTTCAAACTGATTGCGTCCCTGGGCCTGGAGGTGATTCCCGGGCATCTGCTGAATGAACCAGTCAGTGCGCAGGAGCACGCGGCCATCACTGCCGGGCAGGAAGGACTGGATATTGACAGTAACCAACAGATAAGGTCCTTGTGGCAGAGGATCCCCGGGCATGAGTACGGTTTTGTCGGGTAATTCACCAGCCAGATCCTGGGCCAGTATTTTTTGTGCCATGCCGCCCAGGGGGGCGGCCCAGCGAACATGGTCGGCTACGTGCAGGCGATGATGACTCTGCAGGGTGGTAAGATACAGCCGGTCAATATCTGCGGGCATTTGTACATGGGCGACCAGCACCGGCAGGCCCCGACCCTGCAAGGATTGTCTGGCGGGTATGGGTTTTTGTGCGGACAGGGTCAAATACTGGGTCGGTGTGGAAGCACAGCCTGCGAGGGCAAGTGTGCATCCCAGCAACAGGATTTTTTTCTGTAAGGTCATGGTCTTTTCCCGAAAATCAGGGCATTGGGGTGACTGTTCAAATAATCGGTCAATTCCCGCAATGACTGGGCGGTACGTGATAATTCATACAGGGCGCGGGGCAAGGTGGTGGATTCCGGACTGTTGGCGGCGGCGCCCTGATTATGCAAGAGGGCATTACCGGCTTGTAAGGCGGCATTTGCCTCCTTGCTGGCCCCTTGCAGGGATTTCAGAATGGCGGGCAGATCGTTATTGGCCGTCTTGCTCAGCTGGTCGAGATGCGCCATGGTCTGCTGAACATGCTGCAGGGTTTTGCGGGTTTCCGGAGAGCTGCTCAAGGCCGACAAATTGTGGGTGAGCGTATTCAGATTTTCGGCAATCTGCTGCAGAGGCAGGGCATGAATTTTATCAAGAATGGCATTTACCTGATGCATGGTGTCCTGAATACCCGCTGCCTGAACCATGGGAATCTGCAAGGGGTGTCCCGGCATTAAGCGCGCAGGCTTGGCCAGGGGAACGAGGTCAAGATCGATGACTTTGTCACCCAGTAATGGCACTGTCGTGCCCAGCTGTGCGCGCAGACCCTGAGCAATCAGATGCCGCAGAATGCCATTCATCTGGGCAGCAGGATGGGCCATATCCCATTGTTGGCCATGACTGAGGGGGATGGCAGCAGGATTGATCTGAATCTGGATGTTCGTGAATAGTGCTTGTCGATCCGCATCAAAAAACATATGAACCTTGCTGACGCTGCCGACGTGAGCACCTTCGAGCATGACAGCAGCTCCGGTTTTCAGTCCCTGCGGGCCGCCGGGCATTTGCAGCTGATAGGGAACCGCATTTTCCAGAGGGGCATTTTTCGCCGCGCTCGCATTGGGGTATAGCGCAAAACGCTCATTGTCTCGCAGCGCGGCACCATTTTTCGGGGTCGAAAAGCTGATCGCTCCACTCAGCAAGGCCGGAATGGCAGGGACATGCACCCCGGGATGAGCCCCGAAAAGGCTGATGGCAATATTGCCCGAGCTCCAGAAACGGCTATGGGAATTAGCCAGATGCAGTGACTGCTCGGGGAGAAAAGCATAGATGTCAAAGCCTTCGCCATTTTTTTGCAAAGTTTCACCGCGTACCTCGCCCACCTGTTCACCTTTATAGAGAATCGGTGCCCCACGAGAAATATTGCCTTTTTCCGGGGCGTGTAAAATGAGGGTGATACCTTTGGATTCACTTTTCAGTACGGGTTCTTCATGCAAGCCCATGACATGATGTACTGTGCGGCCAGGATGAGGATCAATGCCAATATAGGGACCGGCAATAATCGATTTCAGCGAACTCAGGTTAGAAAAACTGACTTTTTCACCGGCAATCCAGTAACGGGTACCCTTGCCTAAATGATGGGCCATGTAGTTATCGAAGCGCAGGGTCACGGATATTTCCCCTAGGGATTGGGAAAGTTTGACCGCTGTCACATGACCCACGGTGACGCCGCGATATTTCACCACGGTATGATCCGCCTTGATACCCCCCATGGTGGGAAATTGTACGGTCACCGAAGGACCTTGGTTCATATAGGTTTTTAGCGCCAGCCAGGCGACAATGGCAAGAGCGGCAACGGGTACCGCCCAGATCAGTCCAGGCCAACGCGAGCGGCGTATTTGGGATTTCGGCAAAGGGTTATTCATGGGACTCCTTGAGATAAGCTGCCCAAAGTGCCCTCGGGTCAAATAATTCTGTGGCAATCATGGTCAGGACGACAACCGCGAGAAAGGCCGGAAGAGCATAGCCCACATAGACGGCGAGCAGTCCGGACAGGTGCATCAGGGGTAGAAATACGGTCACCGTAAACACGTCCACATGGGACCAGCGTCCGATGGTTTTGATGAGCCGGTAGATTTCTGTTTTGAGACGCAGACGTTTCACCGAATGAATGCGTACAGAGATAAAAAACCAGCTCAGGGAAAAAAGCTTTAAAAAGGGGATCACGATGCTGGCCATGAAAATGATGGCGGCGAAAAGCAGGAAATGTGCATCAATGAGCTTCATCACCCCCGTCATGATGGTATATCCCTCCATCTTACCGATCTGATAGTTGTATTCCATGGGAAAAAGATAAGCGAAGGGATAACAAAAAAAACCGGCTAACGCAAAAGCGAGGGTGCGCATGGTTGCCCGGGGCTTGAAGCGCCAGATTTTGGCGGCACAACGGGGACAGTTTTGTCCTTCCTGCTGCGCATGGACGGGCATTCCGCAATGACCGCAACCAATATAGTCCTGGTCAGGATCCAGGGATTCCATGTTGGGACCAATGCGTCGCCATATTTCCCGTCTTTCCAGCGTGGCTCTGGTCAACATGCTCAGGAAGGCCAGCCCGACGACGCACCAGCCTCCGGTGCCAACCTCGATGGGTAAAAAGGGCGCGACCCGCTCGTAGCCAATGCCAAAACCGATCAGAAATACATCGAGCATGGCCCATTGATCCAGCCATTCTGACCAGCGAAACATTCTGCCCAACCAATAGGGATAATGTCCGGTATCGAGTTGAAGCAATACCATAGCCAGGGTACTGAAGCGAAAAAAAGGCAGAACGAGTAATTCCAGGGCGAGGATGAGGGCCACCAGCGGCCAGCCCTGCTCAGCAACCCCCCAGATACCGGAAGCGAGCACACTCTGATGATGGACGCCAAAAATATCGACCGAAAGCAAGGGCAGAAAATTGGCGGGTATCAGTAAAAAAAGCGCCGATAGCGTCATGGCCAGAGCCGCATTGATACTGCGTCCGGAGGTGCGCTCGAGGACATGACCGCAGCGCGGACAGGCAAGTTTGCCGCGCCCCTGGAGCGGCGGTAACTGCTGGATGAGCCCGCAATCCGGACACACTTCTATCCCGTGAGGGGGATCCTGGGCGGCATCGGGGACCCCTATCAGAGTGGTATCCAGTGACATGTTTTGGATCTCTCTTTTATCTGGGAAAGCCGGTAAATGGGCTTCCGTTCGCAAGTCATCTGGTGAGTCTAGCAGAAAAATGGGCATGAGGGATTGCTGGCAAAGCTTCTTCAGGCTTTGTAAGCAGGGTTTTTAATGGTCGAAATTGATGTGGTCCAGAAGCGAATCGGGTGATCGGGCCACTTTCTTCAGCTGTCCTGATAACGACGTATGGCCGTGGTGATTGCCTGCAAAACGATCTCGCCCTGACATTGTAATGGATAAAGGTCTATCAATGGCCTGCTGGTCAGTAATTGTGTCAGTTCTTCGAGCATTTCATGATAGTGATGGTGGGCTTTCTCAAACTCACTGAGATCCATGTGCTGCAATTGCTTGAGGCTTTGCTGAATGGAACAATGAGCACTATCCCAGGGAGCGAGCAGCACAAACCACTGTGGATTGTTTATCAATAAGGTGCTGATAGTCTTCTGATGATCAATGACTTGAGCATACAGTTGCAGCAAATCAAATTTTCTATCTATGGGTTCCGGTAAAAAATGCTGGCAACTGGCCAACCAGTCCGGTAACTCACTGGCCCACATGGGCCGGGCTATGGCATAGCCTTGCAGCATGGGCGCTTGCATCAGCCTCAATACATTGAGAATGCTCTGATTCTCGACACCTTCGACAATGATTTCCACTCCTTGTGAAGTGCCGATATCCAGCATGGCCCGAAGAAAATGGATGTCTTTGGGATTGTTCGCCAGATTGCGCACAAATGCCTGATCTATCTTGATTTCATCAACAGGCAGTTCCTTGAGGTACAACAAGGAGGCATATCCTGCGCCAATATCATCAAGTCCAATGCGATAACCCTGCTCTTGAAGAGTCCGAATGGATTTAGCAATGGCTTCCAGGGCAAAGAGTTCCTCACTTTCAAGAATTTCCAGAATTAACCGCTGAGGAGGTATTGCGCATTCTTGCAAAAGACTCTCTAAGCGTTCCAATGCTACTGTGTGACTCAAAAAGCTGGGTAAAATATTGAAGGAAATCCAAATATCAATCCCTTGCTCATTCCATGTCTGCCAGTCGTTGGCAATCTGTTGGATGACGAGCTTCGTCAGTAGCCATTGGTCCTCTGTTTCAAGATAGGGCAGAAAATCTCCCGGTGAAATAGCTTCTTTTTTGTTATTTAGACGTGCCAGGGCTTCAACGCCCACAATGCGCTCTTGTCGCAGATCCAGAACCGGTTGATACTGAAGTACCACGCTCTCATCGTGAAGAAGTGTCTGAATGCGCAGATGTTCGGTATTTTGGGCTTCGATGAATGTCGACCAGAACTGTCTACGACGGGATTTGTTCTGTTTGCTTTGATAAAGCGCGTGATCGGCCTCACGGAGGAGAAGATCGGCATCGCTCTCGTCACGATCAAAATGTGGATAAAAAGTGATCCCGGCACTGATCCCAACATGAATGGCTGGCATTTGCTTGAGAAAATAGGGGGCAGCTAGAAGTTCCTCAAGCTTTTTGAGTATGGGGGGTAATTGTTCCTGCTTCTGCAGATTATCCCAGACCAGGACAAACTCATCGCCGCCGAGTCTGGCCAGATAGTCGCTTTGTCTCAGACCCTGCCGCAAACGCTGGGCTACCTCCTGCAGCAGTAAATCACCGGCAGCATGACCAAACTGGTCGTTGACGGGTTTGAAATCGTCCAGATCCACCATGGCCACAGCCAGCAGCCGGTCGTTGCGACGCGCCCTGGCCATGGCTGGCTGTAAAAATTCGGTGAAGCCCCGCCGGTTGGCAAGCCCGGTCAGAGCATCATGGCGGGCGAGGTGGCTTTGCCGCTGTCGTTCCTCCAGCAGTTGTCCCTTGAGATGAATTTCATCCAGACCATGACCGACAAGCAGCGCGATTTGTTGCAGTACTTCGATGATTTCCGTATTGAAAAGATCGGGGCGTGGACCAATGACGTTGAGCATGGCCCAACATTCCTGAAGATGATAAATGGGAAAGGTGGCTGCTGAGCGCCACTGATGCTCTTCGGCTTCTTGGTACCAGTCGGCGTGAGGGCCAAGAGCTTTGAGGTAATCCTGAATAACCCGATGTTCCTGCATGCGCCATGCCTGGGATGTCAGGGATTGACCATCGGGTATGTCTTGCGGATGAATGGTCCAACGCCTTTTCAGTATCCAGTCGACATGGTGCCCAGCCACTGCCAGGGCCTGAAACATCCCCTCAGTGTCGGGACGAATGATGAAAGCGGCATTGAAAAGTCCACTTTGGATGAGTGCATCACAAATTTGTTGCAGCATTTGTGATGCATCCCGCGCCTGCAGGGCAATATCTCCACTGACCAGCATGGTTTTCTGCAATATCTGGGCATCTTCCAGCTGGCGAGCGACATGGCGCTGGCGCAAAAAAGCCGCCAGATCCTCACTCAAGCGTTCCAGGAGTTCGACAATGGCATTGGGGAAAACCGTATCATCATAACGGTATAAGGTGATGACCCCACGTCGGCCGTCGGCCCATAAAAAGGGCGTGTAAATGCTTCCGCCCATCCGATGCTTTTTGATGAGCTCCTGCCAGGGGGCAAAAAGGACATCATTCGCGCCAAAAAGCAGGGTGCGGTTTTCCATGATGGCGCGACCCGAAGGCGACTGGGGTTTTCCATCACTGGACCAACAATAGAGCTGCAGTTGACTGAGTGGCCCGGCCAGTTCTCCGGCTTTGGCAGCCAGTTCAATGCGTCCGCTTTGTTCGTCCACCACGCCAATCCAGGCGGCCGCCAAGTGCATCCTTTCTACCAATATGCGGCAAAAACGATCCAGTACCCGGGGAAGCTCCTGTTTTTCAATGGCTGCGAAAAGACGGTTGACCTCGGTGACCGACTGCAGAAAAGCGTCTCTGGTCTGTAACTCGCGATTACGCGTCTGCAGGTCCCGGGAGCGATTGAATACCCTTTGTTCCAGTTCGCGATTGGCTATTTCCAGCGCCTGCGTGGCATGACTACGTTCATACATCATGGCTCCCGCAATCAGGCCAATGCTCTCCAGCAGAATTCCGACAATTTGTGCCATGGTTTCGGGATAAAGCGCATGGCTATGTTCATAAGGCCCGTAACCCATGCTGGTACCCAGCAGCGCCAGCAAGTAGCCCATGCTGGCCAGTGGATACACCAGTTTTGCCGGATAATGGGCCAGCAACCACAGGAAAGGCAGGATCAGCAGGAAAACGGCTCCCATGGCCAGGTTCCATGATGGGTAGCTGATAAAAAACAATAGGATAATGGCAATTATCGTGCCCAGCCCCAAGCCCAGGTAACGGAAGTTCCATACTGTTCCTGATAAGCGATGCCCATGCAGAAATAACAAGAGCAGAGTGGTCACGTTAACAATGGCGCCGGCCTTGGCCATAGTCCAGAACAGGATGAGGTAAGGAAGACGGATGGTGACCGTGTTGGTCAATAACCAGCCGCCTACTCCGGTCAGGACAGCAGTCAGCAGGGAAGGTATTGCCACAAAAAGGAGAAGATAAGCGATAGTATCCCGGATGGTTTGCAAACCGGCCCAGCCAGGGCTGAAACGCCGGAACAGCAAACGGCCCAGCCAGGCGCCGAGAACCTCGCTGCAGGCAAACCAGGTGGCTATATCAGCATGCAGGTGGGTAAAAAAATAGCCGCCCAGCCACGCCGCAATCCAAAGACCCGGTATGACCCGTGGTCCCCAAACCAGCAACCCGTAGGCGGTGACGCCTGCGGCGGGCCAGATCGGCCAGAAACGGCCCGCCAGGGAATGGCTGAAAAGCAGATCAGCAAAAATCGTGAGCAGAACATGTCCGAGGAAAAGCCCTGTATTGAGTAAGAGGACTTGCCGGAAGCTTAAAGTGATGTCTCGTGGATGGAGATGAATAGTCGCAAAAGATTTCAAGGCGTTGCCGTGATGTATGCTGCCATTTCGGTGAGGATGTCGGCGGTCAGATGATCATATAGTTCCAGACTGTATTCGCGGGAGAGTTGTCTTTCACTCATGTCGGTAATGACATGCTGTAATTGTTCGCGCTTGTCACGCAGGCTGGGTATGGTATCCAGTAGTGGATAAAGGGGGCAGGACAGGTTGTCACAGGTCATCTGAACATTAATGCTTTGGGGCATGCTTTGCAGGACAGCACGCAATCCTTTGGCGAGCACCAGAAAACGCGCAAAACTGACCAACAGACTGGTCGCATCGGCCTGGAAGGCTAATTTCTGGCCGAGGAACTGCTGGCTGATGGTTTGTGCGGAAACGGGACGACTGATGACATAGCCTTGTACTTGGCGAATGCCTAATGCGGTGACTGCAGCCAGTACTTCTTCATTTTCGATACCTTCAACAATGAGTTCTACACCCAGTCCATTGGCCATTTCCAGCATGCTGGCCAGAAAGTGCAGATCCCGTGGGCGACTTTCCAGATGACGACTGAATGCCTGATCCAGCTTGACGGCATCAAAAGGATAGTCCTTGAGGCGTAGGAGGCTGGCGTAGGCTGTACCCAGATCGTCCAGAGAAATGCGTACCCCCAACGCCTTGAGGCGACCCAGTTGGACTTTGGCAGACGCGTAATCCAGAAATTCATCACCTTCCAGTACTTCTATAAACAGTTGTTCAGGGGCCATCTGGTAGCGAAGCAAGGTATTTTCAATCAACTGGATCACTTCTTCGAGCAACAGGTCCTGAGGTTCAAAATTGACGGCAATAGACACGGTCTGACCACTGTCCTGCCATAAACGCCATTGCCGGACGGCTTGCTCCAGTACCTTGCAACTGAGGGTGCGGCGATCATCGGGATTGAGCCAGGGAAGAAATTCACCGGTTTCAAGGATTTTGCCATTTTCTTCCAGGCGGGCCAAAGCCTCTACTTTGTGGATACGACCGCTGGGGGTATGGATGATCGGCTGATAAAAGGTAATGACATGCTGGTCGAGTAGAGCATGGTAATGCTGACGCCGGGCAATGAGTTGCGGTGTGTTGGGATCATAAATGCAAGAAGGGTCATATAAGGTATAAAACGGCGCATTTTTGTCTTTCTGGCGCTTGGCCTGGTGCAGGGCCAGGTCGGCATGATGAATGATTTCCCGGGGCTTGTTGTCATCCAGGGGGTACACTGTCACCCCGATACTGACCTGAATGACTATATGGTGTTGATTGATCAGAAAGCTGTGATCCAAAGACTGACGAATCCGTTCCATGATCACTTCCAGATCAGCCCAGCGCTCCATATCTTCAAAGAGCAGAACAAATTCATCACTGCCCATGCGCAGCAGTACATCTTCCTTGCGCAAATCTTTCTGCAGGCGTTGGCTGAATTCCACCAGTAACTGGTCACCACCCAGTCTGCCGAGTTGGGTATTCATGTCTTTGAAGTTGTCGATATCCAGCATGGCGACAGCCAGTAGTCGCTGGTGGTGATCGGCATGGTCCAGGGCCCGTTCCAGGCGTTCATCCAGCTCCATACGGTTGTACAATCCGGTCAGAGGGTCACGACGGGACTGGCGCTGCAAGCTCATGATCATATCGCCCATATAGGCGAATGCTGAAAAAAATTCTATGCCGACGCGGGTGAAATAACCGGGCTCACTGCTGCCAACAACCCCCAAGGCCTTTTGTTCTTCAATACCAAAAGGCACGATAATGATTTCTGCCAGTTGCGGGCGCAGAGCTTGAAGCCACTCGGGACAATCCTGGTTATCCAGGGCATAGGTGAGGGGTTTATTATTGTTCAGTGCCTGATAACAAGGGTCTTGAGCTGCTTCGGCAATATAGGGATGCTGTTGTATCCCGAATTCCTGATAAGGGAGTAGTAGGGGTCGGCCGTTGATCTGGAAGGCATACCAGGCCCATTGCAGATTGGGGTTGGTATCGAGAAGGCTCTGACAGAGAGCATTGAGAAAACCGTATGCGCCGGCATCGGCAGGCACGGTACTCAAGGCATGCAGCATGGAAGAAAAAAGTGCTGCTCGGTCACGCTCGATGGCCGAATTATTTTCCGTCTGATTGGACACGATGGCTTCTGCCGTGATGAATTATTGATTTAATATATATAGGATAACTGGCTAGGATGACAAGGTCTTCGTAACTTATAGTTGTATAAGTATAATCTTATGCTCTGGTGTTCATCTAAACCAAAAATTATCCCAGCCACGCTGGGCAGCAAGCCCCAATTTTTGCGATAAATTTTTTGGCCGCTGATAGCTGATCTGCAGCAGTTTCCCATTTTGCGCTGCATCCACAATGATCTCGTCGCTGGTGGCCAATTGATCGACCAGACCTAATTCCAGAGCCTTGCTGCCCAGCCATGCCTCGCCGGTGGCGACCTTCTCCAAATCCAGCTGCGGCCGATATCGTTCCACAAATTCACGGAACAGGGCATGGGTTTCTTCCAGTTCCTCACGCAACTTGGCTCTGCCGGTTTCGGTGTTTTCGCCAAACAGGGTGACCGTGCGCTTGTATTTACCTGCTGTGAACTGCTCAAAATCAATGTGGCGATCCTGCAGCCAGCGATGGAAATTGGGAATTTGCGCCACCACCCCAATGGAGCCCAGCAGAGCGAAAGGACTGGCCACAATCCGGTCTGCAGTGACCGCCATCATGTACCCACCGCTGGCGGCCACGGCATCCACCAGCACCGTGCAATGTATTTTGGCGGCACGCAGGCGCAACAGTTGGGCTGCCGCCAGGCCGTAGGTGTTGACCATGCCCCCGCCACTTTCAAGGCGGATCAGCACCGCATCGCCGGGTTGTGCGACCTGGAGGATGGCGGTGATTTCCTCACGCAGAGCGCTCACCGCCGAGGCCCGGATATCCCCCTTGAAGTCCAGCAGATAGGTGCATTTTTCAGTATCTTTGCGCTGAGCTTTGTGGGCTTTTTTGAGCGCCTTCTGATGCGCCTTGTGGGCTTTTTTATCGAGGCGCAGGGCTTCAATATGTGCGGCCGATTGTTCAATCTGGCGCCGTAAATCCGTCACCTGTACCTGACCGGTTGCCGCAGGTTTGCGCTTACTGAGGGCAATGGCGGCAATGCCTCCGGCAACGATCAGAATGGCGACCACAATGGTGGCAGTTTCGGCGAGAAAGGTCAGGTAGTGACTCAAGAAATTTTCCATGTCTCAGACTATATACCAGATGGATGCTGGTCCAAAAGCAGGCAAGATGTCCGCATGAAATAATTGTTCGAGTGCCGGCGTGAAGATGCTTTCAGTTGCTTTCAGTTGAAGCCCAGGGCCTGCGGGCGTTATCATTTGCAATCTACGTTAATGGAAACCACGAATGATACATGTGAGATTTTTTGCCAGCGTCCGCGAGCGCGTCGGGATGGCGGAAATGCAGTTGCCCTGTCCGCTCGGCGGTTTTTCGGTAGAAGAGGTGTTGACTATGGTGGAGGGTCAGGCTGGAACGGAGTTGCGGGACGTGCACTTACTGGCTTCCCTCAATCAGCAGCATGTGCCTTTTACCACACCTGTTCATGATGAAGACGAAGTGGCTTTTTTCCCTCCGGTAACAGGTGGTTGAGAATGGTTGTTAAAGTTCAGGAAGAGGATTTTGATGTTTCGGCGGAGTGCGCCGGAATGGCTGAATCGAAGGGTGCCGGGGCGCTGGTGACTTTTGTCGGTACGGTGCGGGATTACAGCGACGCCAGCGACATTCTCTCTCTGGATATTGAGCACTATCCGGGGATGACGGAAAAAGAACTGGAGCGGGTCAGTCGCGAAGCTGCGCAACAGTATGACATTCTCGATAGCCTGATTATTCATCGTTACGGCTCGTTGCAGCCGGAGGATAATATTGTGCTGGTGGCAGTCTGGTCCCGGCACCGTGCTGCCGCCTTTGATGCCTGTCGGTTTTTGATTGATGTGCTCAAAAGCAGTGCGCCGTTCTGGAAAAAAGAAATGACGCCCCAGGGATCGCGCTGGGTGACGGATTGTCCAGGCTGTCGGGCGGGAAGTCGCGAGGGGCATAGTCATGCGCCTCATGCCGCTCCGCATCTACTCCATTCGCGTTGAATTTATCCAGTAGCAGAGATCAGTAAAGGAACTCATTTATGCCAAGTTTTGATGTGGTTTCTGAAGTGGATATGCAGGAAGTGGACAATGCCTTGCATACTACTCAGAAAGAAATTGCCACCCGTTATGATTTCAAGGGCAGCAAGGCGTCTATTGAACGAAAAGACAAAGAAATCATTTTAATCGCCGAAGATGAATATAAACTGGGGCAGATGATCGATCTGTTTTCGGCCCGACTGGTCAAGCGCGGGGTGGATCTGAAAGCCCTGGATATCGGTAAATGCGCTGCCGCAGCCGGTGGCATGGAACGCCAGGTGCTTACCCTGAAAGTAGGGCTGGAAACGGAAGTTTCCAAACGCATGATCAAACATCTCAAGGATGGCAAATTCAAGGCCCAGGGCAGTATCCAGGGTGACCAGCTCCGGGTTTCCGGAAAAAGTCGCGACGAACTGCAGGCGGCTATTGCCGCCCTGCGCGCCGAGGATTTTGGCCTACCCCTGCAATTCAATAACTTTCGCGACTGAAGGCAGATACCCATGAGCAAACAGACTGCGCTCTACCCATGGCATCTGGCCCACGGTGCCCGTATGGTGGATTTCGCCGGATGGCAAATGCCTTTGCAATACGCCTCCCAACTGGCAGAACATAAAGCCGTTCGTGAGACAGCCGGGTTTTTTGATGTTTCCCACATGCGGCCATTGGATATTGAAGGTGAAGATGCCCGTCGTCTGCTGCGTTATGCCCTGGCCAACGATGTGGCCAAACTCGACGCGCATCCGGGAAAAGCTCTGTACAGCACCCTGTTACAGGAAGATGGCGGTATCCTCGATGATCTGATTGTTTACCATCGGGGTATCAATACCTACCGGATTGTCCTTAATGCGGCGGGAGCCGATACGGATACGGCCCATTTTCAGCGCCTGATAGACCAGCATGCTTGGCAGGTGACGCTGCAAAAACGCCCTGATCTGGGCATTCTCGCCGTGCAAGGCCCCAAGGCACGGGCAATGGTGGCCGATCTGCTGCAACTCCCGGGTCTGCAGAGCATGAAGACTTTTACTGCGCTGGAAGAAAATGATTATTTCATTGGTCGTACCGGTTATACCGGTGAGGACGGGGTAGAGATCATTGCCGCCAATACCCAGATGCCCGCCTTGGCGGAGCGCCTGCTCGCGGCCGGAATAATCCCGGCGGGCCTCGCCGCCAGAGACAGTCTGCGCCTGGAAGCGGGTCTGGATTTATATGGTCAGGATATGGATACCCGGGTATCCCCCTACGCCAGCAATCTTGCCTGGACGGTAGATTTGCGGGATCCGGAACGGAATTTTCTGGGCCGCAGCGCACTGGAGGCTGAAATCGCATGCGGTGATGGTCCACGTCTGATCGGCATTGCCTTGCCTGCCGGTATTCCCCGCCATGGCTACGTGCTGGAAGATGGGTCCGGACAGCCTTGCGGAGAAGTCACCAGTGGAATCTTTTCGCCGAGTTTGCAGTGCGGTATTGCCCTGGCGCGGGTCAATGTGCCGATAGAACCGGGAAGTATCCTGCAGTTAGTCATTCGTGGCGCTCGCAAGTCAGCCCTGGTGGTCAAACCACCTTTCTGGCGTCAGGGCGCCGCTACTTTTTCCTTTGCTGAGGAGTGTTGAGGGCATGAGCAAAATTCCGGAATCATTACGTTATAGCGACACCCACGAGTGGGTGGAAGATCTGGGCGGGGGACGTTACCGGATAGGCATTACCGATCATGCCCAGGAGTTGCTGGGTGATCTGGTCTATGCCGAGGTGCCCGAAGTCGGTAAAACCGTCAAGGCCGGGACGGTTTGCGGCGTGCTGGAATCGGTCAAGGCCGCAGCCGACTTGTATGCACCCATTGACGGCACCGTGCTGGAACGCAATGAAGGACTCAGTGACAATCCCCAGTGGCTCAATGAGAATCCCTATGGGCAGGGCTGGATCATGGTAGTCAGTGCCGATGCGGCGGCTTTTGACAAATTGCTGGATGCGGCGGCTTACAGCGCTATCGAGGGAGTTTAAGGTAAATGCCCTATATACCTCATGATGCGGAGGAGACAGCGGCCATGCTTGCGGCCGTCGGCGTAAGCAGTCTGGATGCGCTTTTTGATGAAATTCCCTCCAGCCTGCAAGTGCATGACATGGCATTGCCCGAAGGGCTGTCCGAGCGGGTCCTGCGTCGGGAGCTGGAAGGCCGGGCGCAGAGCAACACCCCTTTGCTGTGTTTTGCCGGTGGTGGTGCCTATGCCCACCACATTCCCGCTATCGTTTGGGAAATTGCCGCCCGGGGAGAATTTTATTCTGCGTACACGCCTTATCAGCCCGAAGCCAGTCAGGGTACTTTGCAAGTACTGTATGAGTACCAGAGCTTCATCACCCGCCTGACGGGGCTGGAAGTCAGTAATGCCTCCCTCTACGATGGCGCCTCGGGGCTGGCGGAAGCCTGTCTGATGGCCTTGCGCATTCAGGGCAGCGAAAAAAGCATTCTCGTCCCCGAAAATCTTTTGCCCAGTTGGCGGAAGGTGCTGGATACGGTATTGGTCATGCAGCAGATTCGTCTCATACCGGTACCTTATGATGCCCGAACCGGCTTGCTACAGTTACCCGCTGAGGCCGGTGATGCGGCCGCCCTGATTGTCCCGCAGATCAATGCCTTCGGCCTGCTGGAAAGGGTGGACAGCCTCACCGACTGGGCCCATGCTCATGGCTTGCTGAGTATTGCTGTCGTCAATCCCCTGGCGCTGGCTATGCTCAAAGCCCCCGGTGATTGGGGCGAACAGGGCGCGGACATCGCCGTGGGGGAGGGCCAGCCCATGGGTATTCCCCTGACCGGCGGTGGTCCTTATTTTGGTTTTCTCGCCTGTCGCAAAGCCTATGTACGGCAACTGCCCGGAAGACTGGTAGCCAAAACGCTTGATGCCCGGGGCCGGGAAGGTTACTGCCTGACCCTGCAGGCCCGGGAACAGCATATCCGGCGCGGTAAGGCTACCAGTAATATCTGCACCAATCAGGGCTTGATGGTGACTGCTGCCACCATTCATATGGCGACCCTCGGCAGTCATGGCCTCCAGGAAACCGCCCATATCTGTCATACCCGCGCTCAGCAATTGCGGGAATGCCTGCAAGAACTGCCGGGAGTCAGCTTCCCCCACGCTGGTCCATTTTTTCATGAATGGGTGCTGCGCTTGCCCGTTTCTGCGGTCAAAGTGCGCGATGCCTTGCTGGGGCACGGCCTGCTGGCCGGCATTCCTCTGCAGGAGTGGCATATGGGAGAAGCCGGGGACTTGCTGGTCTGTGCGACGGAACTGCTGGAAGAATCTGACCTGCTGACCTATCGCGACGCTCTGCGCAGCGTTTTGGAGGCCCAATGAATCATCCCCGGGAAAACAACAGGCAAAATGCCGTGACGGATAGTATTTTTGACCACGATCATGCTTTACCAGCGCCGGAAAGTCCCGGAGATATTCCTGCAGAATTACTGCGCAAGACTCCGTTAAATCTCCCCAATGCCTCTGAGCTGGATGTATTGCGGCATTATACGCGCTTGTCGCAAAAGAATTTTTCCATTGATACCCAGTTTTATCCACTGGGATCCTGCACCATGAAATATAACCCGCGCATTGCCCATGCCATGGCTTCCCTGCCGGGTTTTGCCCGGCTGCATCCGGAGACCCCGGCCCCGGCCATGCAAGGCCTGCTGCAGGTGCTCTGGGAGCTCCAGGAATGGCTGGCTGCGGCGACGGGCATGGCTGCCGTCAGCCTGACCCCGGCAGCGGGGGCACAGGGCGAGCTGGCCGGGGTGGCCATGATCCGTGCTTACCATCACGCCCGGGGGGATACGGCCCGCCACAAAATGCTGATTCCCACGGCGGCCCACGGTACCAATCCGGCCAGCGCGCAAATGGCCGGATTTGAGGTCATCGAAATTCCCAATCTGCCCGATGGTGATCTGGATATGGAAGCCCTGGATGCCCACCTGGGTCCCGATGTGGCCGGCATCATGCTCACCAATCCCTCGACCCTGGGAGTTTTTGAAAGACGTATAGCGGAAATCGCCCGGCACGTTCATGCGGCAGGGGGGCTGCTCTACTATGATGGGGCCAACCTCAATGCCATCCTCGGACGCGTCCAGCCCGGGCAGATGGGTTTTGATGTGATGCACCTGAATTTGCATAAAACCTTTGCAACACCCCATGGTGGTGGCGGCCCCGGTGCCGGTGCCGTGGCCGTTCAGGAGCGTCTCAAGCCCTTTTTACCTCTGCCCACCGTCACGAAAGGGGAGAGCGGCGCCCTGCGCTGGATGACGGCAGAAGATGCACCCCGGAGTATCGGTCAGCTCAGCGCCCACGGCGGAAATATTGGCGTGTTGTTGCGCGCCCATGCCTATATCCGTCGTCTGGGGCGGGTGGGTGTCAGTCGGGTTTCGGCCTACGCCGCGCTCAATGCCAATTATCTGCTCAAGGAATTGCAGAAACTGGGTTATCAGGCCGCTTTTCCGGAACGCCGGGCCAGTCATGAATTCATTCTTTCGGTCAGCGATCTCCAGCAGGCCACGGGTATTCGTGCGTTGGACGTGGCTAAACGCCTGCTGGATTTCGGTATTCATGCGCCGACCATCTACTTTCCGCAACTGGTGCCCGAGTGTCTCTTGATTGAGCCGACGGAAACCGAAAGCCAGGCGACCCTCGATCGTTTCATCGCGGTCATGGCGCAAATTCGTGAGGAGGCCCTGGCGCACCCGGAACTATTGCGGGAAGCTCCACACCATCTGCCCGTAGGCCGACTGGATGAAGCGCTGGCCGCCCGCAAACTCGACGTGGCGGCTGCTCTTTCATGATGCTAGGTGCGCCGGAAACCCATGCCGCATCTTTAACCCCTGACGTTCCGGCGCAGTCTGATCCACAGCACCGTCCTGATCCCCACCCTGACCCTCATCCCGAGCAGTTGCTGGCAGCCCTGGCGGAAGTCCTGCTCGGCAAGGAAAGGGCTATCCGTCTGGCCCTGACCGGTTTTCTCGCGGGCGGCCATATCCTCGTGGAAGATGTGCCCGGAGTGGGTAAAACCACCCTGGCCCTGGGATTGGCCCGTTTGTTGGGACTGGATTTTGCCCGTGTGCAGATGACTGCCGACCTCCTGCCGGGAGATATTCTCGGCAGCAGTGTTTTTGATCCTCGCAGTCAACACTTTGTATTTCATCCCGGTCCGGTGTTTCACGGAGTGGTCCTCATGGATGAAATCAACCGGGCCTCGCCTCGCAGTCAGTCAGCCCTGCTGGAAGCCATGGCCGAAGGTCAGGTTTCTGCGGATGGGCAGAGTATGCCCCTGCCAGATCCCTTTTTTGTGATTGCCACCCAGAATCCCCAGGAACATGCCGGGGTCTTCCCGCTGCCCGAAAGCCAGCTGGATCGTTTTATTCTGCGTTTTTCCCTCGGCTATCCCGGCCGCGAAGCAGAACGCCTGCTGATCCAGGGTAAAAACCAGCATCCTGCCGATTTGTCTGCTCTCGCGCATCAGAACTTGTTGCAAAAATGGCGGCAGCAGGTCACGGAGGTATTTCTGGGCACGGAAATGGAAGACATGCTTCTACAGATAGTGCAGCGGTCCCGAATGGATGCTCGTATCCGTATGGGCTTATCACCTCGCGCTTTGCTGGCACTGAAATCTGCCGCCCAGGCCTGGGCATTTCTGGCGGGCCGGGATTTTGTCATCCCCGATGATTTGTGCGCCGTGGCGGTTCCGGTACTGGCGCATCGACTGTTGTCCACGGCCAGTTTGTCCGGCGAAAATCTGGCGCTGCTGCTGGGTCAGGAGTCCTGGGGCCTGGATATTCATCCCTGAGTTGCGCGGATGTTCTGCCAGCAGGAGCATCCATCATGAAACGTCAAAAACGGGAGGTGAGACTTTCCCGTCCCGGCAAGGTTTTTGTTGGATTGACTCTGGCATTGGGCTTTGCCGCCGTGAATACGGGTAATAATGTGCTTTTTCTGCTGGTATCCATGATGCTGTCTCTGATGGTGCTATCGGGTTTTGTGGCCCTGGCCAATATCTGGCGGGTCGAAGTCCGTCTGCAGCCGGGTCAGATTTTGAGCGCGGAAGAAACCGGTGATCTGTTGCTGCGGATCCATAATAACAAGCCCTGGCCCTTATGGTTAATGGAGCTGCAACTCGGCGCTTCCCGTCAGGCCGTGACGCGCATCGCCGCGCGTCAGGAAGCCGTGCTTACCCTGCGCTGGTGTCCACCCCGACGCGGACAACCCCCTCTGCCGGTATTAAAGATGGGTTCGGCGTTCCCCTTTTCTTTCGTCTGGAGAGGGCAGCAGATTCCTGTGAGCGGGGCCGATATGCCCTGGGTGGCTCCGGCTGAAGGGTTGGCGGTGCCTGTTCTCGGCGATCCGGGCGAGCAGCATGAGGCTACCGACAAAGCGGGCGGGCAGGGCGATTTCCTCTGGATTCGTGACTGGCGTCCCGGAGAAAGCTTGCATCAGATTGTCTGGCGACGGGTGGATTGGTCGCAAAATTTTCCGGGTGCCATGATCTTTCCCGGTCGGGAGCAGGAAAAATCCGGGCAAGCAGCATTGCTGCTGGATTGGGAGGCCCCGCAATGGCAGGATTATGGACGTGAACAACGCTTGCAGATTTTTCGGGCCGCACTGGAAAAGGCCTGGGCACAGGACTGGTTCTGGCAGTTGCAGATGCCCACGGGTACCCAAAGGGCACAGGGACGGGTGCAGTCCGACAAGGCTTTGCTGTTGCTCGCACAACTGACGCCCTTTCCACCGGCCTCTGATCCTGCCACGGAAGCCGCAGCCCAGGGAATTAACCAGAAGTTCCGGCAATGGGGCCAGCGCTTCGCCGGGTTATCCCGGAAGGTGCTTTGATGGCCCGAAACAGCTCCCACATTTCCGTACACATGATCGGACCATTACTGGCGGCCATGATGGGCGCGTTGGTTGTGCTGGCATTGGGCAGGGAGGTAGCACTCTGGGCGTTGGGACTCTGGCTGCTGGCCACCCTGCTGGGCTTGTACGGAGCCTGGCGGCGGCAGCCTGTGTGGTTTACGGCACCCTTGCGCTTGTCCGGGGGGCTGCTGTTTCTGCTGCTGGCTTTTGTCCTTTCAGGCTGGGGTAACTGGCTGGCCATTGCCAGCCAGTCGGTTTTGATTCTGCTGGCGGTGAAAGCCCTGGAAATGCGCTCCCAGCGGGATTTTTATCAGGTGGCCGCTCTGGTACTGCTGGGTATGGGTCTGGCTGCCTGGTTGCGGGTTGATGTCCTGCTCGGCATTTATCTGCTGGTGACTTTATATCTGGCGCTGCTGGGTTTGCTCTGGCAGCCCCTGGCAGATGCCGCCCGGGAACGGGGGAGTAATGTCCTGCAGGGACGTGATTTTCGTTATATGCTGTTTTTCAGCGTACTGTTCATGGGCCTGCTGCTGCCTTTGACGGGCTTGTTTTTTCTGCTTTTGCCGCGCACTCCGACCCCACTCTGGGCCTGGGGGCCACCGCAGGGGGCGGCTCGTTCAGGGTTCAGCGCTGATTTGTCGCCTGATCAGATCACCCGTCTCGCTCTGGACCCGGCCGTCGCGTTTCGCGCCCAGATCCAGCCGCAGCCCCGCAATCCACAACAGCTCTACTGGGTGGGCGCCATTTTGTGGCATGACCGGGGCAATACCTGGGTACCGGGCTCGCCCTCTCCACGAAGCTCTCCGGCCGCGCCACAAAAATCAGTACCAGGAATCCCGTTGAATGCCGCACTTATCCATCAGGAAATTGTCCTCAGTCCGGCTGACAGTCGCTATCTGTTTGCCTTGTCCTACCCCCTACGCTGGCAAATTCCCCAGGCATTTCAGGTACAGTTTGATGGCGTCCTGCAACTGCAAAAAGCGCCGTCCCTGCCGTTGCGCTACTCAGTCTGGTCGGGGAGTCCGCCCTCTTTGTTCCTGAGTCAGGCAGAACGCCATGCTGCCCTGCAGGTGCCGGTGAGCACCTTGCCTGCGGTTCGGGAGCTGGCCAAAAGTCTGGCCGGGGATTCCCCCGCGCAAACTGTCAGCCGCCTGATGCGCTGGTTTCATGGCCCGTCCTTTCACTACAGTCTGAAAGCACCGGCGGCCTATCCCCATGGTCAGAGCATGGCGGATTTTCTCCTGCATTCCCATACCGGATTTTGCGAATATTATGCCGGCGGCCTGGCACTCCTGCTGCGCCTGGACGGGGTGCCGGCGCGGGTAGTGACCGGTTATCACGGCGGAGAATACAATCCCGTCGGTAATTACTGGTTGATTCGTCAACGTATGGCCCATGCCTGGGTGCAGGCCTGGTTGCCTGGAGCAGGTTGGGTGCGTCTGGATGCCACCCCCGCAAGCCTTGGCCCTGAGGGACAAAATGCCGGAAATAAGGGCGCCATGACCATGGATCAGGTGCCCGTCTCGCAGCGCTTCTGGGATTGGTTGCAGTGGGAATGGGTGAATACGGTCATTGATCTGACCCCCGCCAAACAAAGGGCTCTGTGGACGGCGGCGGGCTTGCAGTTCCTGCATTTTTTCCAGCATGGGGCGGCGGCACAAAAACCGTTACAGGGGCCGCTTCACCACACCCGTTTCCAGTTCGCCCAACCGGCCTGGAAAGTGCTACTGGGTATATCGGCCTTGCTGCTGTTGCTGCTAGGTATCCGCTTGCGGCAGCAGCGCGAGGACAGTGAACCGGCGCTTTATTGGCGGAAACGGGCGATTCAGGCACTGCGGCAACTGGGTCTGAAAGATTCCCGACCCGGACAGGAAAAGGCTTTTTGTGCGGCCTTGGGCGGTACGCCCGAGATTCGTCAGCAGTTCCTGCAACAGTACCAGATCCAGCGTTATGGTTCCCATCCCGATGCCCGGGGTGATGCGCTATTGCGCGAACTGATGGGACAATTGCGCGATGAGCAATAGCGTATGCATCATGCCGGGCCTTTCTACGATCAGCCCTGAAGGCGTTTTCCCCGCTCCAGTCGGATGACCTGATCGGCAAGGCGGGTGGTGCGGGGGCGATGGGCGACGATCAGGATGGTTTTCTGGCCATGCAATTCCGCCAGGGTTTCGGCAATGCGTTCTTCACTTTCGCTGTCAAGATTGCTGGTCGCCTCGTCCAGGACCAGCACCGGACGATCCAGATAGAGGGCGCGGGCAATAGCGAGACGCTGGCGTTGCCCCCCCGAAAAATTGGCGCCATTACCCTGGATCATGCTGTCCAGCCCGCCGCTCCGCGCCAGAAAGTCCCAAGCATGGGCTTGTCGCGCCGCTGTTTCGGCGCGCTGGCGATCCGGCTGGCTTTCGCCATAGGCAATATTGCTGAGGACGCTTCCCGTAAACAACACCGGTTCCTGGGCCACAAAACTGAAATAGCGGCGATAATCGCCGTCGGGTATCCGCGATTTATCGACGCCGGCGACGCTGATGCTGCCTGCACTGGCCGGGAGCAAACCCAGAATAACCCGCACCAGGCTGGTTTTTCCGCTGCCGCTGGGACCGACGATGGCCGTGGTGCTCTGGGGCGGGATGGAGATATCCAATCCCTGGAGAATCTGTTCCACACCCAGTTGCAGGCGCAGATCATGGCATTGCCAGGTTCCCCAGGGCTGGGGGCTGGGTGAAGTTTCGGTGTGTTCTGCAGGTTGGTCGAGCCAGGCAAACAACCGATCAGCCGCCGAGAGTCCCTGCTGTAATTGATTGTTGGCGGAGGACAGTTGGCGCAAGGGTTCATAAATCAAACCCAGTGCCGTAAAAAAACTGAAAAAAGCACCGGTACTCATGTTGCCGTTGACCACCTGACTGCCGCCCAGGTAAATAATGGCGGCGATACCCAGGGCTGCGATCATTTCCATCACCGGCACCGTAGCCTTCTGGATACGGGCAATTTGCATCATCAAGATAAAGTAATGCTGGGCCTGGCGGGCAAAGCGGTTCGCTTCGAAGGGTTCCCCGCCCTGGCTTTTGATGACTTCCACCCCGCGCAGACTCTGGGAAAACTGATCCATGATTTCCCCCATCTGCTCCTGCTGGGTATTGCCTCTGTGCCGGAGTTTCTGGCCGAAGCGGATCAGGGGATAAAAGGCAATGGGCAGAGTGATGAGGCTGATCAGCGCCAATTGCCAGCTCATGTAAAACACCACAAAAAGCAGGCCAACAATCTGAAAAGTAGATAGAAAAAAGCGTGCCAGCACCGACAGTCCCTGCTGCAGCAAGGTCAGGTCCAGGCTCATGCGTGACAGGGTACTGCCATGACTGTGGTCAATGAGCACTTCCAGGGGCAGGCGCAGGGTATGAGCAAAGAGTTTTTCGCGCAAACCGCGCAGGACTTCTTCCTCGACCCGGGCGAGATTGATGGCCTGGAGGTAATCGGCAGCGCCTTTGACCGCATAAATGAGAATGACACCCAAGGGTAACCAGACCAGCATGTTGGCGCGATGCTGGATGAATATCTGGTCGAGCACAGGTTTGATGATGTAGGCCATGGCGCCCATGGCCGCAGCGGAAATCACCATGAAAAGCATGGCGATGGCAATGCGCCCCCGATAGGGACGCACCAGAGCCAGGAGGCGCTGAAAACTCCGGGAGCTTAGCGCGGCGGGGGCGCCAGGGGTACTCACTCTTCGAGCAGGCCGCGTTTATCCTTGACTTCCAGCCAGGCGTCGGCGTCTTCCGGCGCGGCTTTTTTCTGGATGATGGCTGGCCAGATTTTGGCCAGGCGGGCATTGATTTCCTCGAATGCTTCCTGGCCCTCAGGCATGTCATCGTCCCGGAAAATGGCCCCGGCTGGGCATTCCGGTTCGCAAAGGGTGCAGTCAATGCATTCGTCGGGGTCAATTACCAGAAAATTGGGACCTTCGCGAAAACAGTCCACCGGACAGACATCCACACAGTCCGTATATTTGCATTTGATACAAGATTCAGTCACCACGTAGGTCATGGGGGCCGGGCTCCTTAGGGTTTATCTCAATTCGGTTGAAGGGTGGCCGGGCTGCCCCGGCAATCTGGGCGCCCATTCTAGCCCAAGGCCGCACGCCTGCCCACTATTTACAGTGACGTTATTGACGAATGCTGTTTGCAAAACATGGCAGATTGCGCGGTGAGTTCCTCAAGCCCGGATGGCAAGGCCATGGAGAATTCGCTATAGTTCAAATCTGGACTTTATCCCAGCAACGGACAAGGAGGAAATTCCCATGGCAGTATTGGTTGGTAAAAACGCCCCTGACTTTGTGGCCCCGGCAGTCATGCCGGACAACAGCATCAATGAGAAATTCCAGTTTTCCCAGCATATCAAAGGCAAGTATGCGGTACTTTTCTTTTACCCCCTGGACTTCACCTTTGTGTGTCCTTCGGAAATCCTGGCTTTCAACCATCGTCTGCAAGAATTCAAAAGTCGCAACACCGAAGTGATCGCCTGTAGCGTCGATTCCCATTTCACCCATCTGGCCTGGAAGAATACCCCCGAAGAAAAAGGCGGTATCGGTCAGATCCAGTTGCCCATGGTTGCCGACTTATCCAAGAGCATTGCTCGCAATTATGACGTGCTGCTCAATGATGAAGTGGCGCTGCGCGGTTCCTTCCTGATCGACCGTCAGGGTGTGGTTCGCCATGAGGTCGTCAATGACCTGCCCCTGGGCCGCAACATTGACGAAATGATTCGCATGGTCGATGCCCTGCAGTTCTCCGAGGAGCATGGCGAAGTCTGCCCGGCCCAATGGGAAAAAGGCAAAGCCGGCATGACCCCCACCGGCGCCGGCGTGGCGGAATTCCTGGCCAAGCACGGCAAAGATCTGTAACGCCTTTACACCGCAGCGAAAAAAGGCCCGGTAGCATTGTGCTCCGGGCCTTTTCCGTAAATCCGGATCAATGCAAACTATGCCCCGCATTCCGGGCTGCTTCAGCCATGACTGCTTTGACCTCATCAGCAAAATCGCCCCGGTTGACCTGCTGCATGCCTTCCTGAAAAAACGTGTTGGCGTCGGCGGGGAGATGATGGGTGAGGGCGGCAAAAGCCTTGCGCATTTCTGCAGTATCCTGGGCGCGAGTGGCGGTAATACCCCAGTTCAACAACAAGATGCGCCAGGGACGCTGGGGATCGGCGCTGTCCAGGTCGGCCGCATAGTCCGCTGATGCGGCGCTCACCACTTCACCCATCAAATGTGCCAGGGGCTTGAGCGCCTCAGTTTCGTTATTACTGTTGGCCAGCACCGCCAGGCCATTGACCACTGGTTCCAGAGTGTGCAATGCGCCGTGCTGGGCGCAGAGCCAGGCAGCAATGCTGACGGTGATCATTTCCAGGGCAATTTTGGCCTGCTTTTCACCAAGCCGATCCGCCCAGGTAGCGAGATCCATGAGCAAGCCGATAGTCAGGTCGGCAATACGTTCGGGTTCGTCTTCGGGCAAGCCGGGGTCCCATTCGGCGACATCAGTGCCTAATACCGTGAACAACTGCCGCAAGGCATCTACAATCATGGGCGGGGTGATTTGCTCCCCGGTAGCAATGCCACTGCTGGCAAAAGCTGCCAGAACGGGCTGGGTGTATTGTTCAAAGCGCTTCTGCGCCCCGGCGATGTCGAGAATGAGAGCCACGATTTTCTCCTGATATGCCCAAAGAAGTACTGCATGTTATGCTAGCATGTAATCGTCGGGTTGCTGCAGTGGAAGGCACCCACCAAGCTCGGGAATGAATTTTATGCATCAGAAAATGTTTTCACCTATTGACTTGCACATGCACTCGCTGGCTTCCGATGGCACCATGCACCCCCGGGACCTGGTCCAGCGGGTTCATGATTCGGGTGTCCAGGTCATGGCTCTGACGGATCATGACAACACGGCCGGCCTAGCGGAAGCGGGCGAGAAGGCCACCGAACTGGGCATACAACTGATTCCCGGGGTAGAGGTATCCAGTGAGTGGGAGACCCAGGGCATTCATATTGTCGGGCTTTTTGTGGACCCGGAGAATGGCGTGCTGCAGGAAGGACTGGCGAAAATCATGGCTTTTCGTGACTGGCGTGCCACGGAGATCAGTCGCTTGCTGGAAGTCGCCGGCATTCCCGGAGCCGAAGCGGGTGCTCGCGCTATGGCAGGTAGTCGCATGGTTGGACGCAGTCATTTTGGCCGCTGGCTGGTGCGCGCGGGCCATTGTGCGGATGCCAGCGAGGCTTTCGGCAAATATCTCGGGAGGGGCTGTCCGGCCTATGTACCCAGTGACTGGATTCCCATGACTGAAGCTGTGCGCTGGATCAACAGCGCCGGCGGTTCTGCCATTCTCGCCCATCCCGGGCGTTACAAGCTCAGTGCCAGTCGCTTACGCGCCCTGCTGAACGCCTTTCGTGAAGCCGGTGGCGCGGGTCTCGAAGTCTGCTCCGGCAGTCAGGCCGCTGGCGATCGGGAACATCTCGGGCGTCTGGCCAGGGAGCTGGGTTTATTAGGCTCAGTTGGCTCAGATTTTCACGGTCCAGATGTGGGCCATGCGGCTATCGGTCAATTGCTGCCTTTACCCGATGGAGTCGAGCCGGTCTGGACCCGGGCCGGTATCCAGCTTCATTGATGACCTGAGATCAGGTTACTACTCCCGAGGGATCCGGTGCCCAAAGACCAGGAAAATTCGCGCTATGCCCTTTGGGGTCTGGGTTTGCTGCTGCTCATTTATGCCGGAGCAGCCTACACCCTGAGCCCCTTCGCCGGACCCTTGTTGATGGGGGCAGTGTTGACTACGGTCGGCTGGCCTTGGCAACTGCGCCTGGAAAGAACCTTTCATCTGCCGCGCTGGTTGGGTTCCCTGGTCCATGCCGTCGCCTGGATTGCCATCATCATTATTCCGGCGGTGATTATTGTCGATACCATTCTGCCCAAGGTGGCCCTGCTGATTGCTCGCTGGCAGTCGGGAAACTCCCTGCTGATGGTGCCTCCCGAGGTCATGCAGATTCCGTATATCGGCCACTGGTTACGCTATCATCTGAGTGCCCTGAATGGCGCCTATATGTCCTCTTTTATCAGCACCCATGCCAGCATCATTACCGACTCCCTGAGCCAGCTCTGGATTTTTACCCTGCATACCTTTTTTGCCGCCCTCACTGTATTTGCCCTGGCTTTGCATGGTGAGCGCATTACCGAGGCCCTGCGCCTGGGTACCACCCAACTCTGGGGGCGTGATCGGGGGGACCGCTTTCTGGCTGCCTGCCGGGATGCTGCCCGTTCGGTATTGATTGGTTTGATTGGTGTGGGTGTTATCGAAGGGATGTTTATTGGAATTGCCTATGCCTTGGCGGGCCTGGCCCTGTGGCCGCTGTGGCTGGTGGCTACGGCTCTTATTTCACCCTTGCCTTTCGGCGCGACGGCGGTGGTGGGTGCCGCAACCATCTGGCTGGCCTTTACCGGGCACTGGATTGCCGGTTTGGCGGTACTGGGCTGGGGGCTTTTTGTCATTACTGTGGCCGATCTGGTCGTCCGTCCGCTACTCACCGGATCGCAAACCCAGGCACCGTTTTTTCTGGTGTTTTTCAGTATCCTCGGAGGTGCTGAAGCTTTTGGCTTGATCGGACTGATTATCGGCCCTATTCTGGTCTTGCTGGCGCGTGGCGTCTGGCGGGCCTGGGAACGCCGTATCCGTCTTCAGGAATGATTTCTGAAGATCTTGTCCTGGCCAACGTCAGGAACGTAAGGCGTTTTTAATGATCTAATGGTCAGAATTTCTTGTGAAGCAGGAGCGTATCATGGACTACACAATGCTTGATCAACAGTACAATCAATTGCAACAACAGACCCAGAATAATCTGCAGGCCTTGCAGCAGGTGGCCGGTCGGGTGAACAGTTTGGCCCCGGATAATATGACCGCCCGGGAAATCAACATGGAACTGCGCGGTCTGGCCATGAATCTGCAGCAACAACAGCAGAATATCGGAATGATGATGCAGCAGATGGCCCAGCGCATTCAGCAACTGGAAATGCAGATGCAGGGCCAGATGCAGGGCATGAATCAACAGGGTATGAACCCCAATATGCAGCAGCGTCCCTGGAATGCCCCCATGCAGGGTCAGCCGGGTATGGGCAGTGGCTTTCTGGGGAATGTCATGACCGGATTGGGACTGGGTGCCGGTTTCGGGGTGGCTGAAAATATTGTCGATGACATTTTCGACAGTTTCTGAGTAGCGCGTGCCTGAACAAGCACGCGAAGACTGGTTGGCTCTTGAAAAAGCCATACTGCAATGGGCCGGGGGTATGGGCTGGCGTCTCGAACGCACCGGTCCCCTGCGCCGGGGTGTCTGGCCAGTGCCGCGCCTGGAGTTTTTGCGCGAAGGGGTTTTGACGCCGGAAATCTGGGACCAGTTTTTGGCAGTCTGCCCGCTTTTCGAGTCTTTTGTCGCAGGTCGTCGCGAGGCCCTGAGTCACGAAGGTATCCCGGTCAAGTTTTATCAGGTCGAAAAACCGGCCTGGGGATTTGCCCAGATGGCTCATACGGGTCCGGCTGAATGGGTGGCTTATTGCCGGAATCGGAGGGGTTGGGATCAGCTTCCCGCCGAAAGCGAACAGGCAGCTTTTGCTTGGATCGGCTTGGGATTTCTTCCGCCCGAAGCGCGACATCTGCATGGAATAATCACACCCGGCGAGGAGCCACATGCCTG
Organism: Acidithiobacillus montserratensis; assembly: GCF_018853465.1. GTDB lineage: Bacteria > Pseudomonadota > Gammaproteobacteria > Acidithiobacillales > Acidithiobacillaceae > Acidithiobacillus > Acidithiobacillus montserratensis. The sequence goes on from NZ_JABBOU010000004.1 coordinate 31,505, forward strand.
AAGAGCAGCTGTATGGGATTCATGCCGTCGAGGCAGCCCTGGATGCCGGCGAGTTGGGAGCTCTCTGGTTCGCGACGGAGCGGCGCGATGACGAACGCCTGAAACCGTTGCTGGCAAAAGCCCGTGACCAGAATCTGACAGTTCATGAATTGCGGCATGCTGCTCTGGCGCGTAAATTCAATACGGATAAACACCAGGGGATCGCAGGGGTATTGCAGCAGCAGCCGGAGCCGGACCTGACAGATATACTGGTGCAACTGGGCGGTCAGGGTTTCTTGCTGGTGCTGGACGGGGTGCTGGACCCCCATAATCTCGGGGCCTGCCTGCGTAGTGCCGAAGCAGCAGGGGTAAATGCAGTCATCCTGCCCAAGGATAATGCCTGTCCGGTCAATGCCACGGCGCGCAAGGCTGCAGCCGGTGCAGCTTCACGCCTGCCGGTCTGTACGGTCACCAATCTGGCCCGCAGTCTGGCCTCCTTGCAGGAAGCGGGCTACTGGCTGGTGGGAATGGCCGGAGAGGGCTCGCAGAATCTTTATACCCTGAATCTGAACATGCCTCTGGTGATGATCATGGGTGGGGAAGGTAAAGGGCTGCGGCGGCTGACGCGCCAACATTGTGATTATCTCGCCCACATCCCCATGGCCGGAGCCATGGAGAGCCTCAATGTGTCCGTGGCCACCGGCATCTGTCTTTTCGAAGCCGCTCGCCAACGCCAGGGGCTTGGGTTACAGTCCGGTACCATTCAGAATACATCCAGTCATCCACTCTAACAGGTTTCCTCATGCTGGTAGATTCCCACTGTCATCTGGATTTTGAAGATTTTGCCGAAGATCGCGCGCAGATTCTGGAACGTGCCCGCGCTGCCGGAGTGCAGGAGCTGCTTATCGCTGCGGTTGTGCAGAAACATTGGGCGCGGGTGCAGGCACTGGCGGCGGAAAATGAGGGCATCTGGGCAGCTGCCGGCGTCCATCCCAACGAGCCGGAAGCGGAAACACCCGGTATGGATGTCCTGCTTGCAGCACTATCTGCTGACAAGGTGGTGGCAGTCGGAGAAACCGGGCTGGATTATTTTCGCAGTGAAGGCGATTTGCGCTGGCAACAGGAACGCTTTGCCCGCCATATTGCCGCATCCAAGGCCACGGGCAAACCGGTGATTGTACACACCCGTGCCGCCGCCGCCGATACTCTAGCCCTTATGCGCAGCGAAGATGCCCGGGCATCCGGAGGCGTTATTCACTGCTTTACGGAAGACTGGGATTTTGCCCGCGCGGCCCTGGATCTAGGCTTTTATATTTCCCTGTCGGGCATTGTGACCTTCAAGAAGTCGGTAGATCTGCAGGACGTTGCCCGCAAATTGCCCCTGGATCGCCTGCTGGTGGAAACCGATGCACCCTATCTGGCTCCCACGCCCATGCGCGGTAAACGCAATGAACCGGCTTATGTGCATCATGTCGCGCAATTTCTCGCGGAATTACGGGGTGAAACTTTGGCCGAACTGGCCCGACAAACCAGCGCCAACTTTCATCGCCTCTTTGTCCCGATGGTGCCGGCATGAAAATTACTTTTCTGGGCACCGGATCCAGCGCCGGCACACCAGTCATTGCCTGCCAATGCCCTGTCTGTCACAGTAGTGACCCCCGCAATCACCGCCGCCGCGCCAGTATTCTGGTAGAGCAGGGCGACACAGTTTTGCTGGTAGATACCGGGCCCGACCTGCGCCAGCAGATGCTGGATGCCCGGGTTCAACAGCTCAACGCTGTGCTCTATACCCATTTTCATGCGGATCACATCAACGGCATTGATGACCTGCGCGCCTTCAACTTCGCACAGAAAATCGTCATTCCCTGTTATGCCGATGAAAAAACGGCCACGGAACTGGAAACCCGTTTTCGCTATTGTTTTCTGCCGCCCGATGCCGCCTGGGCAAAGCCTTCCCTGTCCATGCATCGCTTTACGAGTTCCCTGACTTTTGGCGCGTTGCCGGTTACGCCCGTTCCTATCATGCATGGTAAATTAGCCATTCTCGGCTTCCGCTTTGGGGATGTGGCCTATTTGACGGATCTCAAAAGCATTCCTGATGAAAGTTTGCTGCTACTGCAAAACTTGAATTTATTGATCCTCGACTGTCTGCGCTACGAAGCCCATCCCACCCATCTGAATGTGGAAGAAGCCCTTTACTGGACCCGCCGCATAGGTGCCAGGCAAACTATTTTTACACATATGACGCATGACATTGATTATGCAAAATTTGCGGCTGAACTTCCGGCTGGCATCACTCCTGCCTATGATGGGATGGTGATACAGCCGTAGAAATCGTTTGACAGTGCCGGGGCAAATCCCTATATTACGCGACATCGGGGCCATAGCTCAGCTGGGAGAGCGCTTGAATGGCATTCAAGAGGTCAGCGGTTCGATCCCGCTTGGCTCCACCAGATACGCGAAAAGAGTCAGAGTTCAGCTCTGGCTCTTTTCGCGTTTTAGCCCTTCACCATTTCCGGAGGAAGAATAGTGCACGCCTTCAAGCCACCGTTTGCTTATGGACACGCTTCTGATCCTGATTGGCGCGTAGCTTTGGCGAATGCCCTGGCGATGGCTGGCAGCCAGGCGCTTACCGGCACCTTGGGATTTCTATACCTATCGGATGAATTTGAGAATGATCTCCCGGATCTGCTGGCAGAATTGAAACTCAAGGTGGATGTTCCGCACTGGACCGGTTGCGTGGGCATTGGTATATGTGCCACCGCTCAGGAATATCTCGATCAACCTGCTCTGGCGTTGATGGTTACGGATTTTCCGGAATCGGATTTTACGGTTTTTTCAGGAATGACGACGGTGCTCAGTACCCAGCCACCCCTGCTCAATGGAGTTCCCCCTTATTTTGCAATAGTTCACGGTGACCCGGCCACCAGTGCCTTGCCTGAATTGGTGCAGCATTGTGCGGGCATGACGCAAAGCGGGTTTATCACTGGCGGTCTCAGCAGTAGCCGGGGTAAAAGCGCACAAATTGCTGACAAAACCCTGCATGGCGGGGTGAGTGGGGTATTTTTTAGCGATCAGGTGGCTATTGCCACCCGTCTTTCCCAGGGCTGCAGTCCTATTGGACCGGTACATAGTATTGGTGAAGCCCGCAGTAATTTGGTAGGGACGCTTGACGGCCGTCCTGCCCTCGATGTGCTCTACGAAGAAATCGGTGAGGTACTCTCCCGGGATTTGCAGCGGGCAGCAGGCTATATATTTGCCGCTTTGCCGGTCGCCAACGATGACCGGGGCGATTACACCGTGCGCAATCTGATTGGTGTGGATATGAAGCAGAAGGTACTGGCGATTGGCGAATATATCGAATCGGGCCAGGCGCTGATGTTTTGCAAGCGCGATGGTGGCACGGCCCGGGAAGATTTGTTGAGAATGCTGGGTGAGCTGGAAAAACTGGTGGATGGAAGGCCCATTCGCGGAGGCCTGTATTTTTCCTGTCTGGGCAGAGGTGAGGGTTTGTTTGGGCCGGATTCTGCGGAACTGCGTTTGATTGAATCCCGGCTGGGCCATTTTCCCCTCGTCGGATTTTTCGCCAATGGGGAAATATCCCACGACAAAATATATGGTTATACCGGAGTGCTGACCCTTTTTCTGGGTGATTGAGTACGGATTGAGGCCTTACCAGGTGAGATAAACGCCGGACTGTGTTACCGTTGTATCAGTATATAAGAGGTTGGTAATGTCTAAACCAGTACGCATAGATCAACGCTTGATGCAGGAAGGGCGACGGACCCGGGGTACCTTGTACTTCGGGATTGGCTTGGGGCTGGCCGCCGGACTGCTGATTATTCTCCAGGCCTTTATTCTCGCCCATATTGTCAATGGCGTCTCTTTTGAAGGACTGGGCCTGGCTGCCGTTATGCCTTTGCTCTGGGCCATGCTGGCATTGTTCGTGTTGCGGGCCGGCCTGTCCTGGGCCGGGGAACTGGTAGCGTTTCGGGCCAGCGCCAGTATCAAAAGCTATCTGCGGGAACAACTACTGAATCATTTGCTGCAACTGGGACCAGTGGCCATTGCCGGGGAGCGCAGTGCGGATATTGCCAGCACCATGATTGAGGGTGTCGAGGCACTGGAGCCTTATTTTTCCCGCTATTTGCCGCAAATGGCCCTGGTCAGCCTGATTCCTCTGGCCATTCTGGTGGTAGTCTTTCCCGAAGACTGGATCAGTGGCCTGATCTTGTTGATTACCGGCCCGCTGGTGCCTTTTTTCATGGTGCTGGTCGGTTATGCGGCTGAGGCGGTCAATCAGCGCCAGTGGCGCAAAATGCTGCTGATGAGCGCACACTTTCTGGACGTGGTGCAGGGATTGACCACGCTGAAGATTTTTGGTCGCGCCAAGGATGAAATCGAAATTGTGGCGCGTATATCCGATGATTACCGGCGCAGTACCATGGCAGGTTTGCGGGTGGCTTTTTTGACCTCAGCGGTATTGGAGTTTTTTGCCAGCCTGTCCATCGCCCTGGTCGCCGTTTCACTGGGTGCCCGCCTGTTGCAGGTTCACGCCGCAGTCACCTTTTATACCGCATTTTTTGTCTTGCTGTTGGCTCCCGAGTATTTTAATCCGCTGCGCGGCCTTTCCACCCATTATCATGCCCGCATGAGCGCCATTGCTGCAGCCAAGCGCATTTTCGAAATACTGGATATGCCCCTGCCGGAAAAACCACAACCTGCCGCAGATTATGTGCATTCCCAGGAAATCAGTCTGGTCATTCGCGATCTGTGCTTTTCCTATGAACCCGGTCGTATGGCCCTGGATGGGGTCACGGCTGAATTTCCTGCGGGCAAGGTAACGGCCCTGGTAGGTTCCAGCGGTGCCGGCAAAAGTACTCTGGCCAATGCCATTCTCGGGTTTGTCCATGCCGATAAGGGTGAGATTCTCGTCAATGGGCAGATCCCCTTGAATGCCATCGATCCGCAATTGTGGTGGCGACAACTCGCCTGGGTCCCACAAAATCCCCGGCTGTTTCATGGCAGCATTGCCGATAATATCCGTATGGGTCAAGCCGATGCAGATCTCGCAGCACTCCGCGAAGCAGCCAAAAATGCCCATGCCCTGGAATTTATTGAAGCGCTACCGCAAGGTTTTGACAGCATGATCGGGGACCTCGGTCAGGGACTTTCCGGTGGGCAAATTCAGCGCATTGCCCTGGCCCGGGCATTTCTCAAAAATCCACCGCTGTTTATTCTCGATGAGGCAACCGCCAACCTCGACATGGAAAACGAGGCCCTGGTGCTGGATGCCATGCAGCGTTTAATTCAGGGTCGTACAGCCATTGTCATCGCCCACCGACTGGCTACTGCAGAACGCGCCGATCATATTATTGTGCTGGAGGCAGGCCGGGTGGCTGAAAGCGGAAGCCACCAGGAATTGTTGGCGGCTGGTGGTGTTTATGCCCGCATGGTGGCGGCTTATCGGGGAGAAATCCATGTCTGATTATTGGCGCCTTTTAAAACTGTTTTTTCCCTATAAATTCTGGATGCTGGGTGGTGCCCTCCTGGCGCTGCTGACCATATTGTCCAATTTTGGTCTGTTGGCACTGTCCGGCTGGTTTCTGGCCAGCGCTGCGCTGGCGGGGCTGGGTGGGTATGCCACCCTCAATTTATATAATTTTTTCTTGCCGGCCGCTGGAGTCAGAGCCTTTGCCACGACCCGGGTGATTTCCCGCTGGCTGGAACGGGTAATCACTCACGAAGCCACTTTTCGTTTGCTGGCCCAGCTACGCAGCTGGTTTTACAGTCGGCTCGAACCGCTGGCACCGGCAGGACTGCAGGGGTATCGCTCGGGAGATATTTTATCCCGCCTGGTAGCGGATATAGACACCCTCAATAATTTTTATCTGCGGGTATTCACTCCTTTTTTGGTCGCGGGTCTGGCTACGCTGCTGATGTCCGGTTTTTTTGCATTTTTTGCCTGGCGCCTGGCCATCGCCCTGTTTTTGTTTCTGGCCGTTTCCGGACTGGCTTTGCCCCTGCTCGCAGAGCGTCTGGGCGCGCGCAGCGGCGCTGAAATGACCAATTTGCAGTCCGAATATCGGGTGCAGTTGGTGGATGGCATGCAAGGCATGGGGGAACTCCTCACTTATGGAGTGGGGCCGGAAATTCTGCGCCGCAGTAACAGTCTCAATGATGCCATCTTGCAGCGGCAGGCCAAAATGGCCCAGATCAGCGGTCTCGGCACCGCCGGGATGAGCTTCATGGGGAATCTGGCTATCTGGGTGATCTTGATTCTGGCTATTCCACTGATTCATGGCGGGCATCTTGGACCTTCGGATCTGCCCATGTTTGCCTTGGGGGTGATGGGATCTTTTGAAGCCATTGTCGCCTTACCGCTGGCTTTTCAGTTTCTCGGCCAGACCCGCCAGGCCGCCCGGCGCATATTCTCCGTGGCCGATAGCGCCTTGCCCTTTCCCGATGCCAGTGGCCCGGCTCCAGAAGTACAGCAACCGGATCTGTTGTTGGAGAATGTGCATTTACGTTATCCCGGTAGCCAGCAGGATGCCCTGGCCGGGGTGAATCTCCAGATCAAGGCAGGGAGTAAAGTGGCGGTGCTGGGGGCAACGGGCGCAGGTAAAAGCAGCCTGGCCAATTTGTTATTGCGTTTTTATGACTATCAGTCGGGTAGTGCGCAATTGGGCGGGCATGAACTCAAAAGTTTTCCGGCTGATCAACTGCGGGAATACTTTGCCGTTGTCTCTCAGCGTTCTTACCTGTTTCATACCACTATCCGCGATAATCTGCTGGTAGCCAAGGGTGATGCGGAAGAAGAGGAACTCTGGAAGGCTCTGGCGGCAGCACAACTGGAAAGCTTTGTGCGCAGTCAACCCGATGGGCTGGACACCATTGTCGGTGAGGGCGGAGTAAAGCTGTCGGGCGGTCAGAGTCGGCGGGTAGCCATTGCCAGAGCAATCCTCAAAAATGCGCCCTGGCTGGTTCTCGATGAACCATCAGAAGGCCTTGATCCCATCACGGAAATGGAATTTCTCCGGGATTTGCAGCCCCTCATGGCCGGGCGCACAGTGTTGTATATTACTCACCGCCTGCTGGGCCTGGAGCAGATGGATCAGGTGTTTATTCTGGATGAAGGCCGCGTGGTTGAATCAGGAACCTATGCCGAGCTGCTGAAAAAAGGCGGACATCTCAGCCATTTTGCGACCTTCCGCAACAGTGTTATCGAAGAAAAAATTTCCTGAAAAACCCTGTGCCGGGTAGGGTTGCTTTGTAAGCAGGTAATCAGAACCATGTTTTTCATGACGATATAAGATCTGGCAGCTTTACGTTGGGAAAGTGTGTGAGATAACACTATTGTTGGCCGCTACCCGCACCAAGACTCCCCAGCAACTGGTTTTCCAGCGCCTTGCCCTGCTGGGCGGCCGACTGGCAGGCCGGACTGGAAGGGTTCTGCAGACAGCGGAGTTCCTTGCCAAGAATGACTGTACTCTTTTTTTCCAGGGCGGCCTGGGTACTTTGGGTATGGGCCGGGGTGGTCAGCCAGGATACGCCATAGCCCAAAGCCGAAGAGAGTATGGTGGCCACCAGGAATACCAGGAGGATCCGGGTGAATCCCGATTCCAGCCCCTGATCATCCAGAAAACGCTTGCTGTACCAGGAAAATACCGGATAACTGACCAGTCCTGCGACAATCCCCCACATTTTCAGGCCTCTTTGGGCATATCCAGGGGCAGGGTATAAGGTAATTGCTGTATTTGTATTTCTGTACCGTCCACCGCCCCTACCCGGAGAGGCTCGCCGACATTGGCGGCACGTAGAACCGCCAAGGCCGCATACTGCCCAGGGCTGGATTCGGCACTATTGATGATCAGTCCGATGCTTTGCTCGCCCATGCTTTCGGCAAAAACTTCTGCGCCCACCGCCAGCGGATGCCCGGCGCTGACCGCATACATCTGATTTTTGAGCTTGCCCAGGTAGTGGGAGCGCGCGACGATTTCCTGACCGGGATAGCAGCCTTTTTTGAAATTGATGCCGCCCAATACCTCCAGATTGAGTTCCTGGGGGATGACTTTCTCGCTGGTAGTCTGACTGATATAAGCCACCCCCGCATGGATGGCTGTCAAGCGCCATTGCTCCACGGAGGCTTCTTCTACACCCGATGATCTCAGCGCATTACTCAGCATAGCCAGTTTATCTGACGGTGCGATCAGTTGGTAGATTTCCTGTCCAGCCCAGGGCAGGCGGGTCAGCATCCAGTCATCCTGAACGGCACCGCTGTTTTCATGCGCGGGCATGGCGCAGTCTAAAACCTCCGCCAGGTATTTTCCGGCATCTGTTCCGTAAACAGCCAGTAGTCCATGCGCGGGTTCCGCATTTTCAATGTCCAGTTTGGCCATCATCCGGAATTTGCACAGACGTTCCACGACGTTCTCAACCAGGCTGTGTGACAGACTCAACCAGAAGTGATCTTCAGTACGCTGCACATAAAAATTGGCAATCATCCGTCCTTTGGCGGTGCTGTAGCTGCTCCACTGCCCCTGGCCGCCACTGGTCAAACTGCGCAGATCATTGGAGAATTGACCCTGCAGAAATTTTTCGGCGTCTGCGCCATAAGCGTGGATGAGTCCCAGTTCACGGCTGAGGAGGGAAAACTGGATGGCGGCTGATGTCATGAATATACTCCCGGTCGAGCTGATGCATAATTATTCATCATAGCGCGATGAATGACGGGGACAAAGCGCTGCCGCCGCTTTTCTGCGGGTCGCTGCGGCACCAGGCACTGCTGCACAGTGTACCCTGTATGTTGGCGGGGCTCTCGGCACTCCTGGCCATCTTCGACCATTTTCGCTTTGGCCTGCTGATGTTTATGGGTGTGGCTGTCTGGGTGTTCTGGCGCTGTCCCTGGTCGGCCCGGCGTCAGTTGCAGTTGCCCGTTACCCTGCTGACTGGACCCGAAAATCAGCTGCTGCTGCAGCTCGGCAGTGGAGAACAAGTAGCGGTCCAGTTGCCGGCGCAACCTTTCCTCCATCCGCGACTGGGCGTTATACAGCTGCGCAGTGGACACCGGAAAAAATATACCCTGATTGGCATTTTTCCACTCAGGGACGAGGTCTGGCGTCTCTGGCGTCTGTATCTGCGCCAGCTATGGGACGCGCGTAAGGGTGTTCCTGATCGTGTTGGGTGATGACATCGAAAGCTTCTTCAGCGCAATCCGGATGATCCGTATTGAAATGACAGCCCCGGGATTCACGGCGAAACAGGGCGGAACGCAGCAGGATTTCGGCGTTCTGACGCAAGTTGCGTAATTCCTGATAGCTCCGCGATACGCCCGAACTATCCCCGATTCGTTCAGCCATGGCAGCGAGTTGCTGCACAGCCTTGCTCATGTCCTGATCGTTGCGAATAATGCCTCCGGACTGCCACATAACGTGCTGAATCGTGCGGCGCATTTCCATCATGCTATGTTGATCCGGGAGCACTCCCTGCTGTTTTGATGCCGCCAGGCCAGGAACGGTAGCACGATAGATAGGCGGTTCCGGAAGCCGGGCTTCACCTTCCAGGATTTCAACAATACTGGCTGCTCCGACCACACATTCCAGTAGGGAATTACTGGCCAGGCGATTGGCCCCATGCAGACCGGTGGCACTGACTTCTCCTGCCGCATACAGACCGGGCAGGGTGCTGCGCCCGCAAGCATCCACCACCACCCCGCCACAGGTGTAATGGGCAGCGGGCACCACCGGGATTGCCTCCCGGGTGAGATCATAGCCACGTTCCTGACAGTGACGATAAATAGCAGGAAAATGCCGGCGCACGGCATCTGCCGCTTGGCCACTGATATCCAGGGTGACATGAGACAGCTGATTTTTTTTCATTTCGGTATCAATGGCGCGGGCGACAATGTCGCGAGGCGCCAGTTCAGCACGCGGATCATAGTGGTTCAGAAAGTGGCGACCATCGGGCAGGCGCAGTACGGCGCCTTCACCGCGCAGTGCTTCCGTAAGTAAAAACGGGGCATGACCCGGATCATAGAGAGTTGTTGGATGGAACTGGATGAACTCCAGATTGGCAATTTCCGCGCCGGCCCGGTAAGCCAGGGCTATACCATCCCCTGTAGCCACCAGGGGATTGCTGCTGTGCAAATACAGTTGACCGGCGCCACCACTCGCCAGAATGATGGCTCTGGCAGTCCATAATTCCGGGATATCATGTTCGGCATCCATGACCCAGACACCTCGACAGCGTCCCTCATCAAGCCATAATTCGCAGGCCACATGATTTTCATAAAGAAAGATGTTTTCTTGCTGCCGCACTTGCCCGAGCAAGGTGCTTTCGATGGCGTTTCCGGTGGTGTCGGCCCGGTGCAGCACGCGCCGCACGCGATGGCCTCCCTCCCGGTTCAGGTGCCAGGCACCATCCTGCTGACGATCAAAAGGTACTCCCCAGTGGATCAATTGTTGCGCGGCTGCAGGGCCTGCCTGAATAATCCGGGTTACCGCAGCGGGATGACACAAGCCCGCCCCGGCGCCCAGGGTATCCTCAATGTGCATGGCAATACTATCCTGGGTGAAATCCATGACCGCCGCCATCCCCCCCTGCGCCCAGTCGCTGGCTGAGACGGCGGCCTGATCCTTGCTGAGGATGGCGACACTCCCCAGCCGGACGAGCCCCAGGGCAGCACTGAGGCCGGCAGCGCCGGAACCGATAATCAAAAAGTCAAAAGCGGGCATTCAGCGTCCTGAAAATAGTCGTAGGGATGGTGTTGCAAGAAAACGCGCGGGTCATGATACGATGTCGAGCTAACAAGGTGAAGAACGGCACCAGAACCCTAAAGGATGGCCGAATGAGTAAAACCAGTGGACGCGGCTCCAGCGGCGCGCCGGAAAGCGGCGCGTCCACGGACTTGCTGCTCGTTCAGCGGGTACAAAAAGGAGAAAAAAAGGCTTTCGATCTGCTGGTGCGCAAATATCAGCACAAGGTAGTCGCTCTGGTCGGTCGCTTTGTGCGCACCCCGGAAGAAGCCGAAGATGTCGCCCAGGAAGCTTTTGTCAAAGCCTATCGCGCCCTGAAAAATTTTCGCGGGGATAGCGCCTTTTATACCTGGCTGTATCGCATTGCCGTCAATACCGCCAAAAATCATCTGGTCGCCCAGGGGCGGCAGGTAGCCATTGTCGATGCCGAGACCGAAGATGCGGAACAATTTGCCGGTGCTGATGGACTAAGAGAATATGATACTCCGGAAGGCGTTCTGCTCAGCAAGGAGTTGGCGGAACATATTGACGGGGCCTTATCAGATTTGCCGGAAGATTTGCGAACAGCGGTAACACTCAGGGAGTTTGAAGGGCTCAGTTATGACGAGATTGCGCAAGTGATGGAATGTCCGGTGGGGACGGTGAGATCACGGATTTTCAGGGCACGGGAAGCCATTGCCAAGGTTTTGGCACCTTTGTTAAATCAGGAACAGTCATGAATAATCAAAGTAGAGAAGAGCTGATGGCCTTCATGGAAGGCGAAATGGGGCCTTTGCAAGCCAATCGTATGGCCGCGCGTTTGCAAACCGAGCGAAGTTTGCGGGATGCCTGGGAAAATCAGTACCGGATTTCTTTTTTACTACAGAATGATCGTAAGGGTACTCAGTGGGCATCGTCCGGATTTGCCGACCGCATAGCCGCACAGATTGCCGATGAGCCTGCTATTCTTGCTCCTCGTGAGTTCGGATCCCGCCGTCTTTCCGGTTCGTTCTGGATGAAGGCAGGTTCGGTAGCCGCCGTGCTGGTAGTTTCAGTGACTTTGGTCGGCCTGCTACCCCGAAACACCCTCTCCGGCGGGCAGATAGATGCGCTTCATGCCGGTCATTACACCCAGACTGCTCTTTTGAATCACTCGCAAGGGACACGGGAAGTGTTCCATCTCCGCCCGGTTGGCGATTTCAATGTCCAGCCTGCCGGCCCCGATCTGATGATTCAACGGGATATCAAGCGACTCTGGATTCCCGGGCAGAGTAATTATCTACCGGTGTCCGCATCTGCTTATTACCCTGATGCCGAGGGGGGGCTGCAAAGCACGGTATATAATTCCACAGCGGGAATCAGTAATATCTCTACTGACCATTCTGCTGGCGGTTATCCCTAAAGCAACTTGTTGCTAATAAGCCCGGATACCGAGATGATAAGCAGGGCAACTTAAAAAGTAACCATCGTAGTCGGGAGGGAGTGTGCTTTGAATAAAGATCTGCGGCGTAAACAGCGCCCATTAGTGGCGCTTTGTGTCAGTTTTTCCTTGGGTTTTGCTGGAATGCTTCCAGCCATAGCCGATGCGAGTCCGGTTCCTCCGGCCATGGTCGCACTTCCGGACTTTACGCCCATTGTCAAACAATATGGGCCGGCTGTGGTCAACATCAGTACCACGGAAACCAAAACTGCGCGTGGCGGCGGTTCACCTTTTCCGCCGGATTCTCCCCTGAATCAGTTTTTTGCGCCTTTTTTCGGCGCTCCGGGTCAGCCGGGAGGTAATCAGGAAAACGGTGCCTCTCCCAGCCATAAGTATGAAGTGCAGTCCCTGGGCTCCGGCTTCATTGTCAGCCCGGACGGTTATATCGTCACAGCGGCCCATGTGGTCAAGGGTGCCCAGAAAATCATTGTCAGCCTGACCAATCATCATCAGTACACCGCGCACCTGGTGGGCTTGTCTTCCCGCATTGACGTGGCCTTGCTCAAGATCGATGCCAACAATCTGCCGACGGTACAAATCGGGGATTCTGGCAAGCTGGAAGTAGGGCAGTGGGTGCTGGCCGTGGGTTCTCCCTTCGGTTTCGAAAACAGCGTTACCCAGGGGGTAGTCAGTGCTACCTCCCGACCGCTACCCGATGATCCCTACATTCCCTTTATTCAGACCGATGTGCCCATTAACCCCGGCAATTCCGGGGGACCATTGTTCAACATGCGTGGTCAGGTAGTCGGTATCAATGACCAGATCTACACCAACAGTGGCGGCTACATGGGATTGTCTTTTTCCATCCCCATCAATGTGGCCATGGATGCGGTCAAACAGCTCAAATTGCATCAGAAAGTGCATTTTGGCTGGCTGGGAGTCATGATTCAGGATGTCAGCATGGATCTGGCCAAATCCTTCCACATGAAGGAGCCTATCGGCGCCCTGGTATCCCAGGTGGTTCCCGATGGTCCTGCAGCAAAGGCGGGCTTGCGTCCGGGAGATGTGATTGTGTCCTTCGACGGGCATGCCATTTATAACTCCGGTCAGTTACCGCCCATGGTCGGGGCTCTGCCGGCCGGATACAAGGCCAAGCTGGGTATTATTCGGGATGGCAAACCCATGACCTTGAATATTGTGGTGGAAAGCCTGCCCGGTGATATGGACAAAAGCGCCGAAAATGCCGGAACGCCCGGTGGACAAACCCAGAAAGGTGAAATCCGACGGCTGCATATTGAAGTGGGTCCGCTCACCGCCGAAGCGCGGAAGCAACTGAACGTCAATACCGGGGTACTGGTACTGGGAGTCGCACCGGGTATTGCCGCAGAAGCCGGCATTCGTCCCGGTGATGTCATTCTCCAGGTAGCCCAGCAGCCCATCAACAACGTCAGTGCCTTGCAGAAACTGGTCGCATCTCTACCCGTCGGTCAGCCCATCCCGGTGCTGGTCCGGCGCGGTGATGGCAGCTTTTATCTGGTACTCTCACTACCACGCTAAAACACAAGGCAGAGGGCAGGGGCTGGGTGTAACTCCCGGCCCTTTTTGTTAAGGTGTCGAGCAAGACGGTAATTCCGTCGGGTTCTCTGGGATCTAAGGGTCTATGACTGAGCAGCAACATATTCGTAATTTTTCCATTATTGCCCATGTGGATCACGGCAAATCCACCCTTGCAGACCAGTTCATCCGCTTGTGTGGTGCACTGACCGAGCGGGAAATGTCCAGTCAGGTACTGGATACGATGGATATTGAAAAAGAGCGGGGAATTACCATCAAGGCGCAAAGTGTGCGTCTGCAATTCAAGGCCAAAGACGGTCAGGAATATCAGTTCAACCTGATTGACACTCCCGGTCATGTGGATTTTTCCTATGAGGTCAGCCGCTCTCTGGCGGCCTGTGAGGGCGCCTTGCTGGTGGTGGATGCTTCCCAGGGCGTGGAAGCCCAGAGTGTCGCCAACTGCTACACGGCCCTGGAACATGATCTGGAAATCGTCCCGGTGCTGAACAAAATTGATCTGCCGGCGGCGGATCCCGCCCGGGTACGCACCGAAATTGAAGAAATTGTCGGCCTCCCAGCCGATGACGCCATCGAAGCCAGTGCCAAGGAAGGCATTGGCATCCGGGAAATTCTCGAAAGAGTGGTCGAACGGATTCCCGCCCCCCAAGGGGACAGTAATGCTCCTCTGCAGGCCCTCATCATTGACTCCTGGTTTGACAACTACCTGGGCACGGTGGTCCTGGTGCGCGTCATGAATGGCACTATCCGACCCGGACAACGGGTGGTTACCATGGCCGGTCAAAAAAATTATGTGGTCGAAAAAGTCGGGGTTTTTACCCCCAAATCGCTGACGGTGCCAGCGCTGGAAACAGGTGCCGTGGGTTTTGTCATCGCCGGTGTTAAAAGCATCGAAGGGGCACGGGTAGGGGATACTCTGACCGAACAGGATCGTCCGGCAAGTCAGGCTTTGCCCGGTTTCCGGGAAGTACAGCCGCAGGTGTTTACCGGTTTGTACCCGGTGGACTCCTCCGATTATGAAGATTTTCGTGAAGCGCTACAGAAACTGCGTCTGAATGATGCGGCCCTGCAATTTGAACCGGAAACTTCCCAGGCCCTGGGCTTCGGGTTCCGCTGTGGTTTTCTGGGCTTGCTGCACATGGAAATTGTGCAGGAGCGGCTGGAGCGGGAATATCAGCTGGAACTCATCAGCACGGCACCGACAGTGGTGTATCAGGTGATTACCACCGATGGTCAAACCCTGAAAATTTCCAACCCGGCTGAACTGCCACCCGTTCAAAAGATCGCCGACTTTCAGGAACCGGTTATCAGTGCCAATATTCTGGTGCCCGAAACCTATCTGGGGCCGGTCATTGCCTTGTGCGAAGAACGCCGGGGTCGCCAGAAGAATATGCAGTTTACCGGCGGGCAAGTCATGCTGCGCTATGAATTACCCCATAACGAAGTGGTTCTGGACTTTTTCGACCGTTTGAAATCCGTCAGTCGGGGCTATGCCTCCATGGACTATGAATTTGCCCGCTTCGAGAGTGGGCCACTGGTGAAAATGGATATTCTCATCAATGGGGAAAAACTCGATGCCCTGTCCTGGATTGTGCATCGGGATGTTTCTGAACGGCGTGGACGTGAGCTGGTCACCCGTTTGCGTGAACTTATTCCCCGGCAAATGTTCGAAGTGGCCATACAAGCGGCCATTGGAGCCCGCATCATTGCCCGTGAATCCGTCAAGGCCATGCGCAAAAATGTGCTGGCTAAATGTTATGGCGGTGATGTTTCTCGCAAACGTAAATTGCTGGAGAAACAGAAAGAGGGGAAAAAGCGCATGAAACAGGTGGGACATGTGGAAATTCCCCAGGAAGCATTTTTGGCGGTACTGAAGAGCGATAAACGCTAAACAGGAAGGAAATACATCGATGGATTTTACTTTGGGATTGTTTCTGGCGGTGCTTGTATCCGGTTTGATCTGGCTGGTAGATGTGGTTTTTCTCCGGCGCCGACGGGATCAGGAAGCCCGGGAATCCATTATTGTAGAGTATGCCCGCAGTTTTTTTCCGGTTTTGCTGATTGTTTTTTTGATTCGTTCCTTTCTTTTTGAACCTTTTCAGATTCCTTCCGGATCCATGATTCCGACCCTGCGGGTCGGGGATTTTGTCCTCGTCAATAAATTCCAGTGGGGATTGCGACTGCCTTTGATCCATACCCCGATTACCCGGGGTAGCCCGGTGGAAGCAGGGGACATCATGGTATTTCGTTATCCGAAAAATCCCCGCATTGATTACATCAAGCGGGTTATTGGTTTGCCCGGCGATACCATTGAAGTGAAAGGCAATGATCTTTATATCAATGGCAAACTGATTCCCCAGAAGTTTATCGGCAATTTCAACTATCGCCCGGAAGGTCAGGGTGCCGAAGGCATGGTCATTCCCACTAAAGAATATGCCCAGGAACTGGGCGGTCATCATTTTCATATTATTGAGTTTGACACTCCAGAAGCGCAGATGGACTTCGGACCCTACAAGGTCCCTCCCCATTCCTACTTCATGATGGGAGACGACCGTGATAACAGTAATGACAGCCGTTTCTGGGGAGTGGTACCGGAGCGCAATATTGTCGGTAAGGCCATGTTTGTCTGGTTTTCCTGGGATGCAGAAGATTGGTCCATCCGCTGGAAGCAGATTGGTCGCTCCCTGGATGGCCAACATTAATCCCGGCTTACTCCTTGCATGAATGATGCTTGCCGACTAAATAAAAACTGATTTCATTTGCCGTGTACGGAGTATTGCCTCATGCCAGGTCCAGTTCAGTGGTTACGCAACAGAGAGAGACTGTCTGTCAATCCTTCTGCCAATCCCTCGCCAGAAGCTGGAATTGGTCTGATCGGAGTGATTTTCTGGATTTTGATACTGGTGCTGGTCATTGCATTTGTGGTCAAGGTCATGCCGAGTTATTACGATTACTGGTCCCTGCAAAACATTGTCAAGCAACAGGCGCAGCAGGCTGCTCCAGAGGAGTCAGCAGGACAAATTCTGTATAATCTTAATGGCCGTTTGGGCGTGGCCATGATTCATATCCCGCAAAAGGACATCGTGATTGAAAAGGCCGGTAACGGGCCCGTGCTGATTACGGTGACTTACGACAAAATTGTTCCCCTGGCCGGAAATATGAGCCTGCTCCTGCATTTTCAGGCTAAAGGCGGGCATTGAGGAAGAGGCGCTGCAGCGCGCAAGGTAAAGCTCATTCCAGGATTCAACTCAAGGTCCTATCAAGACCCGGCCCGCTCAAGGAGAGTATCCGCAAGCAGCTATTTCCGTGTATGATTAAAGCCATTTTTGGTGTTTGAAAAAGATAGAGACTGAGGTTATGGCTTCGCTGGATATGCTGCAAAAAGCAGTCGGGTATCATTTTAGCGGGATACACCTGCTCACGCAGGCAGTCACCCACCGCAGTGCGGGAGCAGCGCACAATGAGCGTCTGGAGTATCTGGGTGATGCGGCCCTGAACTTTGTGGTGGCTGCGCGCTTGTTTGCGCGGTTTCCCAAGGTGAGTGAAGGTGATTTATCGCGGATGCGGGCGCGCTTGGTACGGGAAGAAACCCTGGCAGAAATTGCCGGTGAAATTGCCCTGGCTGATTACCTTATCCTGGGGCCGGGCGAAGTGCGCAGTGGCGGTGCCAGACGGGATTCCATTCGCGCTGATGCTCTGGAAGCGGTGATCGGTGCTGCCTTTCTGGATGGCGGTTTTGCTGCTGCCGAGGGGATAGTCCTGAAGCTGATGGAACCACGCATTACCGATCAGTTGGGGGATGCAGAATTACGCGATCCGAAAACCCGGCTGCAGGAATTTTTGCAGGGCAAAGGGCGGCCCTTACCGGTTTATACGCTGGTCGAAGAAAAGGGGCAGGCCCATGAAAGACGCTTTGTGGCGCGTTGCAGCGTGCCCGAAGTAGCTTCCACGGAAGCAGAATACGGCAGTCGGCGTAAAGCGGAACAACAAGCGGCAGCCCTGATGCTTGCACAACTACAGAATCTGTCGCGTGGCTGAAAACGAGGCTTTAGAAACCGCACATCCTTACCGGAGCGGCTATGTGGCCCTGCTGGGGCGTCCCAATGTGGGTAAATCTACCCTGTTGAATCATCTGGTGGGGCAGAAAATCAGTATTACTGCTCCCCGTCCGCAAACCACCCGCGATCAGATTTTGGGTATTTTAACCCGTCCGGACGGTCAGGCCCTGTTTCTGGATACCCCCGGTGTACATAGTGGTTACCGCAGTCTCAACCGGCATCTGCTGAGAGCCACCCGTGGCGCTCTGGAGTCTGCCGATCTGGGCGTCTTGGTGCTGGAAGCCATGCTGTGGATGGAAGATGACGCAGAAGCCTTGCGCTGGCTGCAACGCAGTGGCCTGCCACTCCTGGCCGTGGTGAACAAAATCGATAAAATCAAGGCCAAGGAGCGTCTGTTCCCTTATTTGCAGAACCTGACCGAGCGCGCCAATTTTGTGGCAGTAGTTCCCGTATCTGCGCGCAAAACCAGCGATATGGAAAAGTTGGCGGATATCCTGATTCCGCTCTTGCCGACTGCGCCCGCCATTTTCCCCGAAGATCAGGTCACGGATCGTAACCTGCGCTTCATGGCTGCCGAGATCATTCGCGAGCAGATTTTCCGGCAACTGGGGGCGGAGTTACCCTATGACACTGCCGTCGCCATTGACAGTTATCAGGTGGAAAACGGGCAGCAGCGTATTGAAGCCACTATCTACTGTCGTAAGCCGGGGCAGAAAGCCATTATTCTCGGTGAAGGGGGTAGTCGTTTGCGGGTGATTGGCAGCCGGGCCCGGGAAGCGCTGCAGCAGTTGACCGAAGAGCGGGTCTGGCTCGGTCTCTGGGTAAAGCAAAAAGAACAGTGGACCGAGGATACGCACATCCTGCGTGAGCTGGGGTATGACGACTGACGCTGGCGATCGGGCCTGGGTACTGCATCGCTATGCTTACGGGGATTCCAGTCTGATAGTGGAGTTTTTCAGTCAGCAGTATGGCCGTCTGGGGATGCTGGCCAAAGGCGCGCGCCGCCCGCGCTCAGCTTTTGCCAGCATCGAGGCGGGGCGACCCCTGTGGATTCGCTGGCTGGGAAAAGGCGATCTTCCTCTGCTGGTGCAAGCCGAGGAACTGGGTACTCTCCTGCCTCTGAATACGCTGCAGAATCTGAGCTTGTTTTACATGAACGAATTACTTTTGCGACTCACCCGGCGTGGGGACCCTTTTCCTGAGTTTTTTGCAGAATATGAAAATACAATCAAGGCGTTGAGCGATGTACCCAATATTGCCTGGAATCTTCGCCGCTATGAGCGCCATTTGCTGGAAGCCTTAGGCTGGGCAGCAGATCTGGGGCAATGCGGGCATTGTGGAATCCCCTTGTCCCCTGGCACTACCTGGTTTTATGCAGCGCAGTCGGGGGTTTTCTGTCCCCGCCATGCTCCGGGAGAGGCTTCAGTGGCCATACCTGCAGAAGTGCTGGAATGGCTCAGCGGTCCGATGAATTCTGCCCCGGCTTGCGGTTATAATGCCCACCTCCGGCAGTATCTGGAGCGGGAATTGCAAGTGCATCTCGGTAGCCGGGCACTGGAGAGCCGTCGCCTCCTTGCGGCATACTTGCAGCGCGGCAAACAGATAGCATCCCACTGATAGAAGGAGCAATTGGCATGATTGCCTTGGGCGTAAATATTGATCATGTGGCCACCCTGCGTCAGGCCAGGGGTACCCGTTACCCGGATCCCATCGAAGCCGCCTTTATTGCCGAGCGCGCCGGAGCCGATGCCATTACTGCCCATCTCCGCGAGGATCGCCGGCATATCCAGGATCGGGACATTGAAATCCTCAGCCAGACCTTGCAAACCCGACTCAATCTGGAAATGGCGGTGGAGGAGGGGGTGCTGCGCATTGCCGAACGCCTGGCGCCCAGCGATTGCTGCCTGGTCCCCGAGCGTCGCGCCGAACTGACCACGGAAGGCGGGCTGGATGTCGCCGGACAAATGCCGCGCATCAAGGAAGCCTGCCAGCGTCTGGCTACTGCGGGTGTGCGTGTTTCCCTGTTTGTTGATCCTGATCCCTTTCAACTGGAGGCTGCTGCTGAAAGCGGTGCGCCCGTTATTGAACTGCATACGGGTCGTTATGCCAACGCCCGGCAGCCGGCAAAACGTCAGGAAGAACTGGAGCTGATCATCAGCGCGGTCAGCTTTGCCGAGAGTCTG
>NZ_JABBOU010000040.1 GCF_018853465.1 Acidithiobacillus montserratensis
AAAATAATTGCCGGGTGGAGGCGGCGGCGGTGCACCAGGTGGTGGCGGGGGTGGCGGCGGTGCTCCCGCCGGCATGGGCGGGGGTGGCGCAGGATAATACTGGTAGTACGATTGCGGGTAGTAGTACCACATCATGTACTGCGCATAGAGTGGCTGACTGTAATAGTTGGTATACGCTGAGGGCGGCTCAAAGTACCCGTATTGCTGGGGCATGCCCGTGTTGCCGAGATTGATTCCGAGATTTCCTAACATGATGCCGAGGTCAAACGGAGCAGCTAACGCTGGCGTAGCGAGTGATAAAACACCCAAGCCTGCGAGGCCTATGGCGATACTGAGTACAATAGGTTTACGCGGCATAGCAAATCCCCTTTTATTATTTTACTTGATAAAGCCGAATTTGTTCCCAGAATGTTGCTTATGGCGCAGGAGGTGGGGGGGGCGGCGGGGGCGGCGGATTACCGTAGCCATTGTTGTACTGACCAGGACCCTGGCCGGGAGGAGGTGGTGGGGGAGGCGGCTGGTTATAACCCTGATTCCCATATCCGCCGTAGGGGCTAACAGCACAGCCTGACAGAGCCAAAACACCCAAGGCAATCACAGCGATTCTTCCAGTTGAAGTAGGCATGGTATATTCCTCCGTATTTCTATCATACATGAATATGCAGTGTCATGAGGAATTTATCAACGAACATACCGGGCCATGGGCTGGATTTTCTATACAAGACAGAATGTATCATTCTGTCTTGTGGGTGCTCGGACAGGACGGGCGGATGGCTTGATTTTGCTGGGTTCTTCATCTCTCCGTGCGGGGCCTTTTTGCGACATTACGATGAGGCTACTCATTTTTGGTTGAAACCGGGAACTCACGGCGGGCATGCACCACGTTCACGATCTCAATGCAGGTGGCCGTAACACGATAGAGCACTATGTAGTTTGGGTGCGCGACGATCTCACGCAAGCCCGGCACGCGATCGCTGATGCGGTACAGGTAGGGGTGCTCTGACAGTGGCAACACACAGACGCGCAGGCGTTCCCACAGACGTTCGGCTGCACTCACATCGTACTGACCGATGTAGTCTATGATAGTGGCTAGATCGGCGTTGGCAGACTCAAGCCAGAAGATGGGTAGCATCAGGACGTTTTGCGCTGTCTGAGCCGTGCTAGTCGCTCGGCCATGCGTCGCTCAATCTCATCGTGCGGGATGCTCGGGCGCGGGTCGGCCATGCTAGCGGCAGTCTTGGCCTGCAGCCAAGCCGTGTAGCTGACCTCCTGCTCGGCGGTCTCAAACTCGGAGATGATAGAAGGTAAAACGGCATGCATTCTGGGCGCTCCTCTGGTATCGATCATCAGCGAGGGTTTAAAGCCCCCATGCGGTCCCTGATGTCTATATTAGGCGTTTTTCCCCCTTGCAGGAACCATCCACAAATTCTGTGCGCCACCCTGTGGATGGAATCAGCAACACCGCAGAGAAGATCGAGAAAATTCCCGGCCTCAAAAAGCATCATGCTCCGCTGGAATATCCAGGTCGCGCGCGCCCGTCACCGTGACAAGTCTCACAAACGATCCCGGACGGAAGGACCCATGCCGCCCGTATCATTATCTAATCGCTTCACCACCAATACGATAGAGCATTTGATTTGTCTGGCGCCATGACGGGGCCGTGATCCAAATCTCCCTCGCGGGAAAAACGGCTCAGGACCTGCTGATTTTCCCGCCGCTTTTTCCGATTGCAACTCCGCCGGAAGTACGAGGGCACCATCTCCATGGTGCGCTGGCTGTCCGAGTGAAATTTTGCCAGTCGTTTCCGTCCCTCTGGTGAATGGGGCGCAATCCGCTGACGCACCGAATATCGTGGGGCAATCCTGACCCAATCCGACAATACCCAACGATATTCGTATCGGGCGCTACGCCGCCGAATGGTTTTTGACATGAAGTTTCTCCTGCTGTGAGTAGTTACTTCATGCCGCCCTCCTTTTCCTGGTCTTTTTTACGTTCTTGCATCGTCTTCTCTCCAAAGTATTTTCGCGGATTACCGCACATCCAGCAGGAACAGGGGGTCGGCGTGTCAATCGCCTGCGCCCGCGTCCGCTGGTCGCCGGACAAATCCCGATTCCAATGAAAGCGCCTGTTACACCACAACCGATGTCGGTGATGGCGCCGTATCGCCCTTGGCGGATAGGCCCCTTTTAAAATACCGCTGCGATCGGACATGACACACTCCGTGGCCGCATCGCAACCGTTCCCAAAACGGTTTCCTCCTGGCGATGTGGCCTATAGGGTGATCATGATTTTTCTCGCTTGTCGCTGATGGGACCCATAAAATTTCCTCTTGATGAGGTGCCCTGGAAATATGACCTGTTGCTCAGAACGGCTCCGGATCATCCATGGTGTAGCATCCACCAAAATCATAGGCATCGAAAACCTCTTCAGCTACCGCATAGGGCGGCCCATTGAACCACGACGGATCCTCATAAACAGGCCTGCCGTTCTCGTGTGCTATATGGATAGCGGCGATGGTTCTGGTGCCAATATCCGTGCACCGCCAGGTGCCGGTCGCAGTTTTGAAGGATTCCCCTATTTTGAATTGCGCGTATTCCAATTTTTCTCCTGGGGCAATAGCTCTAACCGCAATAATGAATTAGAGCAGTCGTGTGTCGTGTAGTCCCATTCTTCTCCACTTTTTCCAGTCACTCCAGGGGATGCTCTGATGCCATTTGCGATGGGCCAACCTGCGGAGGCCTTGATGTTTGAGCCATACCTGCCGTCTTAAGGTACAACCCCGGCATCCTGTTTCGACATAACGGCTAGGTGCACACAACCTGGAGCAGACACCAGGAGCATGGTCCCAGCAATAACCCCAATAGCGATGTGCCTTAAAGCGCGTTTGAATGTGAATAAAAGCGAATGAACCATTGCGCGGTTCGCATTTTCTGTGTTTTCTCACGACCTGTCCCCCTGCGCGGGGCGATGCATTTCCCGCTTTATCCAAAACAGATAGCAGATCGGCAGAGGTCGCGGTACCGGCCCGCCGTTTGTCACCCGTTCTTACACCGATCCGGGATGGGTTAACGAGCGCGGGCGCCCACCTTTCTTGCCATTCTCACGAGATGCGGCAGCCTTTGCGAGCGTTCTCAAGCTACCGTTATAAGAAGCAGTTACCGTTTTTGCAACCTCCAGCAGCGGTTGACTCATGGCCATAAGTCCGGCGATAGAAACGTGCAAGTCTCGATCATTGAGGCACAACGCACTGCCGGCAAAACATAAACTCAGTTGCTGGAGTTCCCTCCCCGTGAGCGCTGCCAGCTCAGAATAGTTTTCTACTGGCAGAACGATCGCTGTCTGGTCGCCAAATGTGATCATCAGCGCACGCGTATCCGGCAGGTAGCGCAAGGACTGGGCATGAATACTTCCCCTATGGCGACTTCGCCCTAGAGCCACAGCCCGCTGCAGCACTTCGGGCGTCACTACTTCATCAAAACCATTTTTTGCTTGAATCGTCATAATTGGATCTCCAAGGGCAAGGGGTCGTCTGCCAAATGCAAAACCGTCATATTCCGCACGCCATCAAAACGACCGGATACAATCTGAACTGTACCGGGGCGCGCGCCTTTTGGGGTTACCACCGCCTGAGCAGCGGCATCCCAAAGTAAATTATCCAGGCAGAGGCCTTGGCGACTCTGCCACCAGAGTTTCCGAGCGCGGTGCAGGTTCTCCGCCCTCCTTATCGCTTGCCGAATTTCTTCCAGCAGTCCTGCGGAAGGTGATTCCTGGATAGGCATCACATCCCACAGACGTACCCCGTTGTGCCAGAAGCTGAACTCAAAGCGTGCATTCCAATCACCTGTTCCAACATGCACATGCGGTGGGCAGTGCTCGTTGCGCGTCAAAACTGCGATCAACAACCCGCGATGCGTGCAGACTTTCATATTCAAACTATAACCTATCGAACGGGTTTTTCAACTGCTAACCAAGAATATGGCCTCTCACAAACGAGGGTTTTTGAGAGGCAGAACCCGCCACGGGCGCCATGACCAACAATCAACAGGATAGGATTCTCGAAAATCAGTCTTGAAATAACTTTCTTGATTCATTACCGTCATTATGAATATCGAGAGAGTCAGGAGAAAAATATGCTGATCGGTTATGCCCGGGTATCCACCCAGGACCAACATCTGGACCTGCAAAGGGAGGCACTGATCAAAGCCGGCTGCGAGAAGATCATGGAGGACCAGATTAGTGGTGCCCGTGCAGAGCGACCGGGCCTCGCTCAGGCGCTGGGAGATCTCCGCGCAGGGGATACGCTGGTGGTCTGGAAGCTGGATCGTCTGGGACGCAGCGTGCGGAATCTGATCGACCTGGTCAGCAGCCTGCAAGCTCGGGACGTTCAGTTCAAAAGCCTGACCGACGCCATCGATACCGGGACGCCATCGGGACGGTTTTTCTTTCATGTCATGGCCAGTCTGGCCGAGATGGAGCGGGATCTGACCATTGAACGCACTCGCGCCGGATTGGAGGCCGCCCGCAAGTTCGGGCGGATGCCGGGGAGAAAGCGGGTGATGACGGAGAGCAAGGTGGCATCGGCCAGGAAGCTTCTGGATAACGGCACGCCACGCAGGGAGGTGGCCGAGCATCTTGGTGTCTCCTTGCCGACCCTCTATCGCTGGGTTCCGGGGGCTTCACGCCCTTAACGGGGGCTCCATATGCTGAATTCTCAAGTACGCAATCAATATTACCAAGCTTGACAACTATGCTTGCATACAAACATGATTGCATAATGTTTACTTGTATGGGAGTTTATTTGTATGTTCCGTATTGTCTGCAACTCCCAGAAGGGGGGCAGCGGGAAATCTACGGTTTGCCGCGTTCTTTCCGTTCACGCAGCTCGCCTTGGTTTTTCTGTATATCTGGTGGACACCGACACGCAAGGCACTCTGACCCAGTGGCACGAAGCCAGAGAGACTGAGGAGCCTCGACGCGTGGAGCTGACCAGAGACGTCTTGGGAAAAGGCATGAATGCACTTGCAGCACAGGGCGCGGATTTTGTTTTTGTCGACACACCGCCGAATGCCAGTGAACATTTAGACGATGTTTTTGAACTGGCAGATTTGGTGCTTGTGCCCATAAAACCGACACCGGACGATCTGAAAGCAGCACTGGTGACCGTTCATCGCCTAAAGAGCTTGGGAGTGCCATTCCTCTTTGTAATTACGCAGGCGATCCAAAACACAAACATCACTGCTCAGGCAATTGCGGCTCTCTCCCATCATGGATCCGTCGCTGAAACCATCCTTGTGAATCGCGTCGCCTACCCGTCGGCATTCACAGACGGACGCACACCACAGGAGATCGAGCCAAGGGCACCGGCGGCGCGGGAAGTCGCGTCTTTATGGGATAACATACTATCATACTTGCATACTTGTACCGTTGAGACTAAGGAGTGAAGCGCGTGGCTAAACCATCTGCCCTAACAGTTGACGTGATGAACGCACCGCAAGTGTCGCCTATAGGCGGCTTACCATCCCGCGGCTTTGCCGAGCCCCCCCAGAACAAACTGCAAGCAGCACCCAAAAATGATGCGCTCGTGCAAATCCGCTGTTCCAAGGCGGTAGCTAAAGAGGTGAAGCGCGCCGCCGTTGAGGCGGAAATGACGATTAGCGAATTCATGCTTGTATGCTTTCATACTTATATGAAACGATGATTTTATGCTAGCTTGCTAGTATGTACGAGCAAGGATAACGAATGGCAGACAACAACGTGAATAAGAAAAATCCCCCTACACGCAGATCAGTAGCGCCGGTGTCTGATATCGCTTTTACCGGTTGGCAACTAAGTCTTTTCCAGGGCTTCCTAGCCAACACGGATGACCAGGGCGAATCACTCTCAAACGCCGTTGACTTGTGGGACAGCATACCGCGTTACTCTATTTCACGAGCCAGAATGAACACCATGCGAACAGCAGATGGGTTTCTAGGCGTTGCTGAGTTGTCATTCCAATATCGTGGTAGAGCATTAACGGCAAGGATATATCCCGCACAGATAAAAAACGATGATGGCCAATGGAAAAGCTATTATCCGAGCGCACGTGAGGAGCTTGTCGAATATGCCTTGCGGAAAATCTCTGCTGAACAGGGCGCTGGCTTTTTTGATCGATCAACTTATCGCAGCGGCGCCCGGTTTTCTTTGTATCAACTCCGTAAAGAGTTGGAGCAACAAGGACACAGCTTGCGCTATGACCAGATCATCGAGGCTCTCGACATCCTCTCTCTGAGTAGTATCGAGATTGAATGCGCAACAGACGGTGGAGATGGGGCCTTCGCTCGCTCCACATATTTTGCTGCCTTAAGCGGTGTTAAGCGTAAGGATTACGAGACCCATCGCGACACTCGATGGATAGCACAATTCCACCCGTTAGTGACGCAGAGTATCGACCATGTGACCTATCGACAGTTTAACTATCAGCGAATGATGACGTGCAGCACCCAGCTTGCCCGATGGTTGATCGGACAATTGGTCTTGAAATATACCCAAGCTGCTATGCTCAATAGTTTCGAGACACGTTATAGCACCATCAAGCGTGATAGCGCCCTATTGGCAGGATACAAACTGGATCGTCAGGCGATAGCAGCCTTGGACCAAGCGTGGGATGAACTCAAAAGCCTGGGCGCGCTATCTACCGTAAAAAAGATCGAGCAGCGGGGAGCGCGCAGCAAACTAGAGGATGTTATTTATACGTTACACCCGACGCAGGAATTTGTTGCCGAGCAGAAGGCAGCAAACCGTCGTCAGAACAATGCGAAAGGTGGTATCAGCAGCGCGATAGAGATGCAAAATCGAGTAGAGCAGCCTAACAAAAAATATCCCGTTCGCGCGACAAGACGGGGGAAATAGGTGACGGGTCAGCCCTTCTGACGGGGGAAATAGGTGACGGGTCACAGGGGAAATAGGTGACGGGTCAGCTTTTGACGGGGGAAATAGGTGACGGGTCGTCAAAATGGCAGGGGAAATAGGTGACGGGTCGTCAAAATGGCAGGGGAAATAGGTGACGAC
>NZ_JABBOU010000041.1 GCF_018853465.1 Acidithiobacillus montserratensis
TGGCTCGCAGCATCCACACCGGCTGGCCCGCCGTATTATTCAGTACTGCCATATAAGGCATGGCAGGCGGCGCTGGCCAGACCAGGAGCAGCACCACCGCCAGGGCCAGACCTGCGGACAGGGCGCGCCATAGCCCTGCTTTCTGCCACCAGGCGGGCACCGGTGTCGGCCGCTTCGGCAACTGGGCAGCTACACCATGCCAGACGGAACGCGGTGGAGCCAGTGGCGTTTGCGGGAGCGAATAAGGCATCAAGATGTCTTCCCATTCCGCCACGCGCGCCGCCAACCAGGGATAGGCACGCAGCATGCGGGTAAAACGCAGGCGTGCCCTGCCCCGCAAGGTCCCCAACACGTAGGCTCCTGCCAGACTGTCCGCAAGCTTTGGCCACTTATTCAGATGCATGATGTAAACAATCCCGCAAACTCAATAACCCCCGGCGAATCCAGCTTTTCACCGTACCCAGGGCCTCACCCGCAAAGCGCGCTACTTCTTCATAACTCGCCGCCCGATAAAAGGCCTGGGAAATAGCCTGGCGCTGATCACTGGGCAGTCGTCCCAGACAGTCCTGCAGACGTTGTCTTTCGGAAGACATGGGAGCATCGGGGGAGGATTCCTGTCCTCCCCAGTGTTCCCAGTCTTCTTCTTCCCAGCCGGGCTGATCCTTGGGCAGGCGCCGCAGATCATCAATGGCCTGATAACGGACAACGGCTGCTGCCCAGGCCAGTGGCGCGCCACGACCTATTTGATATTCACTCGCCTTTAACCAGATTTTCACAAATGCATCCTGTAAACACTCGGCCGCCCGTCCTTCTTCTCTTAATATACGCAAGGCCACTGGATACAGATGCGCAGCCGTCGCATCGTAAAAATCCCGAAACGCCTGCTGATCCGCCAGTGCTATTTTTTGCAGGAGTTTTTCCAGTTCGGCAATTTCAGGCACTGCTTATCACCGATACCTGATAAACAGAAATTTACAGACTACTGCTCGATTCATGGGATCGTACCGTTTATGCTGTCTTTCATTGTCATGAGCATAGCGCAAAAGCCTGGAGCATGACCATGTATAAAATAGTGAACAATTTTTGGAGGAGAGCATATGATGAAAACCACCCACATGAAAAACAAGATGCTGCTGCCGCTATTGATCGGCACATTGAGCTTGAGCGCCACTGCCCTTGGCGCCCCCGTGGACATTCAATTGAATGTGGGCACCCAACCGGTATATGCAGCGCCGGTATATACTGCACCAGTTTATCCGCCAGCCATTCTTTCGACTCCGCCCCTGATGGTCTGGCTCAGCAATCTGGGGGTTTATGCCGCCTATGGCGCTTCCCAGCCCATTTTTTATCAGGGCTCCAATTACTACTATTATTACGGGAATCGCTGGTGGTCGGGTCCGGGCTATCGTGGTCCCTGGCGACCCATCGCTGCTCCACCTCCGGCCTTGCGGCGCTGGGACCACCGCGACTGGCGACGTATTCAGAGAGACGCAGAACGGCATTCCCGGGATCCCCATTGGCGACATTTCCGTCCTGATCATGGTCACGGACCCCAAGGGCAAAGACCGGACCGGGGACAGGGAGACCATGGACATGGGCATCCCTGGCAGAATAATGACTAGACCAGTCGGCTTCTGATCCAATCGCGGGCGGCCTGGAGTGCCTTATCCAGTGCCTCCGGGTTGCCTGCACCAGCCTGAGCCATATCCTGACGTCCACCCCCTTTTCCTCCCAGGGGCTGGGCGACCACATTGACCAACTCACCGGCATGAATACGCTCAGAAAGACTTTTCGTCACACTGGCGAGCAGGGCGACCTTTTCTCCGTCAACCCCCGCCAGCACAATCACCGCTTCGGGTAACTGGCTGCGCAAGCGATCGAGGGCGTCACGCAGGGCCTTGCCATCCATGCCTTCCAGACGGCTGATGAGTACCGCTACCCCTGCCATGTCTTCCTTTTGGGCCGCGAGGTCGGCACCCGCACGGGCGGCTTCATCCCGTTTGATTTTTTCTAGTTCTTTTTCCAATTGCCGTAAACGTTCCAGCGTCTGGCCCAGACG
This sequence comes from Acidithiobacillus montserratensis, assembly GCF_018853465.1. Taxonomy (GTDB): domain Bacteria; phylum Pseudomonadota; class Gammaproteobacteria; order Acidithiobacillales; family Acidithiobacillaceae; genus Acidithiobacillus; species Acidithiobacillus montserratensis. The sequence goes on from NZ_JABBOU010000041.1 coordinate 2,060, forward strand.
CTGGTCCAGCTCAGCCGGGGCCACCTTGAGCATACCAGCGGCAGCTTGTAGACGTTGTTCATCACGCTGGATGATGTCCAGCGCACTTGCCCCCGCCACCGCCTCAATCCGGCGAATGCCAGCGGCTACTCCGGTTTCACTGAGAATCTTGAAAACGCCCATATCTCCCAGGGCCTGAACGTGGGTTCCTCCGCACAGTTCCAGCGAGAAATCGCCCATGCGCACCACGCGCACCTCGTCCCCATATTTTTCACCAAAGAGGGCCATGGCACCCATGGCCTGCGCCTCGGCAATGGGCAGTACCTGGGTATGGGCGGCATGATTTTCCCGAATCACGGCATTTACATCCCGCTCAATATGGCGTAACTGTTCCGCTGTCAGCGCTTCAGGATGACTGAAATCAAAACGCAGACGCTCGGCATTGACCAGTGAGCCTTTCTGCTGCACATGGGCACCGAGAGTATTGCGCAAAGCCGCATGCAGCAAATGGGTGGCGGAATGATGGGCAGCCGTTGCCCGGCGGGCGACTTCATCGACGCTGGCCAGCACTTTGTCGCCCCGTTGCAGACGCCCGGATTGCAGCGTCCCCAGATGCACATGCAAACTGCCCATGGGCTTCTGAGTATCGCGCACCTGAAAAAGCGCATTTTCCGACTGCAATTCGCCGCAATCACCAGCCTGTCCGCCTGACTCCCCATAAAAAGGCGTCTGGTCGAGAATCACTGCGCCCTGATCTCCCGCATCGAGAAAAGCCACCTCTTCGCCATCGCGCAGCAGGGCCAGCACCTGACCTTCGCCGGCGCACTCGGCATAACCCGTAAATGCCGTAGGAGATAGACGCATGGCCAGGTCATGATAAACCCGTTCGATTTTGACCTCGCCACTACCACTCCAGGCCGCACGGGAGCGGTTGCGCTGCGCCGTCATGGCGGCTTCATAACCCTCCATATCCATGCGCAGGGCTCTTTCCCGGGCAATATCAGCGGTCAAATCCACCGGAAAACCATAGGTATCGGCGAGACGGAAAATGATTTCGCCGGGAATGGCCGCATCGCCAGCCAGTCCGGAAATGGCATTTTCGAGCAGATTCAGACCGCGTTCGAGAGTTTCCCGGAAACGGGTTTCTTCACGTTCCAGAGCCCGTTCCACATCGCGCTGAGCCTTGGCCAGTTCGGGAAAGGCGCCGCCCATCTCCTGCACCAGCGGGGCGACCAGCTTGTGAAAAAATACATTTTCCATGCCGAGTTTGCGGCCATGGCGTACCGCCCGGCGAATGATCCGGCGCAGGACATAACCACGCCCCTCATTAGCGGGCAGCACGCCATCGGTAATCAAAAAACTGCAGGCGCGAATATGGTCTGCCAACACCCGCAGGCTGGTGTCGGCGGCCGCATCCTCTCCGTATTTTTTGCCGGAAAGGTCTGCGGCTGCGGCAATCAGAGGCTTGAAAAGATCTGTATCATAGTTGTTATGAACGCCTTGCAGCACCGCCGCCAGCCGCTCCAGACCCATGCCCGTATCCACGGAAGGCTTGGGCAGTGGCGTCAGTGTGCCGCTGCTGTCGCGGTCAAACTGCATGAAAACCAGATTCCAGATTTCGATGTAACGATCGCCATCTTCTTCCGGACTACCGGGAGGGCCACCGGGAACATCAGGACCATGATCATAAAAAATTTCCGAACAGGGACCACAGGGCCCGGTATCGCCCATGCTCCAGAAGTTGTCCTTCGCCCCGCACCGGGAAATACGGGCAGGATCGATGCCTATGTCATTGATCCAGATTTGCGCTGCTTCGTCGTCTTCCTCATAGACCGTAATCCAGAGTTTGCCGGCAGGCAGCCCCAGCTTCTCGGTCAAAAAGCGCCAGGCGAAGCCGATGACTTCCCGCTTGAAATAATCGCCAAATGAAAAATTGCCGAGCATTTCAAAAAAGGTGTGATGCCGGGCCGTATAGCCGACATTTTCCAGGTCATTGTGCTTGCCACCGGCTCGCATGCAACGCTGGGAAGATACCGCCCGCTGATAGGGACGCTGCTCCAGCCCCAGAAAAACGTCCTTGAAAGGGACCATGCCGGCATTGGTAAAGAGCAGGGTCGGGTCATTACGGGGAATCAGGGAACTGGAGGGTACAATCTGATGACCCTGTTCTACAAAATAATCCAGAAAAGCTTGGCGAATGGCTTGCGCTTGCATCGGTCTTTCGTCGTCCATTAAAAACTAATCGTTAAAATCATCCGGATTTTTACCCGCATCCGCCAGCACCCGGCGAATCTGTTCAGGTAAAAAGCCCCTTCCCGCCAAAAACCGGGCACGTCGGGCATAATCCCGCGCATCTTCAGGTACACTATCACCAAAACGCTTGCGATAGGTCGCCCGGGCCTGAGCCTGCCAGTCCAGGGCTTGCTCCTCCCCTGCACCCGCTTCGATTTCCACTCCGGCACGCTGCAAATCCTGACGCAGGCGCAAGGGGCCGTGCCCCTGACGCAGGCGAATGCGCGTCAGCATTTCCGCATATCGCTGGTCATTCTGATACCCGCTCAGCCGCAGACTATCCAGCACCATCTCTACTTGCGGCACCGCAAATCCGGCCTGCAGCAATTTATCCTGCAGTTCCTTGCGACTGTACTCACGTCGTGCGAGCAGGCGTAAGGCCATGCTCTGCGGATCAGCGGGGGCGTTTTTGGTCAATTATTCCGCTACCGCAGGCTCCACCACATCATCGGTAAAGGCCAGTGGATTTCCGGCAGCTGCCGCACGCACCTGTTGCTCGATACGAACAGCCAGATCCTTATGCTCTTTGAGATATTGCCGGGCATTATCCTTACCCTGACCAATCCGCTCGCCCTGATAGGAATACCAGGCCCCGCTTTTTTCAACGATCTCGAACTTGACACCCAGGTCCACCAGTTCGGAAAGACGGGAAATACCCTCGCCATAGTAAATGGCAAATTCGGCTTCACGGAATGGCGGAGCGACCTTGTTTTTGACCACTTTCACCCGGGTGTCATTACCCATAACCTCGTCTCCCTTCTTGATAGCGCCAATCCGGCGGATATCCAGGCGCACCGAGGCATAGAATTTGAGGGCATTACCTCCGGTTGTGGTTTCCGGACTCCCGTACATGACACCGATTTTCATGCGAATCTGGTTGATGAAAATGACCAGGGTATTGGTCCGGGAGATATTGGCGGTCAGCTTGCGCAGCGCCTGACTCATCAAGCGCGCCTGCAAACCCACATGAGAGTCACCCATGTCGCCTTCGATTTCCGCCTTGGGGGTCAGAGCGGCTACCGAGTCCACCACGATCAGGTCCACCGCACCGGAGCGCACCAGCATGTCGGCAATCTCCAGCGCCTGTTCACCGGTATCCGGCTGGGAAACCAGCAGATTTTCCAGATCCACCCCCAGCTTGTGGGCATATCCGGGATCCAGCGCGTGTTCAGCGTCGATAAAGGCGGCGGTGCCTCCAGCCTGCTGACAACTGGCAATGGCGTGCAGGGTGAGCGTGGTTTTACCTGAAGATTCCGGCCCGTATATTTCCACAACTCGACCGCGCGGCAATCCTCCGACACCCAGGGCCAGATCCAGACCCAGGGAGCCGGTGGAATAGACGGCGATATCCTTGATGGCATCGTGATCGCCCAGGCGCATTACCGCGCCCTTGCCGAACTGCTTGTCAATCTGGGACAAAGCGGCCGCAAGGGCCTTGCTGCGTTGATCATCCATCATGCTGTCCTTTTCTGAATAATATGAAGATTTTCCACTCAGGCTTTGCCCTGCAGCGGCCTGCTCCGGGTGTCCGAGCAATCCTCACCCGGTTATCCAATCGACTTTGCGGGCATTCTACCTGAGCGCGGGCAATGGGCAAAGACACCCGGCCTGAAATCCGACCCGGGAATCTGTCTCAGCACAGCAGCAGACCCAGCAAACCGCCCAAAGCCACTGAACCGGAGGCATACTGCACCGTCCAGCGATCGCCTGGAAAATGACAGGTGCGCAACTGTTGCGGGCCGTCGCGTTGCCCCCAGGCAATGCAGACCGTGCCTACCGGTTTGCCGGGGACAGCTCCGCCGGGGCCGGCAATGCCGGTAATGGCAGCACCCAGGTCAGCTTCCCGCAATAATCCATGGAGCATTTCCTGGGCGGTTTCCTCAGAAACAGCCCCATAGCGCATCAGGGTTTTAGCCTGTACGCCCAGATAGTGACGTTTGGCCGTATTGCTGTAAGTCACCAGTCCCTGCTGCAAGAGTGCCGAAGACCCGGACAAGGCGGTAATGCGAGCCGCCAGTCCCCCACCGGTACAGGATTCGGCCAACGCTAGACGCGGGCCGCCGGCTTTGGGACATTGCTGCAGCAAGGCCCATTCGGGAGGTGCCATGGCCAGATCAAAGGTATCCTGGGTGCAATCATCCAGCCAGAACTCGCCAGGCAGAATTTCGTAGCCGCGTCCCTGGTCGGTAAAGCGACTGAAGCTTTGCGGGCAGGCGGGCAGTGAGGACTTTGCCCAGTCCTGCACGACCTGCCAGTCCCCGGCCGGAATCAGCGCATGTTCCGGAAGCTTTTTCCAGATATCACCGTTGGGAAAATCACCGATGGCCAAGGCTACGTCATCCTGATCGGGCAGCACGGTAACCAGTTCAATACGCGCCTCGACACCGGCGCGTTGAGCCCAGGCCTGCAAGCGCTGGGCATCCGCCAGAGCTGCCGGGCGCAGAGGTAAATAAATACGCAGAGTATCTGCTGCTGTCATAACCATCCCATTCCGCGCATTCCCAGCAAAATCAACCAGGCAGGAAGCGCCGCCGCCATATCATCCAACATGATGCCTGTTCCGCCATGAATATGTCGATCGAGCCAGGATATAGGCCAGGGCTTGAGCATATCGAAAAACCGGAAGAGCAGAAATCCAGCGAGCAGCGTCCACCAGGTAAAGGGAAACCAGTACAAAGTCAGCAGTAAACCTACCCATTCATCCCAGACAATGGCGGGCGGGTCCAGAGCCCGTTTTCCGCTAGCCCCCCGGCGTAAATCCTCTGCTGTCCGGCCACAGAGCCAGGGACCGACAGCTATCATGCAAAATAGCACGGCCGTATATATCCAGAGATTCTGCACAAGCAAAATCAGCAACAAATAGAGGGGAATGGCGGCAATGGTCCCCATGGTGCCGGGCAGGACGGGCGCCAGACCACTGCCCCCCCCAAAGGCCAACCAGTGGTACCAAGGCCTAGAAAACATGCTGGTGCCCCCGGTTCATGGGCAAAGCCAGGGACTGCCCCTGCCAGTACAAGTCGACATCCTCGGCTGCGTGAGGATCAGCTGGCAAAACCTCTCCCACCGACGTGACCGGCAAGGCACAGTTTTCTGCCAGCTCCATGAGGATAAGGCTCAGGGCCGGCGGCGCGCAGAAAATCAGCTCATAATCATCTCCGCCGGTCAGAGGCCAGCGTAGCAGGCGCTGCAAATCTCCATCAGTACATTCCCGCAGAGCCGAACTGAGGGGAAGATGCTCAAGGTCTATCCTGGCCCGCAGCCCGGAAGCCTGGAGAATATGACCGAGATCCGCCAGAAAACCATCGGAACAATCCAGGGCGCAAGCCACTCCCGCTGCCTGTGCCGCCCGGGCAAAATCCAGACGCGGCTGCGGACGCAAACGCCGGTTTTCCAGAAACCAGGCGTTGGCCTCCGAACAGTCTACACCCCAGCCGGGCAGTCCACGTGACACGAAAGCCCGATCCAGGGCGGCTGCAGCATCACCCAGAGTGCCGGTTACCCAGATCTGATCACCGACACGGGCAGCGTCCCGGCGCATCACGCCCTGCTCCACCACTCCCAGCGCGGTGATGGACAGCGTCAGGGGACCATCGGTAGCCACCGTGTCACCACCCACCAATGCCACATCTGCGCGCTCAGCCATAGCCCGCCATCCTGCTGCAAAATCCTGCAGCCACTGCCCATAGCCCTCGGCCAGTGGCGGCAATGCCAGACTGAGCAAACACCAGCGGGGAATGGCACCCATCGCCGCCAGATCACTCAAATTGACGGCCAGAGCCTTCCAGCCCAGATCGGCGGGATGGACATCCGCAAAAAAATGGCGACCCGCCACCAGCGTATCCATGCTGCTCACCAAAGTCCGTCCTTCGGTATCCAGCCAGGCTGCGTCATCCCCAATACCCAGCCGCACGCCTCGCCCGGCATGCCCCAGAGCCTGCTGTAACTGCTTGATGAGTGCAAATTCTGCGTTTGCCATATTCCTTCCCGCCGCGCTCAAAGCGCAGTTTCATGTTGCAAGGGCTCACAGGGATTACCCTCGTTAGAATAGAAGGCATAGCCTTCGACGCGAAAAATCACCGGCATATATGTACTTGCTTCCCTGTGCTAGATTGTGAGGAATTGTACAGTAATCCAGGGTAAACCATAGTCCGTATAAAGCGGTTCTGACCAGAGGCCGAACTGAGCAGCGTGTGCATACTGTTTTAGCATTCTCCCCGACGAGGGGCCAGGACAGGCCTGTCATCGGTCGCTTTGCCCCCTCCCCCAGCGGTCCTCTTCATGCCGGCTCGCTGGTCGCCGCGATTGGCAGCTATCTCAGTGCCCGCTGTCAGGACGGAAGCTGGCTCCTGCGTCTGGAAGACGTGGATGGAGATCGGGTGCGCCCTGGTGCCGCCGATCAGATTCTTCGGCAACTGGATGCCCTGGGGCTGGAGTGGGATGGCCCGGTCTGGCAACAATCCTCTCGCCATGAAGCTTATCAGGAGGCTCTCGAAACATTGATCCAGGTTGGTCACGCCTATCCTTGCGCGTGTAGCCGTCAGGAAATCCGATTGCACGGGGGACGTTATCCGGGCACTTGCCGCAATGGCCTCCCACCCGGGAGCATCCCACGATCCTGGCGGTTGCGGGTGTCCGGGGAGTTACCCCCATGGGAAGACCGCTTTCTTGGCTGGCAGAATACCCCTCCTGAACAGGGTGATCCTGTTTTGCGGCGTGCCGATGCTTATTTTGCCTATTTACTGGCTTGTGTGGTGGATGATGGCGCTCAGGATGTCACCGAAATCATTCGCGGCGGCGATTTACGTCCATTTACCGGCGTGCAGCGCTACCTGCAAAGCCTTCTGGGTCTGCCCCATCCTGACTATGGTCATCTGCCTTTAATCTGTCATGGCGATGGCCGCAAATTATCCAAAAGTCAGCACAGCCCGGCCTGGGCGGGAGATCCCGGCTACGCCTGGGAGGAGACTCTGAAATGCTTAGGCTGGACCACCCCGGCCAGCCTCCACGGTGCGCCCGCTGGCGTGTGGCAAAACTGGGCATTGTCGGAACTGCAGGACAAGTCCCGGTCCATATCCTGGCATGTCAGCGCCACAAGCATTAAGCTGCCCCCATGCAGCTACCCGAACTGATTCCTGCCACCCTGCTCCGCCGTTATAAACGCTTTCTGGCTGACTGCCAGCTGGCATCCGGGGAAGAAATCACCATTCATTGCCCCAATTCAGGGAGCATGACCAGCTGTGCGGAACCAGGACAGCCCATTCTCGTTTCCCACAGCGACAATCCCCGCCGCAAGCTCGCCTGGACCTGGGAGTTATACTGGAGTGGGCACAGCTGGGTCTGCATCAATACGCAGCGCCCCAATGCCATCGTCGCCGAAGCCATTAGCAGCGGCCAGATACCCGTCCTGAACGGTTATAGTGAGCTGCGCCGGGAAGTGCCATATGGTCAACATGAGCGGGTGGATATCCTGCTCCAGGAGCCCGGACGTGCGCCCTGCTACGTGGAGGTCAAATCCTGCACCTTGCTGGAAGCCGATGGCGTTATCCGCTTTCCTGATGCGGTCAGCACCCGCGCCCTGCGTCATCTGACGGCGCTGCGCGCAGTGGTGGAAAATGGTGGGCGCGCGGTGATGTTTTTTCTGATAGGACGGGAAGATGGTCGGGGTTTTGCCCCCGCCGACCGGATAGACCCGGCCTATGGCCAAGCCCTCCGCGAGGTATGCCGAAGCGGTGTGGAAATTCTGGCCTACCGGAGCCGGGTCAGTCCTGATAAAATAGAGATTGACGCGGCAGAGGAGCTGATGTTTTAGCCTCTCTCATTCTATCGCCCAGGAGAATCTCCATGTTACAACGTCGCAAGAGCCCTCCCCAGGGTAATATCAAAACTCCCGAAGAAATCGAAAAAATGCGGACTGCCGGGCACTTGACCGCCATGGTGCTCAATATGATCCGCCCCCATGTCAAAGCAGGCATCACCACCGGAGAACTGGACCGGATTTGCCACGATTACATCGTCAACGATCTGCAAGGCATTCCCGCTCCGCTGAACTATCAGCCCAGTCCGGAATATCCGCCCTTTCCCAAATCCGTTTGCATCTCCCTCAATCATGTCATCTGCCATGGCATTCCCGGAGATCGTGTCCTGAAAGATGGTGACATGCTCAATATTGATGTAACGGTCATCAAGGATGGCTATCACGGTGACAGCAGCAAGATGTTCACCGTCGGTGAAGTCCCCCTGCGCTCCCGTCGCGTAATGGAAGTCGCCCACGAAGCCATGGTCCGGGGTATTCAGCAGGTCCGTCCCGGCGCCACCCTGGGGGATGTCGGCCACGCCATTCAGGTATTTGCAGAAGCCCAGCATTGTTCGGTGGTACGGGAGTTTTGCGGTCATGGTATCGGGCGGGTATTTCATGATGAACCTCAAGTACTGCATTACGGTAATCCCGGTGAAGGAGTTGAACTGGTACCGGGCATGACCTTTACCATTGAGCCCATGATCAACGCCGGCAAACGCCACATCAAGGCGCTGCCGGATGGCTGGACCATTGTGACCAAGGATCACAGTGCCTCGGCGCAGTGGGAACACACCATTCTGGTGACCGATGACGGGTATGAGGTACTGACCCAACTCCCCGGCGATCCCATCTGAACATGTCCGCATCCGGGGCTGCTGACGCCCTACCGAATATCCTGGAAAACCTGCGCCAGGAAAGGGCGCTCCTGCTCGCCGGGTTTTCTCCCCGGAGCAATGGCCGCGCCTTTTTGCGCCAGCATGCGGCCCTGGTGGATAAAATCCTATGCCGACTCTGGAAGCACATGGAATCCCGGTTTACCCTGCAGGACTCTGCGCTCAGTCTGATAGCCGTTGGCGGGTATGGACGTGGTGCCCTGTTTCCCGGCTCGGATCTCGACCTGCTGATTCTCACCCCGGCCCGGCTCAGCAAAGCTGTCGAAGACTTTTTGCATCAGTTTCTGACGGCGCTGTGGGATTTACAAATGACCGTAGGCGCCAGCGTCCGTTCCATACCGGAATGTCTGGAGCAGGCGCGTGAGGACCTCAGTATTGCCAGCACCCTGCTGGAAACCCGCTATCTCTGTGGTTCACTTGAACACTATGAAGAGCTGGAAGAAGCCCTTCGCGCCAACCCTCCCTGGAAACCCGCTGTGTTTTTTGCAGCAAAACTGGCCGAGCAGGAGAGCCGTCATGCGCGCTGCAGTGATACGGCTTTTCATCTGGAGCCCAACCTCAAGGATGGCCCGGGCGGCCTCCGGGATATTCACCAACTGCAATGGTTGACCGCTGCGATTTTTAGAGATAACAGCCTGTCCTGTCTGCGCCGCGAAAATCTGGTCAGTCCCGACGAATATCGGCAGCTGTTGCGGGCCCAGGCATTTCTGACCCGGCTGCGCATTGCCCTGCATGAAGCCACTGCCCGCCATGAAGACCGGCTGCGTCTCGACCAGCAACGGCCACTGGCAGCTCAATTAGGTTACGTGGAACGCCCTGGACGCAGTCCGGTAGAGCAGCTCATGCAAAAACTTTACCGGGCTTTTGCGGATATTCTGCGTATTTCCGCCATCGCTCAGGAAAATATGGCCCTGCATCTGGCTGCCGGAGGCAAAAATTCTGTAAGCCCGTTGAACACGCCTCAAGCAGCAACCGCTTTGCGGGCTGATGATCCGCAATTTTTGCAGAAAATCCTGCGGCTGTTCCGGGAGTTGGCCGAAAAACCTCTGGGCACCCCCCTGGATGCCCTCACCCAGCGACAACTCTACAACATCCGTGCGCAGGTGCACCCCCATGATCTGGAACAGGATCCGATTGCCAGAAGTGAACTGCTGAGCCTGCTGGCGCAGCCGGAAGGCGCCTATCACAGCCTGAAAATCATGCAGCAATGCGGTATTCTGGGCCGCCTGATTCCCGCTTTTGCGCGCATTACCGGACGTATTCAGCATGACTTGTTTCATGTCTACACCGTTGATCAGCATACCCTCTTTCTGATTAGGAACATCGGTCAGCTGCATCGCCGGAAAGAACAGCAGATGTCTGTTCTGAAACAGGCCTGGATACAGGTGGATAAACCAGAATTACTTATACTGGCAGGGTTATTTCATGATATCGGCAAGGGTCGGGGTGGTGATCATTCGCAAATTGGCGCCCAGGAAGCCCGACGTTTTGCCCGGCGTCTGCATTTATCACAGCGCGACAGCGAGTTGATAGTCTGGCTGGTGGAACAGCACCTGCAAATGAGCACCGTATCGCAACGGCGGGATCTGGAAGACCCCCGGGTCATTCAGGATTTCGCCAGAAGTGTGGGTGATGAAAGGCATCTAGCCTACCTGTTGCTATTAACCGTCGCCGATATGCGTGCCACCAATCCGGATCTCTGGAATGACTGGAAGGGCCTGTTACTCAGTACCCTGTATCGCGCCACCGCCCGTGAACTGCAGCAGGAAGACCGCAACCGGCAGGGCATTCCCCAGATCGTCCGTGATCGGCAGGAAAGTGTGCTGCATACTCTGAGCGAAGAGGAACAGACCCGCGCCAAAGTCCTTTGGCAGCATTTATCCGGGTCTTATTTTTTGCGTTATAACGACCTTGAATTGCTCTGGCATACGCAACAGATTCTGGCCCATAAAAGCCGAAAAACCCTGGTCGCCATACGTCCGCACCAACCGGAAGGTAGCGAAATCCTGATTTACGGACCTGACCGTCCCGGTCTGTTCCAGCAGATTACCGGGGCCCTGGACCGGCAATCTCTGAACATCATCGACGCGCGCATCGACACCAGCGAAGATGGTCGCGCTATCGATACCTTCCTGGTCATTGACAACAGTCACGCCTTTGCGCAAACAGCGCAGGCGAATCAGGAACTGGCCGCCCGCCTGCGGGCTATTATTGAAGGGGAAAGCGAAAGCAGACCTCATTTCGGGCTGCGCCATCGTGATCCCCGCCACCGCTTTTTTGCCCAGCGCCCTGCCGAAATCCTCATCGACAACCATGCCCTGCCCCGCTATACCCTCCTGGAAGTGCGGGCAGCCGATCAGCTCGGGCTCCTCTATCGCGTCGGTGAAGTCTTGCGCTCCCTGCAGCTGAATATCCATGGTGCCAAGGTATCCACTTTTGGCGAGCGAGTAGAAGACACTTTTTTCATCCTCAACGAAAGGGGACGGCAATTGACTGAAAATCAAAGAAAAACGCTGACACAGACTCTACAATCCATGCTCAACGAAACACCGCGCTAATCCATGTTTCCCTATCCCGAGAGCAAGACATCATGAGCATGTGGCATTTTATGATTCCCGGGCCGGCCCGCCGTCGTGATCGGACCCTGGCACTGGCGGGCATCTTGCGCAGTGCTTTGCTTGTCCAAAATATAGCCCGCAACGGTGAACAACCCGGAGACTTGCTGGCCCCCTGCATTCACAGCATTCTCGCCCTGGACAGTCCGGATATCCGCGAGGCACTGGGCAATATCCAGAGCTTGCGCCAAGCTCTGGCCCTGCTCTGCCCGCTCCTGCAACGCGGCCCGGCCAATGCCCAGGAGGCGGAGCTGCTGCGCTATGCCATGGCCATGAACAGTCTCAGTAAACGACTGGTAAAAAATGTGGCAGCAGTGCAGCGGGTACAGGAAGGTATCCAGCAAGCCCAGCGTCAGGTCCAGCATTTTGGTGACAATACCCAGAGCAGCGTCATTGCCGGTCTGGCGCAAACCTACACGGAGGCCATAGGAACTTTGCGGCCGCGCATCATCGTCAGTGGCGATAGCCGCTTTTTAAGTGACCCCGATGATGCCGCCCGCATTCGTACCCTATTACTCAGCGGGATTCGTGCTGCAGTCCTTTGGCGACAGGCGGGCGGTCATATTCCAGGGAGCCTGCTTGAACGACGTAGCCTTTGTCAGGAAGCAGAAGAGCTGCTCGCCCATACCGGTTGATCCTCTCGTGCTTAATGCGCGTCGGGTAAAGCGCCGTTCAAACCTTGCGAGCTTAACCCTGGAGCATTGCTGACGGCAGAAGCCGTGCCACCTCCTGCACTCCTCAACGGCGCGATGGCAAAGCCCTGGATATGGGTTGTGGGCATAACCATGTTTACGGGAGGACGCGGCGTTGACCGCCCGGTGCCGGGCACCGGATAGGTGCTGGCGGTGCTGGCGGTGAACTGCGTCGCAAGGCGCCCGGACAGATGACGACCTGCTGATACGGATACCGGCGCAGTTGTTCCGGAAACCGGCTGAGGTTGCTGATAACCCATGGAATAGAGCTTGGCAAGCACGGCATTCACGAGGGCCTGCGCACCGTCCCAGGTCAAGTGGACCTGATCAGGATCAAAATAGTTGTATTGATCGTGGCTGATGCGATCCCAATGCAATAAATAGACGTTGGGATATTCTGCTTTGGCGCGCAAATACTGACTTTTTACCTCGTCTTCCCAAACCCGGGGCACGTTGGGAATAATCAGTAACACCTTGCGATCTCCGGCCTCGCGCATCACCCGATCCAGATCCGGAGTGAATACATCCCCGTTACTGCCCAATTCCAGAACAATATATTGAATGTGGGCGTTTTGCGGTTCTGCCAATTCCTGTTGTAACACCCCCGGCGCCCGCGAGAACTGGCGACCGACTTTACCATCCAGAATCGCGTTGGGCAGCTGATGAATGACAAAACCCGACCAGCCCAACAGAATGGAGTCAGTCACCACCAATACCTGCTTTTGGGGATAAGCCGGATTCTGACGAATTTCCTGACCGTTATACAAATAACCCGGCTGCGGATTGGGTTGCCAGGCAAAAGAACCGGCTGCCGGCGCTCCAGAAAGCCCACCAGACGCACTGAGAGTACTGGCTGTCCCTGCTGACGGAGCGGCATTTCCGGAATGCCGTAATGCCTGTAGCTCCTTCTGCAGCTGGGCGATTTTTGCCGCCTGATAATGTTTGTATAATTCAAAATGTAAGTTTTTTTCACGTTCGTGGATAAACTGGCGATTGACCACCACGGAATTAAACCAACCGGCAATACCCAAACCCAGAATGAAAGCCACGGTCAGCGCACTTTGCATGGAAAATGGATGCCGCGACTGCTTGCCAAAAGCTTTCTGAATGCTGACTTCCACAAAAGCATAGGTCAACACTGACAAGAGCAGAATAATCAATACCGAAAGCACGACCAGCGCATAATCATCCGCGCCATGATAAAAATAATACAACAGGGAGATGACCGGAACATTCCATAAATACAGAGAATAGGACATTTCTCCCAAGGCGCCACCCAGTTGCCATTTTATCTGCGCGAAAACCGCAGATCTTTCTGCCGCAAAAATATACAAAGCAGTCAGCAACAAAACAGGCAGAGAATACACTACATAATTCAGATAGGGCGCCAGCAACAGCAAGGCAAGAATACCCAGCCCTGCCAAAAGAGCTCCGAAATCATAAATCAGGGATGGTTTTTTTATCTCCCGGCCATGGAGAATCATGTATCCTAGAATACCGGCAACATAGGAAAACCCATGCCAGGGTAGCATATAGGAGGCATTCAGATGCTGATGGATACCCAGCCAGAAAGCGCCCGCAACAGCAATCAGCATCAAGACCAGCATGAGCAGAAAATACAGCCGCTGATTGCGGATGATGCTCCGTATTAAAAAATGCAGGACATATAATTGCACCAGCAGCGATATGAACCACATCCCAATAAAGGGATGGGGCATGGCAAATGTCTGGAAATACGGTATATGATGAAAAACCAGATAAAAGTTATAAATAAAAAGCGATGAATAAATGGCGGGCTGCCAGCTGACAAGATGCAGAGTAACCCCCAGAATGGCGACTATCCAGGTGACCACCAGCATGGGGATCATAATGCGGGAAAGCCGTTTCTTGAAAAATAATCCCAGGCTCTGCAAAAAACCTGCATTACTGCTGTTACGAATGGATTTTTCTATCAGAAATCCGGACACGAACAGAAATACATCGACCCCGAGATAGCCACCCGAAAACCACGGACTGTTAAAAGTGATGGTTTCATGAACATGAAAGCCGATAACGCCCAGCATGGCGAGAAATTTCAGATAATCCAGATAGAGCATACCAGCAGACCTGCCAATAAAAATATAGGGTTAGTTTTTTGATTCGGTTTTTTGAATATCACTGGCTATGGCATGGACCATCACCTGAATGCCTTGCCAATTGGGATGCACCAGATCGGTCCAGAAATACTGGGGATGATCACGGCTGAGCAAGTCCCAGCGTACCAGATGGACATTGGGATGGGTGGCAGCGGTTTGCAGGTATAATTGCTGTACTTCGTGTTCCCAGGAACGGGGCATTTCCGGCATCACCAGAAATACCTGACGATGACCAAGCATCTGCAACAATTCCTGCATATCGGAGGGGAGTACCTCACCGTTGGTGCCCAATTCGATGACCACATCACCAACGCCTTGGGTAATACGGGTTTGCTGCATGGTCTTCCAGATGGGAATGGCACTGGAAAACTGCCTGCCCACCCGGCCACTGATGAGCGCATTGGGAAATACATGGGCAAAGTAGCCCGACCAGCCAGTCAGAATACTATCTCCGATAATAATGACGCCGATGGGATAGGTTTTGGGAAAACGCAGAACGGAACGGGCATCCAGCACATAATCGGGATTGGGAGATTGGGAAAAATCCTTGTGGGCATCAATGATGGCCATTTGATCCAGATAACGCTCGGGCTTTTGAGGAGCAGCAACGGCGGCTGTTCTGGCAGGAACCGAAAGACTTTCGGGACGCGGTTTGACGGCATAGGAACTGTTTTCATCCATACAGGCGGCAAGGCCGAGAGAAACAAGCACCAGGAGACTGAATTTTGTGATTCGGCCGAAGAGCTGACGAAATATCTGCGGTGACATGCGCATCCTTACCGGGATTTTTGTGGGCCAACTGTAACAACAAAATGGATTACATGCTACGTTCAATCCTGTATATCCATGCCAGCACTTCTGCAACAGCCTGATATAATTGGGGTGGAATTTGCTGGTCCAGATCCAGCTGCATGAGCAAACCCACCAATTCCTTGGATTCGTGTACAAATATACCCGCTTCTTTAGCTCTGGCAATAATCTGCTCGGCAACCAGACCTTGCCCTTTGGCAACCAGCACAGGCACAGTGTCACCACTATGATAGCGCAGTGCCACGGCGCTTTTAGGCTTATCCTTGGGCGGGTTCATTAGAGCTACGAATCTGCGCAGCGGCTATTTGCAAACCCAAGTGCTGCAAGCTCTGCGTCAATTCTTCCCAATGTGCGCGCAACAATGCATCCTGCTCGGCAGTCAACACCAAACGCAATGTGGATTGCCGCAGCTGCAAACGGGCTTCGACATGCCCCAGATGCGGCAAATCCAGAGCCAGTGAGCTCTCCCAGCGCTGCCCGGAGGGTTTTTCGCCTTTCTGCTGAGATTCGGGACTATCCTCCTCGCGGCGTTTCACCATCCAGGTTGCCTGCTGACCAGGCCAGACAGGCCCGGTCCAGACAAACTGCTGCTGATTCAGCGTCTGTATCTGCTGCCCCAAAGTCTGCAGGGAACCCGGGTTTAACATACTGATTACCGACGCATTTCTACCTGCCGTTAAATCGGCGATTTGCGTATAGGTTGTCACTCCTTGCTTGGAGTTTTGAGCTCCATCCAAGGACGGCGAAGATGCTATCGAAGCTGGACTGGAAGATGCCGGGGTATAGTGCATCTCAACATTGCCGGTCTTTCCCTGAGCGGGATTCTTTCCCGCATTTTGTGGTTCAGCGAGCAGATTTTGTACGGACCATTGGCCATGACTCCAGCTTACCAGATGACTTTCATAAAAAACGCCGCTAAATTCGAGGGTATTTTGCAGAAATGTGGCCATTTGTGGCGCCGATCCGGCATTTTCAGGGAAAGTCGCGGTGGGCCGCAGCGCAGAGGTCACAGCATTCGGCAAACTGGCCAGATCACGTAAAGCTTGGGCGGTATTCGACAAGGCCAACTGCTCTGATGGTGCGGCAGCAAGTTGCCCCATCATTAAAAATTTGGGTTGCTTGTCACCCCCTAAATAAGTCAGCTGCAGTTCCTGACCGACTGACCATTGTCCAGGCAAATCAAAAGCCAGCGCCTTGCCGGCCACGCTCAGCATAGTCTGTTGCGGAGCGCTTTGCAGCACTTTGGCGCTGAGGGTAGCGCCCGGTGTCAAGGTCTGTGAAAGTGCTGTTGCGGTGCTCTGATTGAGCACACTTTCAAGCACTCTGACCGTATAAGCACCTTCCAGTGTTGCGGGATTCATAACCGCCTATCCTCGTTCTACTTTCATGGCGTCAAGCGTCAATGCGACCACCAGCGTTTCAGTTTGGTGCGTAAGGAGTTATCTGACGGTTTTGCCGAACTGCGCAAACCAATACCCAACATGCGCAGTATTTCCCGGTCACGGGTCTGCACATATTGCGCTACTTTTTCCTGATCAGCGGCAGGAGGATCCTGGAATTCGACGCCTAATACCACTCCGGTAGCGCCGGCTACAAGGTTATCGACGAAACGGATCACAGCCGGCATATGCAAGGGTTGACTATCACGGATTCTAAACACCAACTGGGTGAGAATTTCGTTCGGTTGAAAGGGATGATCCTTGGGGCAGCGACTCATAATCCGGATGCCACCCGCACTGATATCCTGCATTCTTCCAGCAACCATCAAGGCACCTTGACGGTAGATTTCCACTTCATCGGGATCCTGCACGGTGGGCGGTACTCGAAAAAGCTGGCGGCGCTGCAACTGATAGATTTCTTCAGGATACTGCAGGACGATACCCTCAGCATCATGGCGAATGATCGTACTGCGAAAACCACAAATGATCCCATCCACCCGGGAAAGCAGGGTGATGACTGTGCCAATTTCTATCTGTTTCGGGAAATGCAGGGGAAGATCAATCAGTAACTCAGGTTCAGACTGAACATCCAGCAGCAGGGTATTGTAGCTCTGCACTTGATCATCCAGCCAGAGGGTGCAAAAAACATGCTCCCGCCAGAGATTTTCCAATATGCCCGAGGCCTTGACCGAAGCGGTCACCCGATACCGTTCGGAAAACAAATGGTGACGCATTTCATGAATGGGTTCCGACATAGTATCTACCCTTTTCCAAAGACTATGGAATATTACCAATACCCATGCCGGCTGTCGTCTCTCTATGCGCCACATGTTTCCTAAACGGATCCGCTTGGCTCAGGATGTATTTGTTGCCAGAGCTCCAGGAGATCCCGGGCACCAGCGGGGTCCAGCGGACGGATAACAGAGGGCAGCAAATAATTTTTCCAGAGAAAAAAAGCGTTCTCCGGAAGCGGTGGAGAAAGCAAATAGCCCTGGATATACCGACCACCCAGGAGCAACCATAAATGCAATTCTTCGGGGGTGGAAATCCCCTCTGCTACCAGTTCACAGGCAGTCAGACGACTAAGCATGTGGCTGGCGCCTGCCACGCCAAAACTGGCCTTGTCCTGACGAAAAGCGCGAATAAAACTTTGATCCAGCTTCAGCTCATCAAAGTTCAAACGGGCTACTGAAAGCAACGAAGAATATCCGGTCCCGAAATCGTCCATAGATAACTTGAAGCCACGACTTTGACACCAGGCCATCATCGGTAACACGGATTTGCGTCCCATGACAGAAGCGGTTTCAGTGATTTCGAGGGTAAGCCCATGGCCATCCGGGCACAAACTTTCCACATCTTCCTTAAAAGCGGGATCCAGAAAATGTTTGGCGCCAATATTCAAAGAAACCTGTAAAGCAAGGCCCTCATCCTGGATCCGTTGACGCAGACGCACCGCCTCCTGGAGCGCCCAACGACCAAGAATGCGAATCAGGTGAGCGTTTTCTTCCACATAGGGCATGAACTTGCCAGGCCCAATCCAGTGGCCTTGAGGAGGGCACCAGCGTGCCAACATTTCTACGCCGCTCAAGCAGTTTTTCTGCATATCCGCCTTGGGTTGAAGAAAAAACCGAATCTCGCCCCGCTGTACAGCCCCTGGAAAATCGCGTCTCACCCACAAACGTTGGCGGGCGCGCCGCGCCACCTCACCACCGTAAAGCCGGAAAGTATTCCCACCCTGTCGCTTGGCTTCAGATAGCGCTTCATCCGCCTGAGCCATCAGCATACATACCTCGCGGCTATCTGCCGGAAATAACGACCAACCTAATGAGGTAGTCAGGTGGGCCTCCAGTGTTTTTTGCGCCGCAACCTGCACTGCCTGGAGTACATCCTGGCTATATTGTTCCAGCTGTGTTTCGCGAGAGAGAGGGATGAGCAATCCGAATTCATCGCCCCCCACCCTTGCCAGCACCGCATCAGAAAACTGCAGCGTGGTCTTTAACTGCCTGGCAATTGCCTGCAAACACTGATCCGCTGCAAGGGAACTAAAAGATGTATTGATCTCATTGAACAAATCGAGGTCCATTAAACCCAGGCCCAGCATCTCCGTGGCTGAGGACGCAGACTGCAACCGTTCTGAAACCAGATCTGTAAAATGTGAACGGTTTGGTAATCCTGTCAAAGTATCGGTTTGCAATAAATGCTCTTTTTCTCGAAGATCCTGCAATCGCTCAAGATAACGTTCCAGATCATGCAGTAGAGCTTCCCAATGAGCAATGAGATGATATCCAAACAACCAACGACTGAGACGGGTAATTTCCAGCACAAAAACTGCATCTGGATGACGCGCATTTTCCGGAATAACCGGCTAGGCAATCACCTCACGGAAGTCTTGCAAGTCTGGATACAGGGCGATGACTTTCGCCATTTCACCGGAAACATGGGGGGTACGCGGATCAACGCGCTGCCGCAAACGCCACGCGAGAGCAGGTAAAAGTTGTCCCCAGGGAGAGTTTTCGGGATCTGTGCTTAAGGGTAACTGCCGGAGAATATCGACCAGTCCGGGTTTGCGAGCGCAGGCGGCAATCACCGATAAACTGCCTTGTTCCCCGCCGGGAACGGCTACATAGGCAGCCAGTGCCCCCGTCCCCAATACACTTAACTGCACCAGACCGGTGTATATTTCCCGGGCATTTGCGGCTTCAGCCACCATTTCATGGAGGGTCTGATGGGCCCGTTGATAACGGCTCTCCACAAATCGGCGATACATCCATATGAGTGCCGCAACAGCCAGCGTGGCCTCTGCGGCCAGCAGCAGCAACGCCCAGATGTCCAGACGTTTTAACTGCTGCTGCAAGTATGAATTTTGAGGATTCCAGCGCGCACTGATTATCCAGGGAGTGTGTTTTACCGGCAGGTCCAGATCTGCGGTCCATTCTGCCGGAACAGGCTTTCCCTGCTGCCAGTGTCCATTCTGCCATTGTGCCAGCACCCGGTGATGATTATCCAGAAGTAGCAACATATGCGGAGATTCCAGACTGGCACTGGCATGCTGATTGCCAAACATGAGCTCCGCATGACAACTTCGTCCAGCTTTTTTGATGCGCTTTAGAGATGGTTGCAGTGGAACCGCAAAAAGCCGCAATGGGATATGCAGCAAACCTTTTGCATCTACAAATGGCTGATTGACCCCACCCTGCCAAATGAAACGGGAGTCGCTCCCAATAATCAGAGGATAGTTCACTATAAACTTGGCTGATTTTTGTCCATTTAGATTACAAGACACATTTTTGAGCCAGGGATGGACTTTGTTAAAGCGCTGCAGCAGATCCGGATTCAGCTTTCTGACCGGCAGGCTCGCCATGAATTGGAGATCACGCATATGCATTTCGATCATGGCGGAAAGGTTACTGGAAAAGCTCTCGACCAGATGAACCGCCATATCTTTTGTCCGGTCCCGGGAACGCTCCAACAGATGTGCCTGCCAGCTGCCAATGCTGAAAACTGTCAACGCAGCCAGACTCATAAAAACCAGCATAATACCGAAGGTAAAAATACGCTGGCGACGCTGAATCTGCTGCGAAGCATGCATCAATTTATTAAGGAGTTCGGATGTTGCGGCACTTTCAGTATGCAGTGTGGCATCATCTTGCGGCATCAGCGCACCCCTTCAACGGTTCTTGGCAGACGGCTGGCAATTTGCTGCAAGGGCAGCACTTCATCCACTCCCCCGAGCTTGATAGCTTCTTTGGGCATGCCAAAAACCACACAACTGGATTCATCCTGGGCGATGGTGTGCGCTCCTGCTCCATGCATTTCCAGTAAGCCCTGGGCGCCATCATCACCCATTCCAGTCATGATCACTCCCCAGGCATTGCGCCCTGCCACCTGGGCAACCGAGCGAAACAACACGTCTACGGAAGGACGGTGATGCTTGACCAAAGGTCCATCAAAGACCTGCACAGCAAATTGGGCGCCATTGCGTATCAGGCGCATGTGTTTACCGCCCGGCGCAATCAAGGCACGACCCGGCAAAACCCGATCGCCGTCCATGGCTTCACGCACTTCCAACGCACTGACGCTATTCAAGCGCGCCGCAAAAGCGGCCGTAAATTTTTCGGGCATATGCTGTACCACCACGATGCCCGGCACCGTCACCGGCAGAGCCCGTAACAGCACTTCCAGCGCCTGGGTGCCTCCCGTACTGGTTCCTACAGCAATGACTTTTTCAGTACTTTTCTGCAGGAGCAGATGCGCGGCAACGGGCAAGACCGCTGAAACCGGCTGCGGTCGCATGTTGCGTAAATTGGCGCGAGCAGCAGACTTGACTGCACGAATGATTTCCGGGGCATCTTTTTGCAAAAAGTCACGAAGACCACTCTGGGGCTTCTGGATGATCTGGACGGCACCGGCAGCCAGGGCATCCAGAGTGATCTGCGCGCCGGATTCAGCAAGACTGGAGCAAATAATCACCGGTAACGGATGTTCTCTCATGATTTTCCGCAGGAAAGTCACTCCGTCCATGCGTGGCATTTCAATATCCAGAATAACCACATCGGGCCATAGCCGCTGCATGCGGTCCCAGGCAAACACGGGGTCCTGAGCCGTGGCCAGAATCGTAATTTCCGGGTCCTGACTTAATGCGGCCTGTAGTACCTGACGCACGACTGCCGAGTCATCGACAATAAAAACCTGTATGGTCATATTAGCTCTTTATTATTTTCATGCATGGCCTGTCTGTACGTCTGCTGCTGTGACGTCTGCTCCGTGCCCCGTAAATTTCAGAAAAACGTCCCCTGACCATATCTCAAAGTACAAATTGCGATGCCCGTGCCCACCCAGATGGGAGGCCGCCACCCGAAAACCCGCCTGGCTAACCAGACTTCGGGCCGCCCGCACATTTTTGCAGGGAACATCGCTGCATTCGCTTACGCTGCCAGAGGAAAAGCGCTGCTCTCTAAGGGAATGACGTGCGGCCAGAGACTGTAACATGTTGCCGCCTCCAAAAATTTTACACACATATTCGCCGGGCTGCGTGCGTTGTTTGCGTACTTCCTGCAGCAAGACCGCCACGGCTTCATCACCATATTTTCCGTCGAGGCCCGGGGTCGCTGCGCAGTTACCGCGCTCAGGTAACAGGAAATGACACATACCACCTACCAATAAACGCGGATGCCAGATGGTGATGGCAATACAGGAGCCAAGCAGGGTTCTGATACGTGTTTGTTTATCTCCAAAGTACCAGTCTCCGGGCTGGAGAAAAATCTCCATAATGGCCATATAAATCTATTCCTTTTTGTAGACCGCTGGTTGCAACAATTGCAAACCATCTACAATGCCATTGAGGCTTTCTGAATGCCCGACCAGAAAAAATCCTCCCGGACGTAATTGTTGTAATAAACGCTGACAAATGGCTTTTTTTTCAGGAACATCAAAATAGATCAAAACATTGCGCAGAAAAATCATATCGAATTCCCCCACATCTGGCAATGTCTTGTTAAGATTGATTTGCGCAAACTTGACGAAACGACGAATTTCCGGAGCAATAGAAAAAAGGCCTTCCTGCTGCCCAGTACCTCTTAAACAATAAGATTTTAAGTAGGCTTTAGGTATTTTTTCAGCGCGCGACATCGGATAAATGGCGCGCTCTGCGGCCAATAACACTTTGCTACTCAAGTCCGAAGCAAAAATCTCCCATTTTTTTCGGCGTCTTTCTGCAAGAACCATGGCAATACTGTAGGCCTCCTCACCCGATGAACTGGCCGCACTCCAGATACGCACCTGATCTCGCGAGTTCCAGGAGGGGATGGCCTGCTCACCAAGAAAGGCGAAATGTTTCGGCTCCCGAAAAAAATAGGTTTCATTGGTCGTCAGCAAATCTATGGCTTGCTGACGCTCTGCACTATCTTGATGAAGCAAATGCAGATAAGCATCGTAATTCAGACAATTTCTGGCACGCAAACGTTTACCCAAACGTCCCATGACCAAAGTTTGTTTGGATGGCCCCAGTGAAATACCCGCTTCATGATTAAGAAATTTTTGAATACGCTGGTATTCAGCCAGGGTCAGGGGTATATCACCCGAAAGAACCGTCATCTTCAGACACCATAATCCGCAGTACCTATTGTACCGTCCTCTGCGGCAATGGCGGAAAGCGCCGACATTTCTTCCAGTGACAGCACCCGTCCCATTTCCAGTAAAATCATAAAGTTTCCTTCTACTTTGCCCATACCCCGGATGAACTCAGTGCGTAATCCTGCCCCAAATTGCGGGGCAGGTTCAACTTGCTCGGTACCAAATTCCAGTACTTCATTGACCGCATCGACGACCACTCCCAGACGTTGCCGGGAATGGCCATCCTGCAGATCGAGAATGATAATACAACTGCGTTTATGGATTTGCGTGGCCGGGCGGCCAAAACGCCTGGCCATATCAATGACCGGCACCACCTGCCCGCGCAAATTGATCACGCCAACCACAAAATCCGGCATCATTGGAATCTGGGTAGGCACCATATAGGCAATAATCTCGCGTACGTCGGTTATATCCAGACCAAAAGCTTCACCCTGTAACTGTACGATCAGATACTGTCCGGACCTGGATCGCGGCT
The DNA here is from genome assembly GCF_018853465.1 of Acidithiobacillus montserratensis. Taxonomy (GTDB): domain Bacteria; phylum Pseudomonadota; class Gammaproteobacteria; order Acidithiobacillales; family Acidithiobacillaceae; genus Acidithiobacillus; species Acidithiobacillus montserratensis. The sequence continues at coordinate 25,319 of NZ_JABBOU010000041.1, forward strand.
CTGTCGAAGCACCGCCGACTGCAATCATTTCCATGACAGCCTCCTCAGAAGCGGACAAATTCTTGGTGATCGTTATGACTGGCTTCCGCTGGCGCATTTTTCAGGTGGGCAACTGCACTCACTCCCTTACGCTCTGAAGAAAAATCCTTTGCCCCGGACTTGGCAGCCGCGCCTCCTGAACGCAGGCGGAAAGCCGCCATGAGTTGCTGCAACTGCTCAGCTTGCCCACTCATTTCTTCTGCAGTCGCTGCAAGCTCTTCAGAGGCTGAAGCATTTTGCTGGGTCACCTGATTCAGTTGCCCCACCGCCATGTTGATCTGATCAATACCGGTAGCCTGCTCATTGGAAGCGGCATTGATTTCCTGAACCAGATCAGAGGTCTTGCCAATTGCCGGAACCAGTGCATTGAGCGCACTGCCGGCCTGCTCAGCTACTTTGACGCTGTTACTGGCCAGTGTGCCGATTTCCTGGGCGGCCACCTGACTGCGTTCTGCCAGCTTACGCACTTCTGCAGCCACCACCGCGAAACCCTTGCCATGCTCTCCTGCCCGCGCCGCCTCAATGGCGGCATTGAGTGCCAGCATGTTGGTTTGATAGGCAATATCATCAATAATCCCGATTTTTTCGGCAATGTTTTTCATCGCCTGAACCGTATTCGTGACGGCCTCACCGCCGAGTTGGGCTTCCTTGGCCGCACCCGTGGCAATATCATCGGTAATCCGGGCATTTTCCGCGTTTTGCTTAATCGAGGCAGCAGCTTCTTCCAGGGTGGCCGAGGTTTCTTCCACGCTGGCAGCCTGCTCTGAAGCCGCCTGAGACAAGGATTGGGAGGTGGCACTGACTTCTTCAGAAGCACTGGACAGATTATCCGCCGCACTGCGCACCTCGCCAATGGTCAGGGTGAGTTTTTCGACCATCTGCGCCATGGCCGCCATCAAGCGTCCGGTTTCATCCCGGGTGCGGGCGACCACCTGCATGCTCAAATCTCCGTCAGCCACCCGTTCGGAAATACTGACCGCTTCTGCTAGCGGCCGGGTAATAGATCGGGACAGGCCCCAGGCAATAAGAATCCCCAAAATGATAGAGATCAGGGCAATAATCACAATAGCATTTATCACCAAATTCACATCGCTGGCGCCCTTCTTTTTGAGCACCGCCATGGTCAGCAAAGCATCTTGACGCAATCTACTATTGATGGCGTGTAAATGATTTTCGGCTGGCAAGGTCGTACTTTGATAGTATTGATTCGCGGACTGAATTTGCTGCGCGGCATTTTTACTCTGAGGATTGATGGCTGCCAGCATACTCAAATACTGTTGTGACGATTGAAGAAAAGCGGAAAAAGCCGCTCTGGACTCGGGCAAAAGTATTTTAGCCTTTGGATCTAGCAGGCTACTTCCCAAAAAAGCATAATACGGCATGATTTTGGTGCTGGTAGATGCAATGATTTGCGCTGTCTGCCTGGCCTGATCGGGTAATCCATAACTAAAAGCAAATGCAGTTTTTAGTTTTGCCGTGGCCAACATCATACTGTCAATTTTATGCACATTATCCGAAACACGTCCCGTTGCCGTTTCCAGGTCTTGTTGCAGTTTCCCTGCCCCCCACCAGCCTGCCGCACCCACCAGTATCAGCAGTAAAATAACCAATGCAAAGGCCAGGCCCAAGCGCAGTCCGATACGCATATTCCCAAACATGATTTTCCCCTTTAATGGACAAGCGCAGATTTTGCGCTGATAGCATAATGACGTTGAATCAAGGTCGGAATATCCAGTATTGGAGCGACATCGCCATTACCTAAAATGGTCGCCGCTGAAACACCGGGTACCCGTTCGAATAATTTCCCCAGCGGTTTGATGACCGTCTGCTGATTGCCGAGAATTCCGCTCACGACTACACCGATCCGCTCCATTCCATGGCGCACGACCACGACATTCCGGCGGGTTTCAGATAACTCTGCTTTTTTGAAGACAGCACTCAAGTCCAGCAATGGTAGGGGCTGATCGCGTAACTCCATATAACCTACCGAACCGACGGTTTGAGGGTACTCCAGACATTCTTCTACGGCTTCCGCAGGAATGACATAGGTGTCCTGGGCCAAACGCACCAGAAAACCATCAATAATGGACAGTGTCAGGGGCAGATGAATGCGCATGGTCGTCCCCCGGCCGGGGGTGGAATCTATGTCAATGCGACCCCGCACGGATTCTATATTCTGGCGGACAACATCCATACCCACACCCCGGCCGGAAATATCACTGATGGTATCGGCGGTAGAAAATCCTGGAGCAAAAATCAAGGCATATATTTCAGGATCAGTAAGCAACTGATCTGCAGAAATCAATCCTTTTTCCAGAGCTTTTCGGCGGATTTTTTCCCGATTCAAGCCACCGCCATCATCGCTGACTTCAATCACAATCCCTCCGGAATCATGGCGCGCATGCAAGATGATACTGCCCTGAGCAGGTTTTCCAGCCGCCAAGCGCTGTTCGGCTGGTTCAATACCATGATCCATGGCATTGCGCACCAGATGCATCAACGGATCTGAAATTTTTTCAGCCATACTTTTGTCGAGTTCGGTACCTTCGCCGCTGATTTCCAGACGGATATCCTTATTCAGAGTACGCGCCGTATCCCGTACTACCCGTGGAAAACGCTGAAATAACTCCGCCACATCAATCATTCTTAAGCGCAAGGCACCATCCCGAATTTCTTCCACCAGTCTGGCCACTTGACTGGAAGACTCCAGCCGGGACTCCAAATCTTCCCGGCCGGCAAACAGACGATTGGCAGCACTGGCAATCACCAACTCCCCAACAAGATCCACCAGATGATCCAGATCATGAGCACGCACCCGCAACAATTGCCGCTCGGCATTTTTAGACTCACGTTGTTGCTGCTGCTTTTCCAGCGCTCCTTGTACCACAGGTTCCTGAACCATTTTTTGTTCCACCAGAATTTCTCCCAGCGGTAGATGTTGTCCGGTTTGATCTGAACCTTCCTGTAGCGCGAGTGCTTTCTGTAATTCCTCTGGCGTCAGCGAACCCACTGCCACGAGAATTTCTCCCAGATGCTGATCTCCCTCGGGAAGCTGCTGAATCATTTTCAGGTACGCCGCTATCTGTCCGTGCGCAGGCAACACATGAATAATGCTATTGTCTTTTACAAAATCAAACACATCAAGAATGCTGGCTTTATCGGCAACACTACGAAAAGCAATTTCAAAACCTAGATAGCAAGTTTCCGCATCCATCATCGACAAGGCCGGCAAAGCATCCGTCAAAGTGACCAGACCGGTAATTTCGCCAATTTGCTGCAGATAGCGCAAAAAAGACAAAGGATCCATGCCATCACGAAATGTATCTTGACCAAAACGGAGTGAGATATGCCAATTGGCTGCAGATTTTACGGGAGCATCTGAAGATACTTCATGGATAAACTCAGTACGGCTTTCCACGTCATCATAAACCGTCAAGGACGGCTCTGTTAAAGATGGATCAGTAGCGCTACTATTTTCCCCTAAGGCAGACTGTAAAGCGGCCAGCAGGCGGAGATCCTCAGAAAGAAAATGCTGGTCTAAAGGTGTGGCAGATACCAGACGGTCCAGATAATCGTTAATGTGATCGCCACAGGAAAGTAACAAGGTAATATTGCCCGGGCTGAGTGTTTTAGTGCCAGAACGGATCTGGTCGAGCAGATTTTCAAGGCGGTGAGTAAAGCGCACCACCTCTTCCAGACCAAACAAACCCGCAGAACCCTTGATGGTATGCGCAGCACGAAAAACGGCATTAATGCGCTCCAGGTCTGCGCCCTGCTCTTCCATAAATAATAAAGCACTTTCCATGTCTTGTAATAAATCGCGACTTTCTTCAAAAAAAGTCTGTAGCGCAGCAGCCATCTGTGGATCCATATCCATCATCCGGGCATCTCCTTGGTCAATACAATGGGATCGCCAAAAAAGCTGTCAAGGCGGCACAACTGCAAGGCCTGGACTACGGCAACAGAATGCGCACTCAGCAATAAACGGGACCCCCGATATAAGGATTCAGTTTTGGCGGCAATCAGAACCTGAAGACCCGCACCATCAATTTCACAGACATCTTCCAGGATGAGTTCTACCTCGTGAAACTGGGTGATAGCCTTTAGCAGGGCTTCGCGTAATGCTGCTACCGCATATATATCCAGATCACCGAGTAGTCGCATTTGCAGTTTTCCTGAGCTGCTTTCCTGCTGAATATCCAGGCTCATGTCAGGGTAAAACCAGTTTACTAACAGCTGCCAGCATTTGCTGCGGCTGAAAAGGCTTGATGACCCAGGCTTTTGCGCCGGCAGCCTGTCCTTCGCGTTTTTTTTCCTCTTCGGCTTCCGTGGTCAGCATAATAACAGGAGTGAATTTGTATTCTGGTTTTTGTTTAAGAGTTTTTACAAAAGTGATACCATCCATATTGGGCATATTCACGTCACTGATGATGAGATGGATCTTATCTGCGGCTGCCAATTTGGCAAGACCATCCACACCATCACAGGCTTCAATCACGTTATAACCCCCGCCTTTCAGGGCAATACTGACCACTTGTCGCAGTGAAGCAGAATCATCCACTACCAATATATTTTTCGCCATGACTCAATTTCCTTGTTAAAAAAAGGTAATCTCCTGGTCCCCGGAAGCTGCTGTCGTAGCCTCTCCACGGTGAATAGACCGTTCTTCCGAGGTGGTATATTTGTCCGATAAGGACTGCAACCATTTTTCCAGACCCTGCTCGCTATCGGACTGCAGATGTCCAGGTAGCTCCTCCATACCCTCTTCGGCATGACTCAGGGTCTGACTGACACGATCCTGAAACTGCAATGCCACGAGTAACTGATCCATTTCTGCACTGATTCCTTCCGCTTCCTGTTGCAGGGTTTCCGCAGAAGCGCTCAAATGCCGGGTCATCTCTTGTAAGCGCTGCAGCACATCCCGTATGGAACGTTCAGCATTCCCCAAAAACTGACGCTCTTGCTGAATAGTGCTTGCAGACTGATTGACGACGCCCCGGATAGAACTGGTGATTTCCTTGACGCTCTCGCCCATCTGCTGACTGGTTTCCTTCGAGCGGGTAGATAGCTTGCGAACCTCATCGGCAACAACCGCAAACCCTCGTCCCTGCTCCCCGGCGCGTGCCGCCTCGATGGCTGCATTGAGAGCAAGCAAGGTTGTCTGAGAAGCAATTTCGCCGACATCTCTGGCCATGGTTTCCAGGACACTGACTTGTTTCAGCAAGGCAGATATGACGCTTTGCTGGGTTTCATGCTGTGCGGTAACCGCAGCAATATGTTTGAGTACACTCAAAAGTTCATTTTCACTGTTCTGAAAAAGTGTCGCTAGATCCTGAGGTGAACCGCCATGGGTATCGCCTCGGGATACCTGAACGGCATTACCCAGGCGTTGGTGCAGATTGACGAAGCGAGACATGATATCCGCTATAGCCGATTCCATCTGGGTACGTCCGGAACGTACCTGAGAGCTCAGTACGCTAATGGCTTGACCGAGGGCGCTGACGAGTGAATCTGATGTCATGTTACTGATCCATCCTGGTAGTTTGTTTCAAATCTGGTACAGTCAGAATGAACTACGGCACGCTGCCGCAAAAACTTTAGGGGATACTGATGCAGTTCTTGCAAACGCCACTCCGCCTTGCTCCAATAGGCAAATTATTAAAAAACGTCTAATTGACTTAGCATCCGTCTTCAAACGCTTTAGTTATTGAACAAGAATTTTTAAATCATAAGGTTACTGAAAAATGAACCCTGTAAATGATCATCTGCCACCCTCCAGTGAAGAGGATGAGCTGGTTGCTCGTCAGGCCATTCTTGGGCGCCAGGACGAAATCATCGGCTACGAGCTTTTTGCCCGCAACGAAAACAGCGGTCCTCTGGAAGATCCTTTTCTCTGCTCCGCCCGGGTTTTGATCAAAACTTTCAGCGTCTTCAGTCCGAAAAACCTGCTGGGCGGGAAGCCGGCGTTCATCAATTTCAACAACAGTCAATTTGATGAAAAAAGTCTGGCACTTTTCCCGCCACGCCAGGTGATTCCCGAGTTTACTATTACCGAGGCACCCAGTCGCGAGTTTTTGGGGCAACTTCTTCAGCTCCAGAAACTGGGATTTCGACTGGCACTGGACCGCTTCGAAGCCAAGCCCTGGCATGTAGCCCTGCTCAAAATTGTGGATTTCGTCAAAATCGATTGCTTCAGCAATAATCCGGAACAATGGGAACAATGGGTCAAGCTCATCAAAAGTTATAAGCTGCCACAACAACCGGCGATCATTGCAACGCGCGTGGAGACTGTAGAATTGGCGCGTCGTTGCTTTGAAGCGGGAGTCGATTACAGTCAGGGTTTTTATTACATGCAGCCAGAGATCATCAAGGGCAAGCCCTTGACCTCCAATCAGCATACTATATTCAATCTGCTGAATTTGTTACTCGAAGAAAACCCCGTCTCCGACATTGAAGAAGCCTTTCGCCGGGATCCAGGACTTTCCTATCAACTGTTACGCTATCTGAATTCGGCTGGCATGACCCGTGGCAAAGAAGTGGATAGTATCCGCCAGGCTCTTATTTTATTGGGTCGTGAACCTTTGCAGCGCTGGCTGACACTGCTTTTATTTGCCAGTCGGGGAACGCAAAAATCACCTATCCTGATCATGGCAGCTACCCGCGCCAAGTTTGCCGAGCTCCTCCGCGAAAAATCTCCACTATTAAGCAAAGAACCAATGGTTTTAAATCGCAGTTTTCTTATAGGAATGCTCTCACTACTCGATGTTTATCTGCAACAGCCCATGCTAGCGCTCCTGAATGAACTGAAAATTCCTGAAGAAATGCGTCAGGCACTTTTGTATAAGGCGGGTGAGGATGGCGCGTTACTTGGCTTGATGGATGCTGTGGAGCACGGCGATCTTGACACCGTGAAACAGATGGGGCCGCAATGGGGACTATCACTGGCAGAAATTACTGCTGCATCATTGGAAGCCATGAACTGGGCAGCGAATTTGAAATGAACGCATTGCGTGCTCAAACATGATAAAGGAAGAGAAGACAATGCATATGGATGCTTTTTTACCCCAGCTGGAGAAAGGCAATTGTCCTTCACCATCCCAAAGTACATTAGCACTCATGGAGCTGCTGCAAAAAGATAATGCCGGGCTTGATGAGGCTGCCAAGCTGATTCGTCTTGATCCCATTCTCACTGCCAAGATCATCAAACTCGTCAATTCTCCCTTGTATCGTTCTACCCGGCCAATTGTTTCTCTCGACGACGCCTTGATGCGCATCGGTTTGCGGATTGTGGTTCATATGGCTCTGGGGCTGAATCTGATCAATGGTAAACTTCCATCCGCTCCGGAATTTAATTTGACGCATTTCTGGTCAGCAAATTTGTTGCGGGCCATTTCCATGCAAGCCTTGGCTACCGAAATAGGAAACTGGCCCGCCGGAGAGGTTTTTATTTTTGGCTTGTTGAGTGAAATTGGCGGCCTGATGATCGTTTGTAACGCGCCAGAAAAAAGCGCAGCGCTGACGAATCAGGGCTTGGGCCTTGCACAACAACAGGCATTTGAAAAAAATCAGTTAGGATTTAATCGCCATGAATTGACGGCGGCACTTATGCGACAGTGGCATTTTCCAGAAATCATGATCAAGGCCATAGAAGCACAACCGCAACAGCCTGCCCCTCCTCTTGAAACAGGTTCCCATAACCCTAACGATCGACTGCAGCTACTCGTACGTATTCTGGAAGCTGGACGCACCATCACCGAATGGGCCACGTCCTCCACATCTGATCGTAGCCTTGAGGCTCTGCAGAAAAAAATCCAAAGTTGGTGGGTAAACACACCTCATTTCGCATCTATGATCCATCAAACGCTCTCTGAATGGGCTGCAGTTGCAGAAATTCTTGATTTACCAAAGTCACCGCCCGGCCAGGAAAAGCTGGAATCTGTTCGCAATGCCTTGCTGTCCGTGCGAGACCAGCATCAAAATGAATCATCCGTAAATAAGCCTTTGCTGCTGATAGATGGTCAGGACACTGATCGGGCTATTTTGCAACGTACACTGGAACCTGCAGGATATCAGATACTTCAGGCATCCAGTGTAGATGAGGCTTTTACTATTATTTATAAAAACACCCCACGGATTATTCTTCTGGATTGGGCTATGCCGGAAATCGGCGGACTGCTTTTATGCCGTCGACTTCGTCGGGAGTTTGGTCTGCGACTGTATATCATTATTCTCACGGCCCATTATAATCAAGATGATGCATTAGAAGCCCTGGAAGCAGGTGCCAACGACTATTTAGGCAAGCCCATAGACAGAAATTTCTTATTGGCCAAACTGCTTGTAGCCAAAAAAATTGTCGAGTTCATTTCATCACTTGAAAGCAACTGTGAGCAACTTATTCATCAGAATCATTCATTACAATCCATGGCCATGAAAGATGCATTGACCGGATTAGCTAATAGACGCGGAGCAGATGAGTTTCTGAAACAACACTGGCCAAATGCCTTGCGCCATCAAAGCGATTTAAGCTGTATCATGATCGACATTGACCACTTCAAGAAAATTAATGATCAATATGGTCACGATCAGGGTGATCGTGTACTGGCGGCCGTGGGAAAAACTATTCTGGAAATCTCGCGCATAGGCGATCTCACTGCACGTGTAGGTGGCGAGGAGTTCATGATAATCTGTCTTCAATGCAATCAGGAAAATGCTGCTTCTCTCGCTGAACGGTTGCGACAAAGTGTGACCAAAATAGTTGGAACACTGCCACCAGTCACCATCAGTGTCGGGGTATCAGAATTAAATGCGGCTATGGCTAATATTGAGGCTTTACTTCGTGCTGCGGATCAAGCGTTACTGACAGCAAAACGACAAGGGCGCAACAGGGTAGTTTGCGCACCGAAAATCCCTTGATGTAACACCGTCATGAAGAGCTATCCTCAACAACGGGGAGACGTGTTGCATTCCCACCAATGATTTCTTTTGCCGTTAAGGCATCATTCACACTTCTTTCCGTTTTCTGATTGCCGACAATGCGCAATGCTGCCTTTTGACTGAGCACTACAATACTGACGCGCCTGTTCAAGGGTGAGTCGGGCTCTTTCGGCACATACAGCACGGCAGAGCCCATACCCACCACCCGCAGAATTTTACTTTCATCCAGGCCACTCTGCACCAGAATCTGACGCACGGCATTGGCCCGTCCTGCTGACAAATTGAAATTACTGTAACCCTTGCCGCCATTGGCATAGCGCAAGGCATCGGTATGCCCGGTAATGCTGATCTGATTGGGTAGCTGGTTCAAGGTTGGCGCTATGGCCTTGAAAATCACCCGGGCATAGGGTTCCAGAACGGTACTGCCATTGGGAAACATGGAGCGTTTCGCGCTATCCACCACCTGAATACGCAGTCCCTCCGGGGTGATATTGATGAGTAACTGATGCCGAAAAGCGGCGAGAGCGGGGTTACTGGCAATTTGTGCGTCCAGAACTTTTTTCAGATGCTCCAGATTTTCATGGTCCACCTGTTCACTTGCAGCCGTCAGGGTAGGATTGCTGGCAAGATTTTGCCGCTTTTCACCGCGTTGAATCTCACCGACGGTCTTTGTCAAATTTTTGCCGCCACCAGGCAAAATGGAGTTGGATGAACCACTGCCAGGACCGCCCATTAAAGAAACCCGTTCAGGGTTTTTGAACCACTGGGCAATACCTTGCAACTGTGCCTTGGTCGTGGAACCCAGTAACCACATTAATAAAAAGAAGGCCATCATGGCGGTAATAAAATCCGCGTAGGCGATTTTCCAGGCACCACCGTGCCCGCCACCACTCAGTTTTTTGATGCGCTTTATGATAATTGGCTTGTTTTTCCCTTCATCAGCCATAATTTATCACTTTCCCTTGCTTTCCCGCAGATGCGTATCTAACTCCTGAAAACTGGGACGTTCAGTAGAAAACAAAACCTTACGCCCGAATTCTACCGCGACCTGTGGTGGGTATGCATTCATAGTGGCCAGCAAAGCCACCTTAATACATTCAAAAATTTTACTAATTTCTGCCGCCCGGTCTTCCATCCGTGATGCCAAAGGAGACAATACGGCGTATCCCAAAAGAATGCCCAGAAATGTCCCCACCAATGCCGCCGCAATCAGCTCACCCAGAACTGAGGGTGGCTTATCCACAGAGCCCATGGTGTTCACTACACCCATCACTGCGGCCACAATACCGAAAGCGGGCATACCATCGGCGGTACGGGTCAAGGCATGGATGGGAATTTCCATTTCGCGATGATGGGTATCAATATCCACATCCATGAGATTTTCCATTTCAAAGGCTCCCAGATTGCCACCCACCATCAGTCGCAAATAATCAGTTAAAAATTCCATCACATGATGATCTGCGAGAATACGCGGATATTTTTTGAACATTTCGCTGGCAGCAGGATCATCCACGTCGCCTTCAATGGACATCAGCCCCCCCTGACGAATTTTAGCAAAAAGCTCATTCAGCAGACTGAGCAACTCCATATAAATGGCTTTGTTGTATTTCGAGCCCTTGAATGCCAGAGGCAGGGCTTTGATAACGGCTTTAAAGGTACGCGGGAATGTTGCTGCAAAAAATGCACCAAAAGCACCACCAGCAATCATCAACAGTTCATAAGGCTGAATCAGGGCAGTAATGGCCCCGCCTTCGAGCATGAAGCCACCAAATATAGCGCCCAGCGCAATGATATAGCCGATAATCAGAAACATGGATTAAATCCCGTTATTGAACAACAAAACTGGCAAAATATACTGCCGCTATGGGTGGTGTTTTATCGGGTTGGGGTTTTTTAAGCGCCCCACCATCGGTTTCGAGTATTTGATTTACCTGCGCTTTTATTTTTTGCAGGAGTTGATCACGCACCGCTGGCTGGCTCACCGTGTCGGCATTCTGAGCACTCAACAAGAGCAGAATGCCATTGCGAATCTCGGGCATAAAAGACTTCACCGATGCCTCGACTGATGGATCATAGGTTTTTAACTGGATTTGCACCTGAATATAATGGGTACTTCCATCAGAACTTTGGAGGTTGGTCACCAGTGAACCCAGATCAATAAACTTGGTGTTCTGCAGTTTTTGCTGAGCTACTTCTGCCGGGGTCGGGGCTGCCGTAGAGCGCAGCATGAACCACCATACCGCTGCACCGCCGACTACTACCAGCAATACGATAACAGCCATCAGAATAACTACCAGCTTGCTTTTTCCCGCTTCTTCCGCCATGGCTTCCTTGCCTTTAATATTTCAGAATAAATGGATCATTATCCGACCAGCATATCATTAAAGTCTATCATCCTGTGAGTCTGGCTGCCCTGGGTTTTGCCATATACGCAAGACCACTCCAAGCGCAAGTCCTGGATAACCGGATCACAGCACTGAAGAGCATTCAAGTCATTGAACATATTGCAATAAGCCAGCTTCAACAATAAATAGCGGTATAAGCGATCGAGGCGAATCACGCGCTCTTTGGTCAGCTGTTCTTCCAGATGCAGGAGCAGATGTTGCACCAAATGTTCAGCACGTTCTATGGCCACTCTCTTGGCCTCATAGTCGCGACGCTCCAGAGCATTCCTTATACGCAGCAAATAGGCCTCCACCCCCTCCAAACCGAGTTGCATCAGTGGTGTAGTGTTTTCCTGAGAGGATTCCGGATAATGCATATATGGCTGAGATGGTTGAGGCATGGCTACTCTCCTGCGGCTTCTGAATTGTCTAAACGACACATCCTGCAAAAAACTGAAGTAGCCCTCCTTGTCGTGACAACAACCATAACCAGAAAAAGTGGCATGATGCTTGCTTAATTAGCTCTAAAGACGGGAGGTAAGCCATGACTGCACATTCAGAAATGTACACTTCACAGCATGTTGACCAGATCCCAGATAACGGCACTTATCTGGAAGATCTCGTGAACTTTTACGAGGCCTGGAAAAGTTACTGGCAACTGTGGCTGCGCGAATACTTGCAGGGACGCTCACTGCCCAGACAAGCTGAACAGAGTGTGCTGCAAGCCTTGCATGACCCTGAATCGCGGATTCCGGAGATTTATCGCATTTTTTGGCGGGATCTACAGGAAAACTATCATCGTATTATGCACCAGCTGCAGGAAATCCGGGCCAAGCCTGACTGCAAATCCGTTTTACTGACGGTGATGCCTGCGGCCGAAGCGCTGGAGCGACAATGTTTTGACGAGATAGTCGCGTTCAGCAAAAACATGGGGGAAGTGGATCCCCTTACCAGCCTGCTCAATCGCCGCCGCATGGAACAAGACCTGGCTCGCGAGCAATCTTTGGTAGATCGCGGCGCATCTGCCTATATTGCCATGCTTGATGTGGATCATTTCAAAAAACTCAATGACCAATTCGGTCATATCAGTGGGGACCGCGTTCTCAAAGAACTGGCAGACCGCCTGCGTGCGCAGTTACGCCCTTATGACGGCCTATACCGTTATGGCGGTGAAGAGTTTTTTGCCCTGTTTCCGCGAATGCAAAAAAATTGTGCCCTGCTCACCGCGCAAAGGCTCTGTCAAAAAATTGCCAGTGAGCCTTTCCAGCTTGACCAGGGGCGGACTATACAAGTCACAATTTCCATTGGAATAACCACCCTGCTCGCGCAGGTTCCAGCCAGAGAGCGGGTCATCATCGCTGATGCGGCTCTCTATCAGGCCAAGCATGAAGGACGCAATCAGGCCCGGCTATTACCCTGATCACACCCCTCTCTTTTTCTTTTTCAGGATAACCATTAGGATAACGGCAGGATAATCATAACACTGAGGTTCGCAGCGTGGCCCCCAAATCTCCTCCGGAAATTGCCCGAGAAGCCCTGAAAAGCCTCATGGAACAGGGCCTGTCACCCACCCCTGAAATATACACCCGCTTTTACCGGGACATTTCCGGAGAAAAGTCTCCAGTGACTGCCGACTGGCCCGACCTCCTTCAAAGGCTTTGTACCGAATGGGAAAGATCCCAATCAGGATTGTCACACCTGCAGAAAATGCTGGCTAAAAATCAGCTATTCACGGTAAAGGATGCACCGGCTTTATCCATAAAGCTCAACAACCTTTTGGAGCAGTGGGAAAAACTACCTACCCGCCAGGTTAAATCCGGGGCCATTGAAATCCGTGACGACAACAGTGCAGACACGCATTGCAGTGACTGGCAACGATTGTGGAAGTCCAGTATCAAACTCGGCTTACGCCACGAAGACGCGATCAGCTCGGGTGTCCTGGCGCAAATAGACGATCTTCTCCATGCCCCCAATACCAACCCGGAACATTTGGCGCCTTTGGCCAGATCCCTGTGGTCCCATCAACGCGACCTGGACGCCAAGGCAGAAAAAATGCGCCAGGGATTGCAGGAGCTCCTGCAACTCCTTCTGCGCAATGTAGCTGACCTTGTCGAAAACGATGCGTTTTTATCCGGACAGATAGATATCGTGCAACGCGCCGTCCAGTCGGCTCAAAATGATCAGGAACTTGAGTTAGCCATTAGCGGGGTCAAAGAAGTTATTTTTCAGCAGGGGAAACTGAAGTCTGAAGTGCGAGAGGCTCGCAAGGCCATTCGGGACCTCGTGAATCTGGTACTGATTTCTGTGGAAAGCATGGCGGGTGAAAATGGTCGCAACCATCAGCAACTGGAAATTCTTGCCAACGAGCTGGAAAGCGCCAAAGATTGGCAGCATATCCGTCAAATTGTCAGCGCAGTCGTCAGCACGAGCAAAAACATCACCACACAATCTGTAGAAACCAGGAACGCCTTGTTGCAGGCCAAAAACCGCCTGCAAAGTGCCCATGAAAAAATCCGCACACTGGAAAATGAGCTGGAATCCATCAGTCAACTGGTGCATGTAGACCCTCTGACCGGCTTATTGAATCGCCGGGGTTTGAATGCGGCTTTTGCCCGAGAATCTGCCAGAGCCCTGCGACTGAATCAGCCTCTGGCAGTCGCTATTATGGATCTGGATCATTTCAAGCAGGTCAATGACCAGTATGGACACGATCTGGGTGATCGGGTTTTACAGGAGATGGCCGGAATTCTGCAAAATACCCTGCGCGCCAATGACGTCATCACCCGTTATGGTGGCGAGGAGTTTGTGCTGCTGATGCCCGAAACTTCTGCTGAAGGGGCCAGGCACATTCTGGAACGCTTACAAATGCGCCTTGGCCAACAGCATTTCGAGACTCGCGACAAAGCTTTGCAGGTAAGCTTCAGCGCCGGCGTGGCGCGTTGGCAGAAGAACAGCAGTCAGGAGCAGATTATCGCGCTAGCCGATCAGGCCATGTATCAGGCAAAAAAAGCGGGACGCAAACGCATCTACTTGGCTGATCAGGCAAACTCATCCACTTGATGCCCGAAATCATCCTTCCTGGGCTCAGGCTTTTTTTTATGCGATGATTTGGGATTCTGCTCCCTGTACACAGGGCGCAAAGGCTGCACGGGCTGCGTACCGGTTTCGACGGGACGAAAAGGGGTATCTGCCATGTTGACCCTCCTTTAACACAAAAGACAACTGCTCTTGACTATACGCCCACTTACTCAGCATAGAAACTTTGCAAGCGTCCTTCAATGAGCTTCGGGTTCTCCCCTTCCGCAATACTCACTAATCCTTCAATGATCATTTCCCGCAAATAATTCTGCTGATGAACTACGCCCTTGAGCTTATTGGAAATCGGCAGGAAAAGTAGGTTGGCTGAGCCAACGCCATAAATGGTTGCGACAAAAGCCGTGGCAATGCCGGCGCCCAACTTGGCGGGATCCGCCAGATTTTCCATCACATGAATCAAACCCAAAACGGCGCCGAGAATGCCAATGGTAGGCGAATAGCCGCCAGCCGATTCAAATACCCGGGCTCCTTGACGCTCCACTTCCGAACGTGAATCCATGTCTACTTCCAATGTAGCGCGGATTTTAGCCGGTTCTGACCCATCCACCAGCATCTGTAACCCCTTACGCATGAAAGGATCATTGACGGTTTCGAGCAATCCTTCCAGAGCCAGCAAGCCATTTTTCCTAGCCGTATTGCTCCATTCCAGCAGCTCCTGAATAACCGGTTGTGGGTCAGTTTTCGGCGGCAGGATAATCCACGGCAGCATTTTCAGGGAACGTACAAATACCGGCAAACGGTACTGCACCATCACCGCACCGGTAGTACCGCCAATAACGATGATAAAGGCCGTCAGTTGCAGAATAGAGCTGAGTTTGCCTCCCTCCAGCAATTGCCCCAGAAAGATTCCACCAAAAGCGACCAACAATCCTGCAACGGTCAGAAAATCCATGAGATTCTTTCCTTATGGCGCATCGTTCCAGTCTCCCAGCTGACTGCGCAAGCGTAAAACAGCCTGACGCATGATCTGACTCACCCGGGATTCCGTAACATCAAGCACTTCGCCGATTTCCTTCAGGGTGAGCTCATCCTGGTAATACAAGGCCAAAACCAGTTGCTCACGCTCCGGCAGACAACGGATATTACTCTGAAGGTCACGGGCAAACTCCTCAGAGCTGAGAACAGCCGCCATATCTGCCGATGGATCCCGCAAAAATCGACCGGCAAACACATCATTATCCACACTCAAATCTTCCAGATAAACGATCTGCCCGCCCGTATTCTGCAAAGCCGCATGATAGGTTTTGAGATCCCATCCCAACATGCAGGCGATCTCTTCTTCTTCGGGCGAGCGACCCAGTTGCTGTTCCAGGCAGCTGATTGCTTTGCGAATGGATTGCTCCTTGACCCGGGCCCGGCGTGGCAGCCAATCCTGATTACGCAACTCATCCATGATACTGCCGCGAATCCGCAGGCTGGCGTAGGCCACAAAAGCCGCATCGCTGGTGTTTTCCTGTCCGGAAAGCGCGTCCATCAAACCCATTAAACCTGCCTGAACCAAATCTGCCAGTTCGATATTGGCGGGTAACCGGGCACGGATCCGTTGTGCGATACGTTGCACCAGAGGGGAAAAACGCGCAACATTGGCGCTCATTTCCACCACAGGATCAGTCGCGCGGCGAGCACTCATCAGATAGAAGACTCCGGATTGGCCATCAACAGGCGTTCCATAAAAAACGCCATATGGCCAGCGGCATTAAAGGAGTGAGGCCAGCGCTCAATGGTCATGGCTACATCACGCAATGCCCGGGAAACGGGTGACTCCGGATACAATTCGACAACCGCTTTCTGGGCACGCACCGCAGCCCGCAAGGCGGGATCCAGAGGCAAGGTACCCACCTGTTCCAAAGTGACGTCCAGATAACCGTCAGCAACCTTGGCAATACGCTGAAACAAAGCTTCGCCTTCTTTCTGATCCCTGACCATATTCGGCAGTACCTTGAAGCGTCGTATACCATGATTGCGGCTGAGCACCTTGATCAAGGCATAGGCATCGGTAATAGACGCAGGCTCATTGGAAAGCACGACCAATACCTCCTGAGCAGCCTGACTGAAGGTCAGCACATCACCGGCAATACCCGCAGGCAGGTCAATCAGCAGATAATCCATATCGAGACTCAGATCACCAATACCCTGAATCAGGTTGGATTGGGACTGAGCGTCAAGATTGGCCATCCGCGCCACACCGCTGGCCGCAGGTAAAATACGCATGTTCCAGGGACCGGTAATCAACACCTCATCCATGCTTTTTTCACCGGAAATCACATGGGACAGGTTATAGCGCGGACTCAACCCCAACAGCACATCCACATTACCCAACCCCAGGTCTGCATCAAACAGCAAGGGCTTTGCGCCTTGCTGGGCCAAAGCAACGGCTAGATTCACTGCTACATTGGTTTTTCCCACACCACCCTTACCGCTGGCTATGGCAATGACTTTTACCGGCTTCCTAGCCCGCATGCGCCGTAATCCTTCTGCCTGATCCAATTTATATTCATCCTGAATAGTCATATTTCGACGGGATTCATTCATAGCGGCTGCCATGGTAGCGATTCCCGGAGTCCGGTGCCAGTGCATCCGGGTGATGCTCAAGGCTGGTTTCCAACAAGGACAGTAGCTGCTCCCAGGGAGCTTCGTGCATGTCTTCCGGTACCTTCTGGCCATCACTATACCAGGCAACTGGTAGATGCTGAGTAGCCAACCATTCCAGTACTGCGGCAAAAGCGGGAGTTTCATCCACTTTCGACAAAATGGCGCCATTGAGCGGTATATGCGTATAAGGCTGCAAAACCGTGGCCATATTCCGGCCACTGAGGCTCGCCGGGATCAGCAGATAACGCTGGGCATCCGCGCCCAAGGCGGCAAACCACTGCAATTGTTCATTGAGACGCGGATCTTTGGGACCCATGCCAATGGTATCGATGAATATCCAGGAGCGGTCACGATGTTTTTCCAGCGATTTCAAAAGATCATCCGGCCCTTTGATCACATCCAGTGGCACACCCAGAATTCGCGCATAAATATCCAGTTGCTCCACTCCGGCAATCCGGTAGGTATCTGTCGTCAGGAGCGCCACGGAATGAGGACCATGGCGCAAAACCTGGGCGGCCGCCAGCTTGGCTATACTGGTCGTTTTGCCGGAACCCGTTGGTCCTAACAATACAAACAATCCCGGCTTATCCAGCGTGCTTTGACTGATACCCACCTGTTCTTCAAGGGTTTTGCGCAAACTTTCCTTCCAGTTTCGGGGCTCGCCCTGCTCCAGAAAACGGCCAATCCACGGGTCGGAAAAACCCATTTCCGTCAAAAACTCCTGAGCAGATTTTTGTGCAGGTTGCGGACCCCAGCGTCTTTCAACCAACTGTTTCAGAGCCTGTAACTCGCTGTGCAAATTCGCAGATTTCTCCTGTGAATGCGAATTTTCACGCTTCGGCGTTGCTTGCGTTTCTGGAGAATGCTTGCTGGTCAACATCGCTGCATCGGATACTGGAGACTTTTGCGAATTTTCCGGCAGATTACGCAAGGGTTCCGGCCATGCCGGTACAGACTGGGTTTCGCTCCATTGTTTTTCATCAAAATCAATGGCGGCGACAATCTCGACTTCGCCATCGGCTTCGCGATTGGACAAAATGACCGCTTCCGGCCCCAGGGTAAGACGAATCTGCTGGAGAACATCCCGGGTATTCGCGCCACTAAACCGTTTGATTTTCATACATGCTGTCTCCTGTAAAGACTCTCGCGGTTGCCACCCAGCGGGTTCACGCACCCAGTGTGGCGACTACCCTGATTTTCTTGCTCTCGGGAATTTCGGCATAAGAAAGCACCCGCATCCGGGGCGCGCTTCTTGCCAGAAAACGGGCTAGAAATGCGCGCATGGGTGCCATCGCCAACAATACCGGTTGCATGCCCCCCGCTTCCATCTGCTGCATCAAGTCCCCCGCTTTTTCCAGTACCCGCTGGGCCAGTCCCGGCTCCAGCGCTTCGCCATTACTATTACGCAGGCTCTCTTGCAATAAGTGTTCCAGTTGTCCGTCCAGCACCGCCACCGGCAGTTCCGACTGTCCAGGAAACAGTCCTTGAACAATATAAGGCCCAAGCGCTGTACGCACAGCCGCCGTCAACTCGTCAACATCCTGACTTTGTGGTGCATGCTCCGCCAAAATCTCGACAATGGTGCGCATATCGCGAATAGGAACGCTTTCATTCAAAAGATTTTGCAGCACTTTTTTGAGTTTGTCCGGAGACAGCATTTTCGGAATCACATCTTCGACCAACTTGGGAGAACGACTGGCCAGATGAGACAGCAGGCCCTCCACCTCTTCCCGGCCCAGCAATTCTGCGCCATGCCTTTGCAGGATCTGGTGCAGCTGTGTGGCGATGACCGTCGCCGGATCGACAACAGTATATCCCAGGGCGACGCTCTTATCGCGGTCTTCCTTATTGATCCAGACTGCCGGCAGGCCAAAGGAGGGATCGGTAGTCGGCGTACCGGCGACTTTGCCCAACACATTTCCCGGATCAATGGCCAGAAGCAAATCGGGGAACACCTCGCCTCCACCGGCTTCCACCCCTTTCACATTGATCCGGTAAGCTGTGGGTCGCAGTTCGAGATTATCCCGAACATGTACCGCCGGTACCAGAAACCCGAAATCCTGCGCGAATTTTTTACGAACGCCACGAATCCGTGCCAGCAATTCCCCACCCTGGGCTTTGTCCACCAGAGGAATCAAGCGATAGCCCACTTCCAGACCCAAGGGATCTAAAGGTTCAACACTGGCCCAGGTGACTTCCTCGGGCTCATTGCTGCTGGGAACTTCGGGAGCCTTTTCCGGCGCTTTAGGTTGTTTACCATACCAGACGATCCCCCCCAGCAAAGCAGCAGCTCCTAGAAAAGGTAAATGGGGCATTCCCGGAATCAACCCCAGGATAGCAAGGATCACCGCCACGATAGTCAGCACTTCGCGGTTTTGGAATACCTGACCGATCAATTGCTTACCCAGGTCCTGACCGGTATTGACGGTACTGACCACAATACCGGCAGCAATGGAGATGACCAGCGCTGGGATTTGTGCGACCAGCGCATCACCAATACTCAACAGGGTGTAATCGTGGGCTGCCGTACTTAGACTCAGGCCATGTTGCCAGATACCTATAATCAGGCCACCGATCAAATTGATGAATAATATCAATATAGCAGCGACAGCATCACCACGCACAAACTTGCTGGCACCATCCATGGAACCGAAAAAGTCGGCTTCCTGGGCAATTTCACTGCGGCGCCGATGAGCTTCTTCCTGGTCGATAATTCCGGCGTTCAAATCCGCATCAATGGCCATCTGTTTGCCGGGCATGGCATCCAGAGTAAAACGTGCGCTGACTTCCGCAATGCGGCCGGCACCTTTGGTGATCACCACGAAGTTAATGATGACCAGAATGGCAAAGACAATAATACCCACAACATAGTCACCGCCCACCACAAACTGTCCAAAGGATTCAATGACCTGCCCTGCAGCCCCCGGACCATTTTGGCCATGCAGCAAAATAATGCGGGCGGCAGCCACATTCAGGGACAAGCGCAACAGGGTCGTCAACAGCAACGCCGTCGGAAAAGCCGCAAACTCCAGGGGGCGCTTCATATAGAGGCTGACCAGCAGAATAATCAACCCCAAGGTAATATTGAAGGTAAAAAGTATATCGAGGAGAAAGGTGGGCAGCGGAATGATCAACATGGCCAGCACCATGATGACCAGTATCGGCGCGGCCAAGCTATGCCAGTTCAGTTTCTGGAGCAGGCGATTGAGCAAGTTCATCGTTTATTCTCGTTGATCCAGTTCTGCCGGCACCGACCAGGTTTCCGGCAATGGGGGATACTGCTGCGGGGTAGCAACCCGCAGTTGATATAAATAGGCGAGAAGTTCTGCGACTGCCCGATACAAGCTGGCAGGAATTTCCTGTTCCAGCTCGACATGATGATAGAGCGCGCGGGCCAGCGGCGGGGCCTCGACTATCGGAATATGATGCTCAGCGGCAATTTCTCGAATTCTGGCGGCAACGTGATCCATACCCTTGGCGAGCAGCAGCGGGGCGCGTTGCTCTCCTTCCTTATAGCGCAAAGCCACCGCATAATGGGTTGGATTGGTCACAATCACATCCGCTTTGGGAATGGCCGCCATCATCCGCCGCCGCGCCATCTCGCGCTGCATGGCGCGTACCTTGGATTTGATTTCGGGATTACCATCGGATTCTTTCATTTCATCCTTGATTTCCTGATGGGACATTTTCAACTTTTGATTCAGTGTCCAGATCTGGAAAGGCACATCAAATACCACAATCAGCAGAGTGGTCGCAGACAGAATCAAAAATATCAGCCCGCTCATATGCATCAACTGCAAAAGCGCCTGATCGGGCGTTTCCTGTAACAACCCGAACAGCGCATGGCGCTGGGCCCACAGCAAGGTCACGCCAAAACCGCCGATAACTACCGTTTTCAGAACCGCTTTGACGAGTTCCAAGGCACCATGTTTGGAGATGATTTTTTGCAGGCCACTGATGGGGTCCAGCTTGGTAAAATCCGGTATCAAAGACTGGGTACTGAACACCCAACCACCCACCATCAATCCTGCTGCCAGCACCGCCACCATCAAAATCAGGAAATACGGCAAGGCCATCCAGGTGGCCATCATCAACATGCGTGCAAAATGCCGGAGTAAATCGCTGGTATCGGTCATTTCCGGCGTAGACAAATGCAGACCGGCATATAAAAAAGCCATAAGACTCTGATATATATGATCAGCAAAGCCATAGAACAGACTTGCGGAAACCAGCAGCAAGGCACTGGTGGATAATTCCCGGGAGCGCGCCACCTGCCCTTTTTTACGGGCATCCTCCTGGCGCTTCGGCGTCGCCGCTTCTGTTCGTTCCTGGGCGTTTTCTTCTGCCATCAGAAAGCCCCTCGAATACAGATGCTCATGGTCGCGCCGCCATAAGCAGGGTCTTTCCGGCCACGTTCATGGACAAGTTGAGCAGATGTTCCACGAGCATCTGCATGGCCGGCATGAATATATATATGGCCAAGAGTCCCAGGCCCAATAACAGCGGAAAGCCAATTACGAAAATGTTCAGTTGCGGAGCGAGTTTGCCCAATATCCCCAGGGCAATATTCACCAAAATCAAAGTACCCAGTACCGGGGTGGAAATCGCCAGCCCCAGAGAAAATATGACTGCCCCCTCGCTGACCAGCAAGTGCCAGGCCGAGGGATTCAGGCTGAGCTGAGTGCTAACCGGTAATACCGTAAAGCTGCGCATCAAGGTCGCCAGCACCAATAATTGCCCATTCATGCCCATAAAAAGCAGCAAGACCAGCAAATTGAGAAAATTGGATAAAGTCGGCACTTGTACCCCGGTCGTGGGATCAAAAAAACTACTGAAACCCAGGCCCATCTGCAAGCTGATGACTGAACCAGAAAACTGAATCACGCTGAAAATCAGGGTAATGGCAAAACCCAGAGCAAAGCCGATCAATAATTGCTGAATCAGCAATACCAGCCCTTCCCCACTGAGAAAATGCACGGCCGGCATAGCCGGAAGCGCCGGTGCAATCGCCACACTGATGAGTAGAGCCAGCCCGACCCGGACCTGGACAGGGACCTGGGTAGCACTGAATACCGGCGCTGTAGTCAGCAAAGCCAAGACCCGGACGAAGGGCCAGAAGACCAGACCGATCCAGTGTTCCAGTTGCAGGCTGCTGAAATGAATCATTGGTCGATGAGATGGGGAATATCATGAAAAAGCTGGATGGTGTAATCCATCATCAAATGCAGCATCCAGGGCCCCAGAATCACCATGACCAGCCCCATGGCGACCACCTTCGGCACAAAACTCAAGGTCATTTCGTTGATTTGCGTGGCCGCCTGAAAAATGCTGACCAGCACTCCGACCACCAGGGCGATACCCAACAGAGGGGCGGATAACAGCAGAGTCGTCCAGATGGCCTGTTGCCCTATATCGATGACGCTTTCGGGAGTCATGACATTCTCCTAATGGATAAAGCTTTGTACCAGCGAACCAATCACCAGATCCCAGCCATTCACCAGTACAAACAACATCAGCTTAAATGGGAAGGAAATGGTGACCGGTGACAGCATCATCATCCCCATGGACATCAGCACCGCCGCCACCACCAGATCGATAATGACAAAAGGAATAAAAATCAAAAACCCGATCTGAAAGCCGGTTTTCAGCTCCGAGGTCACAAAAGCCGGAATCAGCAGAGTCATGGGCGTATCGGCTGGTGCCTGCAATTGTTTATGCCCAGAAAGCTTCACAAACAGGGCCAGATCATCGGGTCGGGTCTGGGAAAGCATGAAGGTGCGCAATGGCCCTTCGGCGCGCGACATAGCCTCGGTCAGATTGATCTGGTTTTTGGTGAGCGGTTGCAGGGCCTGGGTATTGAGTTGCTGAAAAACCGGGGCCATCACAAAAAAAGTCAAAAACAGAGATAGACCGACAATAATTTGACTGGGCGGCATCTGGGTAGAACCCAGAGCCTGCTTTAACAGGGACAAGACAATGATTATGCGGGTGAAAGCCGTCATCATCAGCAGCATGGCCGGCAAAAACACCAGCACGGTCATGAAAATCAAGGTTTGAATGCTGAGGCTGTACTCCGTGCCACCACCCGCCTGGGGAGTAGCGGTCAGTGCTGGCAAACCTGCTGCCAGGGCTATTCCGGGTAAGACAGCTAGTCCAGCGAGGAGGATTCCGACGACGTATTTTGTACGCCGGCCTTGATGTCCCCTGCGGGGCTGGGTGGGGTATTGGGGCTCCATGATCCTTGCTTGCGCCTCTCCATCGCTGTACGTAACCAGCTGGCAAAAGCCGTCGCTGATTGACGGGTGGTTTCGGGCAGCGGTGTCTCCAAAGCGTGCAACAGGTGGATACCTGTCGGGGTCACCCCAAGGAGCAATTGCTGCTCGCCAACCTGTACTAGCAAAAGGCGTTCCCGCGCACCCAATGGCAGGGAACTGATCACCCGCAGTCCACCGGCAGCACTACCCAGAGAACCCGGCTGGAAGCGTTTGAGCATCCAGATCACCACGAAAAATATCGCTAAAACAAACACTAATGCCGCAAACAGTTGCATGATGGCCATCCAGGAAAAGGGACTGCCCGTTTCCATTGCCGGGGGAGTGCCCGCACAAGCAAAAGGGCTGACCACCGCCAAGAACCCGCCAGGCAGCCAAAATTTTGGCGCAGCTGCCGGGGAGAATTGGCGGCTGAATGGGATACCTGAATCGCTCATCGCAATTTTTTGGCGCGCTCTGCAGGGCTGACAATATCGGTCAAACGAATACCAAATTTGTCATTGACCAGCACCACTTCGCCTTGCGCAATCAGATAACCGTTGACCAGTACATCCATGGGCTCGCCGGCGAGCCGCTCCAGCTCGACCACCGAACCCTGAGCCAACTGCAGCAGATTACGAATCTGGATTTTGGTTTTGCCTAATTCCACTGACAGGGTCACCGGAATATCCAGAATCATGTCGAGATTTTGTGCCTGGGTACCGGCCGATCGAGAAACCTGTAACTCTGGCATGGGTACCGGTGTAGGCTTTCCTGAAGGCGCTTCAGAAAGTCCTGCAGCCTGTTCCGCATCAGCAGACTGGCCCACTTCGGGCTTGGGCATTTCGTCCTGAGGCTGTGGCGCTTCAGCAGCTTTCTGCTCACTCATTGCGGCTGCCCAATCGGCCATAATATCATCGGCCTGCTCGTTATCTACAGGCGCTGCGCCACTCTCTGTTGAGACTTCCTGTTCTTCGACCATCATTCAGTTCTCCATGGCCGCCATGGCCGCCTGCCCGGCGAGCATTTCCGGGCATAATTGTTTTTCTACCTGCACGGCCACCTTGCCGTTTGAAACGCCGTATTTTCCTGAAAACACCGGAATACCATCCACCTGGGCATAAACCGCTTCGGGCATTTCCACCGGAATGATGTCGCCATCACGCAAAGCCAATAATTGCCGAAGCGTGAGTTGGGTTTGCAGGAATTGTACTTCCACAACCAGTGACGCCTCCTGCATTTCATCCTGCAAGGACTGCACCCAACGACGGTCAATTTCCGAACGATCAGCGGTGGTTCCGGCAGTCAACTGATCACGCACCGGTTCTACCATGCCATAAGGCAGACAAATCTCGAAAGTACCGCTCCCTGATTCCAGTTCCACATTGAAGGTGCTGACAATAACCACTTCTGTCGGTGTAGCAATACTGACAAATTGCGGGTTGACTTCTGAACGGTTCAACTCGGGTTGTAATTCTATCACGGGTGTCCAGGCATTTTTGAAGTCCTTGAAAGCCAGATCCAGAAGCCTTTTGATGATGCGCTGTTCCAAGGGGGTAAATTCTCGCCCTTCAATCCGCGCATGAAAACGTCCATCTCCCCCGAAATAATTGTCCACCACAGCAAAAATCAGGCGCGGATCAAATACAAATAATCCTGAACCACGCAGCGGTTTGATTTGGACAATATTGATATTACTGGGAACCACCAGCCGACGAATAAATTCACTATATTTGATGAGGCGTACGGGACCCACCGATATTTCTGCGGTGCGCCGCAAAAAATTGAACAGGCTGACCCGAAATAGCCGGGCAAAGCGCTCATTGACCACTTCCAGGGTCGGCATACGCCCACGCACAATGCGATCCTGATTGGCCAGATCGTAAGGACGCACACCACCAGGCTCGGGCTCCGGTTCCGGCTGAGTGTCGACATCACCATCTGCCATGCCCTTGAAAAGAGCATCCACTTCATCCTGAGAAAGAATATCCTGTGCCATAGCGTCACCGTATAGGGAGTATCAGGACATTGCAAGAATCATGCAAAAGCGTTGATCAGACCGAGCTGCACCCTGAGCATGGCCAGAGCAGCGGGACTGTCCCCGGCTTCCGTCAGCGTTTTGACGGATGTCGTCGAAGCGGGCTTATTTTTTGAAAAATAGCGCCCCCCTCCATCGGCACCGACATTGGTCTGCCCGAGGCTCATTCCGGCCGCAGCAAAACTCTGCTGCAACTGGGGAATGGCATTACTTATGGCCTGCAACACCTCAGGATGGGGAGAAAGAAAAGTCGCATTCGCTTGCCCGTTAGCCTGGATGTCCAGATGTACTTCCAGCGGACCCAGATGGGGAGGATTCAGTTGCAGCTTGGCCTGCTGAATGTCCTGCCCAAGCAGCCATTGGACCTGCTGTCCGAGCGCTTCTCCCCATTGTGGATTTGCTCCCAGCGGAGTCGCAAGCACCTGTCCGGGGCTACTGGGTGTGACATTATTGGGGAGCATTCCTGTCAGCAAGGTTGGAGGGTTATTTTGCGATAGACTGCTGACCGACTCAGCGGCATATTTAGGCAGCCCATGGTTTGCATCAAGCAATAAGTTATTGTTGATCGTAGCTGGGACGCTGCTCTGCTTTGCGGACACTGCGGTGACCAGATCATGCAGCAGATTTTGCGGCAGGTGTCCCGTATCCCCGGGCGACAGGCCACCCTGCCTGCTTGTGTGCGCCGCCGCATCCGACGCCTTTCCATCATGCGCCATGACATCCGTTTGGAGATGGAGCAGCGGGCTATTTGGGGATACCGGCTTTTCAGCACTCCCGTATGTTACCAAAAAACCTTTAGACAATGCCGGAGACTCTGAGGACGGAGCAAGACCAGGATTGACCGGTGGATTCGTGACCACATTCACCGGCACAGGAGCCGGCAAGGGTATGGCTAGCCCGGGAAGCAGGCTGCTGAGCAGGTCTTCCGGCGCCTGTGCGGAGATGTCCTTTTTCCTGGCGCTGTCAGAGTGAGTTTTGCTTTGATTCTGTTCCGACTTACTCAGTACTGCTTGCGGCATGTTTTTGCCGCCTGCTGAACCCATTGCTGCAGCTGCATCGCCGGGCAAGGTGTCAGCAGCAGGCTGAAGCTTGGTGGATCCTGCAAGACGCGCATCAGGACCGGCGGCGCTGCCTGGCGTATTTTGGTGCTGCGCTTCCCGGGATTGCTGCTTGGCCATGACCGCCGCAAACGCAGCATGCCCCTGGTTTTCCTGACTTGTAGAGCCGGCAAGCGTTTGGGCAGCAGACGGGGCAGCAGGATGAGCCACAGATTGTGCCACACTACGGGAAGACTGGCTCCCCGGACCGGGTATGGTATTTGTTGAAGGCGTAGGGCTAACAATGCTGACGGCAGTCATCCGGATCAATCCTCAGTATATGAACCTCAGTAGACAAGCAAGCAAATTTCACACCAGATCATCGAAGAACGGGGCGACGCTGTGCCCATTCATCCAGCTCTTTCTGAATCTTGCGCAGTTCTTGATCTTGCTGTTCTACTTCCAGCCTTTTTGCCAAGGCTGCAAAGCCCTTTTCCCGAACCCGGGCCGATGCCCACTCTGCGTGCAACTGGGCAACACTCTGCTGCTGACGCAACACATTGTCTCTTTGAATGTGCAGCACCTGTTCCAGTTGACGAATGAAATTCCGGGTATCCAGGGCCTGGGACCCCAAAATACCGGAGGCTTCTGCTGCTATCGCCTGACTGCGGTACTGGAGCAGATAATTATCCAGCAACTGCATTTTCTGCTCAATTTCCTGGAGCAATTTGCGCTGTTTTCCGAGGCGAATGGCCAACTCTTTTTGCTTTTTATCGGCGTCCTCCCGCAAAAACGACAGAACATTCTGACGACTCATCATCAATCTAACCTTCTTCCATGTAAGGCAACATCAATTGCGCCAGCTGTGTCTGGCTATCTGCCAAGGCTACTGACTGCTGCTGATTCTGCCGGAGAAATCCCAGAATAGCAGGATAAGCACGCACCGCCTGATCCAGAACGGGATCCATGCCCGGCGTATAAGCCCCCACGGCCATCAGATCCTGGTGTTCCCGATACCGGTTGTAGAGACGCTTCAAGCGATGCAACTGTTGAATCTGCGGCTGGGAAACAATGTTCGGCATAACCCGACTGATGGAGGCCTCCAGATCAATAGCCGGATAATGCCCCTGTTCGGCCAGACTCCGCGACAAGACCAGATGACCGTCGAGCACCGCCCGGGCGTTATCGGCAATGGGGTCCTGCTGATCATCCCCCTCCATCAGTACCGTATAAAACGCCGTAATACTGCCTCCACCCACCGGCCCGTTACCGGCCCTTTCCACCAGGGCCGGTAAGCGTGCGAAGACAGAGGGCGGATAGCCGCGCACGGCGGGAGGTTCCCCCACTGCGAGGGCAATTTCACGCTGGGCCATGGCATAGCGGGTCAGCGAATCCATGAGCAACAACACATGCTTGCCCTGATTGCGGAAATATTCGGCAATGGCCGTGGCCAGATGAGCACCGCGAATGCGCGTCAAGGCAGGAACGTCGGCAGGTGCAGCCACCACCACAGCCCGACTCAAACCCTGGGCACCCAGAATATCCTCAATAAACTCTTTTACTTCCCGGCCGCGTTCGCCAATCAACCCGACGACGATGACATCGGCTTCGGTATTGCGTGCCATCATGCCCAGTAATACGCTTTTACCCACTCCACTACCGGCAAACAGACCCATGCGCGCACCGCGACCAATGGTAAACAGGGCATTGATGGCCCGCACTCCCACATCCAGCGTACGGGTTACCGGAGCGCGCTGCATGGGATTGATGGTCACGCCCAAAAGAGGAACCCGGGTTTGTCCCGACACCGGTCCCAGATCATCGAGAAACTGCCCCTGACCATCCAGAACCCGGCCCAGCAAACGTTCGCTGACACTGGCCTGGGCTTCTCCAGACAGGGGCTGGACGCGAGCGCCAGGCCGGACGCCGTGCAAGTCGCCTGCCGCCATCAACTGGAGCTTTTCATTCTGGAAACCCACCACTTCTGCATCAATGCCGCGTTGATATGCGGCTTCGACACGGCAGCGTGTCCCCACGCTGGCATCAAAACCTTCGGCTTCCAAAACCAGACCGACCATGCGTACCAGCCTGCCACTGGGCAACAAATCTGGAAAAGCTTGCGGTAAACGTTGGGCGTAGGTATCCAGGTTATTACCCCAGAGTTTCTGGCGGTCAGCAAAACGCAGCATCATGCCGACATCTCTCCAAACAACCGCTCCAGGACCAGACGCCAGCGGGTTTCCAGACGCAAATCCAGTTGCGTGGCAGCATGATCCAGTTCGCGATCCTGCCAGCGCCGGTCAGGTCTGGCGGTATTGTCATCGAGGCCAGCAGACAAAACGGCACCACCGCGTTCGATCTGGGCATCAGCAATCAGGGTGACTCCCTGATCGACCAGTTCCGGCATAAGGCGCTGCAGCATCTCCACATCATCGGGATGCATATGCAAATCCGGCCTGACACTGCGCAGCGGCACTGCCCGCAGGGCTTCACGCAATACCGGCAAGAGGATTTCCGGGCGTAACTGCAACTCGTGGCGTAGTACCTGACGGGCTATTTCCAGGGACAGGGACAACAAAGACTGCTCCACGCTGCTATCCAAAGCCTGTAAGGGCGAAAAAAAACCGGCCAGGATATTTTGCAGCGCCCGTCTTTCCGCTTCTGCCCGGGCCAAGCCTTCGGCATAACCCTCCTCCCTGCCCTTCTGCTGCCCATGACGATAGCCCTGCTCCCAACCGGACTTCTCACTTTCTGCATAAAGGGCTTGCAGTTGCTCCGTAGTCGGCAAATTTACCGCAGCCACGCTCAGGGTTTCACCATTTTCCGGGACGACATCCTGAGTGGCCGCTTTATCGGAAGTCCCTCTTACCTCGGGTAACTGCCAGCGTTCTATACGGGCGGCACTGTCTCCGGAAATGATATCCGCACGATCCCTCATGGTTTCAGCCTGCTCACAGCATGGCCTCACTACTGCCACCACCCAGACTCAACTGTCCTGCCGCATCCAATCGCGTGGCAATTTGTAAAATCGCTTTTTGACTGCTTTCTACCTCGCTCACCCGCACGGGTCCTTTGGCTTCCAGATCATCACGCATCATTTCAGCGGCACGTTTGGACATATTCGCAAAGAATTTTTCGCGCAGGGCAGTGTTGGCCCCTTTCAGAGCAGTCACGAAACCGTCCGAGGGAATCTCCCGCAGCAAAACCTGCATACTCCGATCATCCAGCTTGATCAGATCATCAAAGACAAACATTTTTTCCTGGACCTTATCGGCCAGCTCATCATCGGTTTCGCGCATATTATCGAGAATGCTGGTGGAGAGACTGGTTTCCAGGCGGTTGAGCACATCGGCAGCGGCTTTGGCGCCTCCCAGGCTCGCCACCTGCAAACTTTGGGCTTCTCCGGAAATCTGCTCTTCGAGAATTTCATTCAACTCCCTGATAGCGGCCGGTTGCACCGTTTCCAGACTGGCGAGGCGCATCATCGCCTCACTGACCAGCCGCTCGGGAAGATGATGAATGACTTCTCCGGCCTGCTCCGGCTCCATATAAGCAAAAATCATAGCGATCACCTGGGGGTGCTCCAGCTTGATCAAATCGGCAATGGAGCGGGCATCCATCCATTTCAGGTTTTCCAGACCACTGGCATCTCCGCCATGGAGAATCCGGTCAATGAGACTACCTGCCTTGTCGGCCCCCAATGCTTTGGTCAACATCGCGCGGATGTACTGGTCGCTGCCCACCCCCAGAGAAGTCTGGCGTTCCAGGCGTGAACGAAAATCCGAAAGCACCACCTGCACCTGATCGGTAGAGATGTGGGATAAACGCGCCATAGCCGCGCCGAGCTTCTGGACTTCGCGCGGCCCCAAATGACGCATCACTTCAGCGGCTTCATCCTCGCCGAGGCTGAGCAGCAGGATGGCACTACGGTCAATACCCGTAAGATTTTCACTCGTGCTCATTGGACAACCATTCCTTGACCACCTGGGCTGCCCTGGCGGGATCCTGCATCACCAACTGCCGGGACACATACAAGTCCGTCTCCAGAGGATTGCCCGGGATACTGACCTGCTCGCGAATCGCCTCCGCATTGGCCATAGCTGCCGCCGACGGTTGGGAAGCTTCAGCGGCTTTCTCCTGCTCTGCGGCCGTGTTGACCGCATCCATGGCCGGTTCCTGACGCAGGCGGCGCTTCAGGAGTGGCCGCACCACCCCGAAATAGAGCAAAAAAGCGACAAAAAGAATGACCAGATAGCGCAGTCCACTATTCATGAGATTCAAGAACCAGGACTGCTGCCACCAGGGCAGGGTGCTGGCCGCTGACTGGGTAGTAAAGGGCATATTCACCACTTTGACCGTATCGCCGCGTTTGGCACTATAGCCAATGGCATCTTCCACCAGCTGCTGGATCTGCGCCAGTTGCGCTGTGGACAAGGGCTTTGCCTTGACGGCACCGAGGGTACTTTCCGTCACCTGATCATCGACCAGCACAGCCACGGAAAGGCGCTTGACGGTGCCGACCGGCTGCACCGTATGCACGATCGTTTTATCGACATCATAGTTGGTCGTCGTGCCTGCACTGCTTTGCGTCGGTGCCAGCATTTTCAGAGTAGGCGCCAGAGCAATCAGCGCGGCCGGAGAAAGATTGGAAGCCACGGGAGCCACCAGTGGCGCCACCGCCACTCCGGGAGGGGTATTGGACAGCGCCCCCGGAACACCATAAGGGCCCGACCCGCCCGTACCGGAACTGGTTTGGGTTTGCTGACTGAGAATCTGACCCTTACCGTAGCTTACCGAGCTGCTTTCGCTTTTGGCAAAATCAATATCTGCAGATACCGCAACGCGGACACCTTTGGCCCCCACAATCGGGGTCAGAATCGCCTGAATGCGCTTTTCATATTGCTGATCCACGGCGCGCTGATAAGCCAGCTGAGAAGGCTGCAAACCGGTATCCGCATTGGCCTGACTACTCAGTAAATGACCATGCTGATCAACCACGGTGACGTTTTTATCCTGCAAACCCGGAACACTGGCTGCGACCAGATGGACAATGCCCGCCACCTGAGCGGCGCTCAGTTCACGACCGGGATATAAATCCAGCATGACCGAAGCCGTGGGTTTTTCCTGTTCACTGAGAAAGACTGAAGGCTTGGGCATAGCCAGATGTACTTTGGCACCCTGCACGGAACTCAGTGAAGCGATGGTTCTTTCCAGAGAACCTTCCAGCGCTCGTTGATAATTGACATGTTCGACGAAATCACTGGTCCCCATGGGCTCATGGTCGAGCAAGGCAAAGCCTACCCCAGCGCCCTTGGGCAAGCCATCGGCAGCCAGCTTCATGCGGGTGGCATAGACATTATTGGCGGGTACAGAAATAACTGCACCGCCATCACTGATCTGATAGGGCACATTCAGTTTTTGCAATTCTGCAATCACCTGCCCGCCATCGCGATCAGAAAGATTGGTGTACAACACCTTGTAAGAGGGCTTCCCGCCCATGAAAATAGCGGCAATCAATATGGCCACTACTGCCGCCAGAGCCACCAGCACACCCAAACGCCGATTGGGCGGCATTTCCTGCCAGCGGCGCTGGACTTCTGCTGCTCCCCCCGACAGATTGAAATTGGTCGCCGTTTCCGTGGCCATCAGCAGTCTCTACGCCAGAGCTGAAAGATGATCACGACTATGCCTGGATATTCATGATGTCCTGATACGCGGAAACCAGTTTATTGCGTACCTGAAGCATGGTCTGGAAAGAAAGATCAGCTTTTTGTGAGGCCACCATCACCTGACTGAGACTGACCGATTTGTCACCGCCGGCAAAATCAGACTGCAAGGTATTGGCCTGACTTTGCTGATGGTTTACAGAACCCACCATATCTTTGAGGGTGTTGGCAAAGCTATCCGGACCCGTAGGGGATTTTTCCGGGACTTTCACCCCTTGCGCCTGTTCAGCCAGAGCGCGTAATTGCGTCATCAAGGAATCCAGAGAATCTACACTACTCATGATCGCACCTATAGTTCATTCTTGCCGAAATACATGCAATTTACAGGCCAATCTCAACCCAGTTCATATCCCGCTTCACGAAAACGCTGGATTTTATGGCGCAGGGTCCTTGGACTGATACCCAAACGCTCTGCTGCCTGCGTCTTGGAGCCTTGACTCTGGCGTAAAGCCAAAGCAATCGCTTCACGTTCATGATGTGCGCGCAAGTCATCCAAGGCAAGATTGGCTTCTGCATCCGTCTCAGTGTCCCCTTCTGACTCCCCGGGCACAAGTCCTGCCAGGTCTGATGATGGCACAGCAGACAACGGAAGTTGAACCGGCAACCCCACCGGCAACCCCAAATCTTCCGCATGAATGTCATCACCCTGAGCAAGAATGAGAGCTCTTTGCAAGGCATTTTCCAGTTCCCGGACATTGCCGGGCCAATCATAAAAATAGAGTTGCTGCTTGGCCGACATGCTGAGTCGTTTGAGGGGCAGGCCCATCTGCTGACAATGACGGCGCAGCAAATACTCCGCCAAAGGCAGAATGTCCGCCTGGCGTTCGCGCAACGGTGGAATCTGTAGCGGAAAAACCTGCAGGCGATAATACAGATCCTCACGTAATACACCCTCCGCCACCGCCTGGCGCAAATCCCGATTGCTGGTGGCAATCAGGCGAATGTCCAGGGTAACCGTCTGTTTACCGCCCACCCGCTCCAATTCACGCTCCTGCAAAACGCGCAGCAATTTGGCCTGCAATTGAATGGGCATTTCGGTGACTTCATCCAGAAGCAGCGTCCCTCCCTGAGCCTGTTCAAATTTTCCGGCACTACTCTGGGTGGCGCCGGTAAAAGCGCCCTTTTCGTGCCCAAACAAGGTGGCCTCCAACAGGGTTTCGGGAATGGCTGCACAATTGACCGCCACAAAAGGCTTCGCCTGACGCCGGCTCTGCTGATGAATAAAGCGTGCCAGCACCTCCTTGCCGACGCCGCTTTCCCCCATCAGCAACACGCTGGCATCCGTAGGGGCGACCTTTCTCGCCATTTCCAGGGTCGCCTGCATCGCTTCGGATTGGGCGATGGGCCCCCGGGCATCGGGGGCGCAATGCGGCACCGCATACTTCCGCATCTTTTCCAGGAGCACATCGGCTGTGAAGGGTTTGACCAGATAGTCCACAGCCCCATTCTGCAAGGCCTGGACCGCTTCGACGATGGTCCCCCAGGCCGTCATCATCAGTACCGGCGGCGCGTCATGCCGGGTGCTCAGAGTCTTCAGGAGGGTATAACCATCCATGGGGCGCATTTGCACATCACTGAGTACCAGATCAAATCCGGCCCCGGTCAGCAAACGCAAAGCCGCTGTCCCATCCTCCGCCCATTGCACCTGATAGCCCTGATCTTCCAGGGTTTCCTGCAAGACTTCCGCCAGATGCACATCATCTTCGACCAGCAAGATTCGCGTTGGATTAGACCCCATATACTTACAACTCCTGATTCATGGCGCCGCTGGAAAGTGGCTGAGTCACCTGCCACAGCGGTACATTGAGCACGATACAGGCCCCGGGACAGACATTTTCGAGGGTTATACTGCCGCCCATGGCGACCACAAAATTGCGGGTGATGGCGAGCCCCAATCCCGTCCCGTCCCGACGACTGGTATAAAAAGGCGTAAAAATCCTTTCCTGATCTGCTTCAGCAATACCCGGACCAAAATCGCGGATGGCAAGGCGCAAGGTATTATCCGGGTTTTTTTGCAAGGTGAGTTGTACCGGCTGCTCCGCAGGACTGAAAATAAGGGCATTATGGAGCACATTCGCCAGCACACTCACCCAGGCCGCGAGGGTTCCCGTCAAAAACCAGTCATCCTCCGCAGCCCCTATCTGCAGAACGACATTTTTTTGACGAAAATGTGGCTCCCACTCTCTTTGCAGGGCCGCAAGGATCTCTCCCAAGGACACCGATCCCCCTTCCTGATCCGCTCCCCGCAAAAAACGCAGCATGGCATCAATGGTCGCGTCCAGATGTTGCAGTCTTTCCTGCGCGCGCAGTTGCTGCCGTGCAAAGGACTCTGCCCCGCGTTCATAACGCATTTGCGACACTGACAACAAGGCTGTGGCCAGGGGGGTGCGTAACTGATGGGCCAGACCCGCCATGGTTTCGCCCATGGCTGCCAGGCGTTCGCGCCGTTGTGCGGCCTCCTCCCGGGCCCGGGCCGCCGTGACATCCTGCAGCAGAATGACCTGCCCCCCTTCACCGGGCAGGGCATTCACGGCCATGGTCACCTGCACGGGTTGACCCGTGGCATCTCCGCGCAACAAGCACCATTCATCCCGGGCACCGGGCATGGGCCGGGGTTGCAGGGATTGCCAATCAGCACCCCGCAAGTCTGCGCCCAGCAAGCGAATGGCTTCGGGATTCATGTCGACAATCAATGCCCCATGGTCAATCACCAGTACAGCGCCCGGCAACATCTCCAGCAGCAGGGCCAGACGTTCTCCCATTGTTTGCTTGGCTTCCAGCTCCGCCCGCAGGCGGACATTGGCCTCGGCCAGCTCAGCAGAAAGACGCTGCACCTCTTGCTGCAGGGTACCGTAAGCTTCGGTCAGTTCTTGTGAGGTTTGATTGAAAAGGCGAAATGCCTCCATGAGGCGGGAAGCATCAGGGGCAGACGCGACAATGTCTTCAGACATCAATTATCCTGATCCCGCAGCGTATTCAATCCATACTTTTTGAGTTTTTCTACCATGGTCGTGCGCCGTAAACCCAGGCGATCCGCAGCCCTGGCCACGACCTGATCACACACGGCCAGAGCCTGCAGCAGAAAATCCTTCTCGATTTCTTCCAGATGCAACTTGAGGTCGAAGGGCTCATCAGGGAGGCACGATACCGGCTGGGCCCAAACGCTGGCAAGACTTTGCCGCTCATCTGCCATTTCAGGATTTTCGATTTTGCGAATACGGGCTGGCAGCTGTTCGTCAGAAAGGGTTTCGCCGCCATGGAGAATCACCAGTCTTTCGGCAAGATTCCGCAACTCGCGGACATTACCGGGCCAGTGATAGGCATCCATGGCCCGGAGGGCGCTCTCCTCCAGTTGCACCGGAAGATGCCCCTCCCCCACCAATCTGTCAATAAAATAGCGAAACAGCAAGTGGATATCGCCGGGGCGTTCGCGCAAGGGAGGTACTTCCACCGGGAACACATTCAAACGGTAATATAAATCTTCACGAAAACAGCCTTCGTCAATGCGCGCTTCCAGATTACGATGGGTAGCAGCCAGCACCCGCACATTACTGGTCAGCAAGCGTGAGCCACCGACCCGCTCGAACTGTTTTTCCTGCAGCACCCGCAGCAGCTTGACCTGCATTTGCGGACTCATTTCGGCGATTTCATCGAGAAAGAGCGTCCCTCCCTCGGCCAACTCAAAGCGCCCTTTGCGCGCCGCCAGGGCGCCCGTAAAAGCCCCTTTTTCATGACCGAACAACTCACTTTCCATGAGATCTTCGGGAATCGCCCCACAATTAACGGCCACAAAGGGCCCTTGGCGTCGCAGGGAATGCTGATGCAGGCAACGGGCGATCACTTCCTTTCCCGTTCCTGATTCTCCCAGTATCAACACCGTGCAATCGGTTGCCGCCACCTTGGCGAGCATGGCGGTCATGCGTTGAATCGGCTGACTGCCGCCCACCAGTCCACAGCTTTCTCGCGACAGACTGCGCCTCTCCCTGCCTGCCTCGATTTCTGTGTTTACCTCAGTGTACATAACGACAACCTGTCAATCAGCGGATAGAGGGTGATGATCCTTTCTGCGCGCAATGGCACGCCGATGATGACGGAATATTAGTCGATCCAGTGATTCTTGCACACGGGTATCCACCTGAAAATGCAAATGATGACGCAACAGCGTATCTGTAGCTGCTCCTGATCTATTCGCATCACTCTCAAGAACACCGGGCAAAAACAAGGGCATGGCAATTCCCGGGCGGAGAAACAGCGATACGCAGACAGGATTCCCAGCCCCGGGAAAATCTTCGGAAAAGGGCGCGTCCCAGTACAGATTTTCAGCACCCAGCGCACAGGAATAGGCCGGCGGCAAGGGATCCAACCCCTGTATGCCTTTTCCCACCAACAACAGCAACAAATCGATTTTGGTTTCGAGGCTACTGGTCGCATCGCGGTTTTCATCTTCCGCCAGCAGATGATCGTCCATCACCAGCAGCGCCTTGAGCAGCGCCAGATTATCCCGCATCAGACGACTGCGTCGCAGGGAGTCTAACTCACCTTTCTTCAGGCTTAAGGGCAGAATATCTTCCAGGACAACGGCGTGCTGCTCAATCATTCTCTCTCCCTTGACAGCGGAGAAGTTGCCTTATGATTGTCCCAGCAATCCTCTCCATGCATCGCGCAAGTCTTCCAGCACCGGCTGGCAGGCATCCAGCGCCTGCAGATCATCAAAAATATTGGCTTGTGCCAACTGATTTAACAGGAAACGGTAAAGACTGTCGAGATTTTTGGCAATTTCACCGCCCTGCTCAAAATTGACACTGGCGAGAAGATGGGCAGTGAGTTGATAGGCCTTATCCATGGATTCGGCCTTGCTGCTGATGTCATGGGACACAATGGCCAGTCGGGCGCGGCGGATATGTTCCAGAATCCCCTCCAGACCCAACAGAACCAGACGATCGCTGGATACCCCCTGATTGCCGACCTGTTTGTAGGCCTGCATGGCTGCTGCTGTGGCATAACTCATGGTTCATAATCCTCGTTTAACCGTTGGAACTCGAACTGGATGAACTGGAATTACCAGAAGAATAAAAAGCATTGAGATATTGTCCGGTCGATTGCAGCGAAGCCAGTTGTGACTGCATGGCCGCAAACTGCTGAGTCAGCAGAGCGGTCTGATTGGAAGCGGATTGCTGCAAGGTAGTGATCTGCGCGCCCAGTCCATTGATGGAAGAGGTAATGCCGTTTTGTGCAGCCGTCACAAAACCACTCTGGGTATTCAGGGCGGAACTCAACAAGGTGCTCATCTGCTGGTAAAGACCCTGACTGAGAGTGACTGCACCCAGGTTTCCGGTACTGTTACCCGTGATTTTCACTTGCAAGCCCGCCGCATTGCCGGGCCCCGTCACGGTCAAGGTTTGACCGGAACCGCTGGTGGCCTGACCATTGATGCTGCCAGCCACATCAGTACCTGTTGCCGTAATCAGGCTGGTGCCAATCCCGGTCCCACCCGACCCAGCAGCCACATTGGACTGGACGGTGAAAGACTGGGCGCTCCCGTAGGCATTGGATTGCAATTCCAGATAACCATTGTTGGCACTCGCAGTAATTCCCGTCATGCCTGATTGCTGGAGAGTATCGTTGATGGTGTTGACAATATCCGTCAGGGTGCTACCCGAACTCAGGGACACCACCACGGAACTGCCCCCCGATCCGAAAGTCAGACTTTCACTCTGGAGAATCCCTCCGGAAGGAATGGCTGCAGATCCGGACGTACTGGCCTGGGTGGCCGCCTGGCTCACGTTAATGGCGTATGTGCCCGCCTGGGTCGCGCTGCTTGCGGTCAGATATTGCACATTACTGTTGCTGGTACTGCCCGCCTGACCAAAAAGACCCGCCACGGTATTGAAATCCGCAGAAAGCGCGGTACCCAAGGTTCCGGTATTCAGACTGATGGTGCCACTGCTGGTCAGCCCGAGCCCGACGCTGCCCAGTGAATTATAGGCACTTCCCGAGGATATCCCTACCCCCTGCCCGGAAATCATATCCAGCAACTGGGTACGCAGGCCCTGTACCGAGGCATCGCCCAACAAGGGTCCACCCGAGCCCGCCTGGGCGTTATAAGCGGTCAACTGATTGATGGTACTCATGGTTTTGTTGAAGGCCGTAACGAAACTCTGCACCCCCGTCACAAAAGACGCATTGCTACTGGAAACCTGCAAGGTGGCGCTGCCACTGGCCTGCAGTAGATTCAGGGTCACCCCTGGAATGGCACCGGATATGGTATTGCTCGTACTGGTCACCGGCAAACCATTAATGCTGACGCCGGCATTTTGGGCCTGCTGACTCAAAGTCATGGACCCCGACACCCCGCTGCTATAACTCAGGGAAGCCAGGCTACCGGTGGCGCCGCTGCTGCTGACCGTAAAAGCACTGCTGGCCCCCGTGCCATTGCCGGTCAAGGTCAGCCGGTAGCCGGTACCATCATAGACCACGGCGGCATTCACGCCGGTATTGGCCTGATTGATGGCACTGGCAATACCATCCAGGCTGTCATTGGACCCATTGATGCTGACATTTTTCACCGCACCGCTGCCCACCTGGATCTGCAGCGTACCGGTGCCTACTGAATTATTGCTGGCACTGGAGAAATTATTCGAATAAATACTTTGGGATTGCGCCAGGACAATGTTACTGAGGCTGTAACTCCCTTGGGGCGCATTGGCAGCAGCCGTGGCGGTCGCGACATTGTTATTGGAAAGACTCACACTGCGATTGTTCGTACTACCCAGATTCTGCAGACTGCTCATGGCCGACTGCAAACCCGACAGACTGCTTTGCAGGGTACCCCAGGCACTCAAGGTCGTCTGATAGGATT
Organism: Acidithiobacillus montserratensis; assembly: GCF_018853465.1. Classification (GTDB taxonomy): domain Bacteria; phylum Pseudomonadota; class Gammaproteobacteria; order Acidithiobacillales; family Acidithiobacillaceae; genus Acidithiobacillus; species Acidithiobacillus montserratensis. The sequence continues at coordinate 64,275 of NZ_JABBOU010000041.1, forward strand.
TTTGCTGATTCTGCAGCAGGGTGATGGGCGCCTGATAAGCGGCACTGAGGTTACTGATCAGGGATTGGACATCAATACCACTCACCAAACCGGATAATGAAGCCGTCATAAACCATACTCCTGTGCAAAAATACGCAAAAATTACGCCTTGCTACGCATCAGACTACCCGGATTCAAGGCATCTCCGGATTCTCCACTTTTCACCACCTGCTCGGCGGGCACGTAATATTGAAAAAATGTCTGTTTGGTCACTTTGTCACTGAGTTTAATCAATACCTGTCCGGGATGATCTCCGTTCGGGTCCAACCCCGCCTCTAAGGTCACAGAAGCACTGGCGGG
>NZ_JABBOU010000042.1 GCF_018853465.1 Acidithiobacillus montserratensis
GTCCTGATATCCGGGAACATGCTGATCGTCCACGACCCCCGGACCATATTGGGCGCGCATGGCATAGGCGGTCACCGCCGATTTGGGAATGGGACGAATGGAACGGAGCACCTTCACTTTTTCGTCGCGCAGAGTATCGGCTTCCAGGGAGGGTGGGGGTTCCATGGCCACCAGGGTCAGAATCTGCATCAGATGATTCTGGAGCATGTCGCGCAACGCGCCAGCCTGGTCATAGTAGCCGGCACGGCTTTCGATACCGCCCTTTTCGGCCACGGTAATCTGCACATGGTCAATATAATTGCGATTCCAGAGGGCCTCAACCGCCAGGTTGGCAAAGCGATACACCAGCAGGTTCTGGACGATTTCCTTGCCCAGATAGTGGTCAATGCGATAAATCTGTTCCTCGCGAAAATGTCGGTGCAATTGCTCGTTGAGGCGCATGGCACTTTCCAAGTCATCGCCGAAGGGCTTTTCGATGACAATACGATAGTCTCCCTCCTGATTGAATCCGGCACCCGAGAGCTGCTGGACGACCGGAATAAAATCTGCGGGACGGATCGCCAGATAAAATATGGTGGCAGCCGGTTTGTCCGCGCCTTCAGAAGTGAGGGCGCTGCGCAGCTGTTGATAGGACTCCTTGTCGTGAATTTCGCCACGCACATAGCTGAAATGCCGGCAAAAATCATCAAAGTGCTCGGGATGATAATTTGCGGCGTAGGTTTCCAGCTGTTCGCGGAGGAAGTCCTGCCAGCCATGATCGTCCCAGGGGCGCCGGCCAAAGGCGAGAATGCGCATTTCTTTGGGCATCATCCCGGCGCATTCCAGATGATACAGGGCCGGGAGCAGTTTTTTACAGGCCAAGTCGCCGGTGGCGCCAAAAATGACAAACTGACAAATGCACTGATTATCCACTCAGCCCTCCTTTTGTACGGCATGGCCGCCAAACTGGTTCCGCATCATGGCCAAAAGTTTGGCCGCATAGTCGTCCTTCCCCTGTGACGCCCAGCGCATCTGCAGGGCGAGGGTAATCACCGGAGCCGGGATTTTCATGGCCAATGCCGCCTGGGCCGTCCAGAGACCTTCACCGGAATCCGCCACCACCGGGGCAATGTCGGCCAGAACCTGATCTTTCTGCAAGGTGTCCGCTGTCAGATCCAGCAGCCAGGAGCGGACAACACTCCCATAGCGCCACATCTCCGCCACTGCAGCGAGGTCCAGATCAAACTCGGATTTGGCCTGCAAAATGGCGAAGCCTTCAGCCAGCGCCTGCATCATGCCGTACTCGATACCATTGTGGACCATTTTCACAAAGTGCCCGCTGCCTACCGGACCGCAATGCAGCCAACCCTGATCTTCTCCGGGGGCCAGAGCTTTCAGGAAGGGGGTCACCCGGGATACCGCTTCCTGACTGCCACCCACCATCAGTGCATAGCCCTCTTTCAATCCCCAGACTCCGCCGGAAACGCCGGCATCCACATAATGTATCCCAGCGGCCTCGACTTTAGCGGATTGGGCCATGGAATCTTCATAAAGCGCATTGGCGCCATTGACCAGAATGTCTCCCTGGTTCATGAGCGGCAGCAACTGATCAATATGGGACTGAGTAGCTTCGCCAGCAGGTAACATCAACCAGATGACCCGGGGAGCAGGGAGTTTCTGGACCAGTTCTTCCAAGGTGCTGGCCGCATGCATGCCCGTTTCCTGGGCCAGATCGGTGGCCTTTTGCGCATGGCGATTGTATACCGTGACATCCAAGCCCTTGAGGTGCAAGCGTCGCGCCATGTTGGCACCCATCCGACCAAGACCAACCATGCCAATTGCGGGTTTACTCATGTCCAACTCCTTCGCGTATGCGTCTGTCGGGAAAATGATATGCTTAGAGTATAGACTTGTTCTGCTTTCATTGTTTTCTGCATAAGGAAAAAACCGCATGAAACTGGGTACTCCATGTTCTGCTTCGGCGACCAGACTGATGCTGCTGGGCGCTGGGGAGCTGGGAAAAGAAGTGTTAATTGCCGCCCAACGTCTGGGTGTTGAGACGATTGCCGTGGATCGCTATGCGGATGCGCCCGCCATGCAGGTCGCCCATCGCGCCTACGTGCTGGAGATGACTGATCCCGAAGCCATCCTGGCCTTGGTCAAGCGCGAACAGCCTCATTTTGTGGTCCCGGAAATCGAAGCCATAGCTACGTCTGCCCTGGAGCACATTGAAAACTCGGGTATGGCCCGGGTGATTCCCTCAGCCCGAGCCGTACAGCTGACCATGGATCGCGAAGGTATTCGCCGTCTGGCTGCCGAACAACTGGAACTGCCGACCTCTCCGTATCGCTTTGCCGGGACTTTGCCGGAACTGGAAGCGGCTGCGGCGGAACTAGGTTTTCCCTGTGTGATCAAGCCGGTCATGTCCTCCAGTGGCAAGGGACAATCAGTGGCCCGCAGTGCAGCGGAATTACCTCTGGCTTGGCAGGAGGCACAAACTGCCGGGCGGGTAGGCGCGCAAAAAGTCATTGTCGAGGGTTTTGTGGATTTTGATTTTGAAATCACCGTGCTGACGGTGCGTTCGGCTTTTGGCACGGTGTTTTGTCCGCCTATCGGCCATCGTCAGGAAGCGGGTGATTATGTGGAGTCCTGGCAACCCCAGGCGATGTCCCAGAAGGCTCTGGAAGATGCGCAAAATATGGCACGGCAGGTGACGGATAATCTCGGCGGTCTGGGATTGTACGGGGTGGAGTTTTTTGTGCAGGGCGAGCGCGTGATTTTCAGTGAGCTGTCTCCTCGGCCCCATGATACCGGTCTGGTCACCCTGGCCAGTCAGCGTCAGAATGAATTCGAATTGCACCTGCGGGCCATTCTCGGTTTGCCGGTGGATCCGGGGTTTCGGCGGGCTTCGGCTTCGGCGGTGATTCGCGGTAAAAATACCGGATGGGGGCCTTGTTACTCTGGCCTGGAAACCGCCCTGGCAGTGCCCGAATGCGATATTCGCCTTTTTGGCAAACCCCAGGCCCAAAAACTCCGGCGTCTAGGCGTGGCAGTCGCTTGCGGAGACGATGTGGAAGAAGCCCGGGGCAGGGCGCGCAGCGCTGCTGCGGCCATTACCGTCAGTCCGTCCTAGTTTTTAAGTCTTAGCCATTAGGTCTTAGTTGTTTACGAAGTGTTCGATGCGATCCAGGGCCATTTCCAGGTTTTTGTCGCTGGTCGCAAAGGACAGACGAATATGACCCGGCGTGCCAAAGGCTGAGCCGGGTACTACCGCCACGCCTGCCTCCAGCAGAGCCTCGGCCAGCACCAGGTCGTCTTGTATGCCCTTGGCCTGCATCAGCTCCTGAAAGCCGGGAAAGCTGTAAAAGGTGCCATCTGATGGCAGTACGGCCACACCGGGAAGGCTTTGCAGGCGGCCGTACACGTAATCATGGCGACGGCGGAAGGCATGTACCATTTCATGAATGGCTGCATCTCCGCCTTCCAGGGCAGCCTGGGCGGCTACCTGGGAGATGGAAGTCGGATTGGAGGTGCTTTGCGACTGGACGGTGTCCATGGCGGTGATCAGTTCCCTGGGGCCGGCGCAATAGCCAATCCGCCAGCCGGTCATGGCGTAGGCTTTGGATACGCCATTCATGACGATGCAGCGCTCTTTCAGGTCGGGACAGGCGTTGGCAATATTGACGAAGGGTTCTTTCTGAAACAGGATTTTTTCATACATGTCATCGCTGGCAATCAGAATGCGGGGATGACGGCGGAGTACTTCTCCCAGGGCTTCCAGCTCGCTGCGGCTGTAGGCCACACCGGACGGATTGGAAGGACTGTTGATGACCAGCAAGCGGGTATTCTCGGTGATGCTGGCTTCCAGTTGCTCAGGCAGGATTTTGAAATGCTGGGTCGCATCGGTATCAATGATCACCGGACAGGCTTCGGCGAGCAGGACCATGTCCGGATAGGATACCCAATAGGGAGCGGGAATAATGACCTCATCTCCGCTATCCAGCAAGGCCTGACAAAGATTGAAAAAACTCTGTTTGCCACCAACCGAAACCAGGACCTCATGGGGTTGATAGTGGAGATGGTTATCCCGGGCGAATTTGGCAATGATGGCGGCTTTCAGCTCGGGAGTGCCACCGACGGCGGTATATTTGGTAAAACCGCGCTGTATCGCCTGGATGGCGGCATCCTTGATATATTCTGGAGTATCGAAATCGGGTTCGCCGGCGCCAAGACTGACAATGTCCTTCCCTTCGCGACGTAGCTGCTGTGCCCGGGCAGTAACGGCAAGTGTCGGTGAAGGGCGCACCGCACTGACGCGGCGAGAAAGACGAATATCCACGATGTTAAACTCCAGCAATCATTTTCGGCGGGTGCGCTCATTGCGCACAAGAGCGCAAATGATAAGCATCCTTCACGTAAAATCAACTATTTTGCAACGCTACCTGCGTCTGCATAGGATCAGAGGGCATTGATTGACATTACAATTGGCTACAAGGATATGATCTATTCCGTGATCATAGACGGTTTGTCGCCGTCACATAGTGGAATGGGAGCGAGATGAAACATCTGGAAATCGGTGTCGAGGGCATGACCTGCGCGTCCTGCAGCAGTCGGGTGGAGCGCGCTTTGAATCGTCTGCCGAGGGTGCAGGCCACAGTCAATCTGAGTACCGAACGGGCGGCGGTGGACTTTGATCCGGGGCAAATCAGTCCGAAAGAGCTGAGCGCCGCGATTACGGATATCGGTTATCAAGTGGTCGTGGCCAGTGCGGAACTGGAGGTGGATGGAATGACCTGTGCCTCCTGTAGCAGCCGGGTGGAAAGGGCACTCGGCAAGGTCCCCGGAGTATTGTCAGCCAGTGTCAACCTCGCCACAGAACGCGCCATGGTGGACTATCTGCCCGCGAGTACCACTCCGCAGCAGCTGATTGCCGCGATTGTTGACGCGGGATATGCGGCGCGATCCGTGGACGCGGGTAACACGCCGGAAGATCGTAAGACCACTTTACTGCGGCAGATGCGTTTTGACTTGATATTGGCCGTACTGCTGGCTTTGCCCGTTTTGCTGCTGGCCATGGGTCCCATGATTTTTACCGGGTTGAGCACCTGGTTGCAGCAGCTCGCCCCTTTTCTCCGGTTCTGGGACTGGGTGCAGGCGGTGCTGGCGACGCTGGCGCTGGCAGGTCCGGGTCGGCGTTTTTTCCG
>NZ_JABBOU010000043.1 GCF_018853465.1 Acidithiobacillus montserratensis
GGGGTCAGCGAAGGCCCGGCTGCCGAAGCCGGCCTCATGCCCGGCATGATCATCCAGCAGATCAATCAGCAGACCGTCAACAATATCCGCACGCTGGCCAGCATTGTTGCAAGCCTACCTGCCGATCAACCCATTCCCCTTCTGGTCCGTCAGGGTAAAGCCAGCATTTATGTGGTGATTACCCTGTCCAAAAAATAGGACACATCTGGAGTACCAGCTGCCGCAGTCCCCAGTGGACTGCGCTTTGGGCTTCAGAGGACGTTGCGTTCGACAATAACCTCTGAATAGGGATCGCCCATCGCCACGCAGGCACTTTGCCGTCCCCAGAAACCGGATTTAGAACGATTCACCTGGTAATAGAAGTCCAGGGTGAGATCCGGCTTGGTAGTAATGTCGGCGCTGTACAGCAAGTTCATCAGAGAAGCACCAATCCCCGTCATCAGGTAATCCACCGGATGATCGGCCTTGCCAAAGCCCCGCAGATAACCCAATGATTCATAGGGATGCCAGGCTCTCAACACCAGACGTTCGTTCGGCACCAGTTCATGAATCCGCCAGACTCCCCAGCCGAGCGCATTGATACAGGCCACAATACCCGCCATCCAGTCTTCCCGACAATGTAACTGGGGAACTACCAGTTGATACCAGGGGTCCGAGCGCATGATCCCGCCCATCGTGTTAAAACCACAAATATGACCTGCTTCAATAAGCAGGGTGTCGGCCAGCTCTTTACCCCGCAATCCGGAAAATTTTTCCTTGTAATAAAACAGGGCGGGATATTCGTACCACAACATTTCATCAAGCAACGGATGGGTGGCCAGGGCATTCACCAGGGCTTCTTCAAAACGGAATGACACCAGATTGTAATAGTCCGCATAATGACGGGTCAGACAGACCCCGAACTCACGAATCAATCCATCCGCGTCCCCTGCCAGGGGCATACCGCTCACGGCGGCAATAATAGCGGCCTCATCAATATGCAGCCCGATCGAGCGTTCATCGATGGCGTCGGAAACCACGGGCCGGAGCAAATCATCAATATCTGGGGTATTGAGTAGTTTGACTTCCGGATCAGAAGGATGGGCCTGACGAATCCACATTTCCGTTTGCTCATTACCTAGACTGAGGGCCTGATCTTCGCACCGATTGCCCAAATGACCCGCAAAGGGTAGTTCGTACGCTGCAGATAAGGCACCAATGGCAAAGCCCAGATCAAAGTGTTCTCCTGCCCAGCGTCTTTTTCCGTAATTCAGGCGCAAAGCAAAACCATAATGGGAATGCTTTTCGACCATCTGAAAAGCATTTTCCGGATCATCCGGCAGACGGAAAGAGGCCAGGGGCAAATCACCAAAGCCGCAAAAACGATAGACGGCTTCTGCATAGGCCAGCCGTTCTTCCACGGTCCAGTCAGGGTGGCCCTGAAAATGTCTGCGCAGTTGCCGGAAACTCACCTCGACAGCAGACTGCTTGAGTATGGGGTCACGCTGGATATAGTGGCAGTCCTCGACCACCAACTGTAAAAACCGGTTGTAATGATTGCAATGAAAAACCACGGGTTCATTGTCGATGGTGACCACGCCGGTGTCAGGATTGCGGTGAGGATGGATAGCGGGAAATGACATCTGATCTGCTCCACGGCTGGGCTGAGATTTCTTCATAACAGTTAGTCGAATCACGTCATCCTGCAAGTATGCCTCCTGTAAAAGGGGCATGGGTGGGGCGGCTTTTTGCTCCTACGTTCCTTGCCTGTTGTTCTAAGGCTCATCCCGCTGTCAGGCGAAAACTCGCCCTACGGGCTCAAACAGTTCGCCTGCCGGGCGCGGGATTTTGCCAAGAACAACGACGGCGCGGACCAAAGTCGCGACAAAGCCGCCCCACCCACGCCCCTTTACCGGTTTTGATTGTAGGGGAGAGCATTCAGGGATACCCCTTTTCTAGGCGCGGGGGTGATGCTTTTCGTGCAGGGCCTTGAGGCGGGCCTGGGCCACATGGGTGTAGATTTCGGTGGTGCCCAGATTGGCATGACCCAGCATCAGTTGCACGCTGCGCAGATCGGCACCATGATTGAGCAGATGGGTGGCAAAGGCATGACGCA
>NZ_JABBOU010000044.1 GCF_018853465.1 Acidithiobacillus montserratensis
AACTTTGCGCGCCAGTCAGAATCATGGGCGATACGGCGGTTGCACCGCCAATGACGGCGTTCAGAATAGTGACAGCCGCTGCGGCAGCACCGGCAAAAAGGAGGGATGCCGCCCGATTGATCGCGGCGTTAGTCAATCCGAACCCAATGCCCAGCATGAGTGTTTCAGCCAGCAGTAACAGGACAACGAAGAGCCCCGAGCTGAAAAAAGCCACTACCAGTAAAGTCATGGCGATGGCATTGCTGATCGCCCCCAGGCGGAATAATCCTTTGCTTCCCAGTCGCTTATGAATAGCTCCTGCACTTAAAGCCGCCAATATGGCGCCAATGATTTCCGGAAAATACAACATGCCATAAGTGGCATTACTCATGTCGTAGGGGGCGCTGCGCAGCGTAGTACCCAGTGCCGGAATCAGCACAAAAGCGGCTCCCTGCAAGAAGCCGGCGATATATACCGCGCTGAGGCCGCGTTTCATGTCGCACCTTGAAGATGGCGACGAATATGCGGGCTGACGCGTAAAGCATTGGCCATAATGGTCAGCGACGGATTGACCGCACTGATAGAGGGCATAAAGCTGGCATCCACCACATAAAGATTATCGAGATCATGGGCCTTGCAGTAAGGATCAAGTACATTGTCGCCGGGGTCCTCGCCAAAGCGACAAGTCCCGACTTGGTGGGCGGTGGCAGAAATGTCCATGGCCTGAAAGAAAACCCCCATAAATCCGGCTTTCTGCAGAATCTCCCGCCATTTCTGACAAAGACGGCGGTGACTTTCGCGATTTTTGGGATTCCAGGTAAGACGGATGTTGCCGTCCGTATCGAGGGTGACGCGATTATTCGGATCGGGCAGGTCTTCCGTAGTCAGCCACCAGTCCACGGAATGGCTGGCCGTCCAGGCGCTGATAGGAATGGGCAGCAGCGGCCGTTGGGCGTGGAGCAGGCCGGGAGTCACCTTGCCCAAGCCCTGTATATGCCCAAGTGGGTAGGGATAATCGGGGTCTCCAGAGTGTTCATAAAAATCGTTCAGCGCCAGGGTTTTTTGAAAAATACTGCGATTTTCCCGTCCAGGCTTGATGGCCATGCAGGCACTATTGAGATGACACATATAATTGCGCCCAACCTGATCACTATGATTGGCCAGTCCGGTGGGGTATTTTTCGGAGGCCGAAGCCAACAGAATAGCAGCGCTGTTGACCGCTCCGGCAGCCAGAACCACCAGGCGGGCGGTAAATGATCCCTGGTCGGTTTCGACAGATTCCACAGTTTTACCCTCTTTACTGTGGATCAGGCGGCGCACCCGATGGCCGGTTAAAATCCTTACGTTAGGGTGTTGCAAAGCAGGGCGTACACCGCATACTTCGGCATCACCCTTGGCATGCAACATACAGGGAAAGCCGTCGCAGGTCGGGCAGCGTACGCAAGGACTATGTTCCGGATCATCCTCCAGACGATGCAGAGCCAAGGGGAGCGGGAATGGATGATAGCCCATGCCGCGCAGGGTCTTATCCACCTCAGCAATATCTTCATCATGGGGAAAGGGAGGAAAAGGGTAGGGCTTGCGGGCTGCTTCGGTAGGATCGGCACCGGCCTTACCGTGGGTGAAGTACCAGGCTTCTGCCGTATCGTAAAAAGGCGCCAGATCCTCATAACGGATGGGCCAGGCGCGGGTTTCACCACCCTGATGCTGACGAACGGTAAAATCCTTTGCGCGGCGACGCAGAACCGCCGCTCCATAAAACTTGGTGTTGCCACCCACATGATAGCCAGTGACTGGAGAAAAAGCCTTGCCGTGCTGATCGCGCCATTGTTCATCAGTATGGTAGCGATGCTCTCCGAAAACGGTTTGCGGGTCCCAGTTGCCCCATTCTCTGGGCAGGTAATCGCCTCTTTCGAGGATCAGTATTTGTAGACCAGAGTCCGCCAGGGCACGGGCTAATGTTCCGCCACCCGCGCCGCTGCCGATAATAATGACATCGGCATCCATCGTCTTATCCTCCGTGGCGGAAGTCCGGATAAATCAGCATGCCACCGTCCACTGCGAGGGTGGTGCCGGTGATGTAACTGGCCAGATCGCTGGCCAGAAAAGCCACGACGTTGCCAATTTCCTGGGGTTTGCCAAGACGTCCCATGGATATTTTCTTGTCGAGATCTTTCAGTGACTGGGGGTCGCTCCAGACCGATTCATTGATGGGCGTTTGAATGGCCCCGGGGGCGAGAGCCACCACGCGAATGCCTTTATCCGCAGTTTCCTGGGCCAAGGTCTTGGTAAACATGGATAAACCTGCCTTGGCACTGGTGTAGGCACTATAACCTTCCCAGGGGATAAATTCATGCACAGAGGTGACATTGATAATGACCCCACGATGCAGTTTTTCCATGCGTGGAATGGCGGCCCGCGCACAGTAATAAGGTCCGAGCAGATCGACACTCAAGACTTTTTCCCAGATTTGCGGATCATCATCCCCCACCAGTGCACGCGGCCCGTCCATGCCCGCATTGTTGACAAGAATGTCGAGGCCACCAAAAGCCTGCTCAATCTGCTGCACCAGTTTTTCCACAGCAGCGGGATCGGAAATATCCGCCTGAAAAGGCTGGGCTTTGCCGCCTGCTTTGCTGATGCTGTCCACCACGGCATCTGCCTCATCCTTGCCCTTGCGGTAATGCACGGCCACTTGCGCCCCTGCTGCTGCCAGGGTTTCCGCAATAGCCCGTCCCAGGCCGCCGCTGGCCCCGGTCACCAACGCCCGTCTGCCCTGTAAGTCTAATTGGATCATGACGCTACTCCTGTAATATCCAGATGAAAATCCTCGCCGAGCCAGTCACCGCTATCCTGCCAGCGGATGGTGAATTGCACCGATTCTCCTTCGCTGAGCGAGCCGAGCGGTAAAATGGCGACATGCCCCAATTCCCAGTCTTCCGAGTGCAGATCCTGCACCTCCTGCCAGCCATTGATGCCCCAGTGGACGGTAAATGGAGCACGTAGCAGCACCCTGAGCTCCTGACTGGCGGGTAATTGCCGGGGCCTTTGCCGCAAACGCCAGAGCCGGTAGGCAATTGCGGGTTTTTTTCCTTGATAGCGCTTCCAGGTGGCTGCCGGCCGATCGACGGGTTCGCCCTTTATGTAACTGTGACAAAGCTTGATATATTCACCGTGCGCCCAGACCAGGGGCATGGCCGAACCACTGGGATGTCCGGGTGCCAGACCTTTTTCGGGAATCGGATCAGACTCCCAGATTTGTTCAGGCAGTAGTCCCCCCTTGCCGGTCATGGCCGCCATGGCATTGATATAGGGCAGGGCATCTTCTCCGGCGCTGAGAGCATAGTGTCCGCGTTCTCCCACCAGGAGTGGCCAACCCCGACCAACGCCCGTGCCATCAAAGGGGCTGCCATCGCGATGTTCGCCATAACCATCGCCGTTGTAACGATGCCAGACCGGCCCGCTGGGCGTATCGGATTTGAGTAGAGCATCCATGATTCTGACGGAAGCAACGATGTGCGGATCTTCGGCGCTGCGCAGTCCATAACGCACGAGCTGCAGAAAATCATTGGCGATCTGGTCGCAGGCAGGCAGGTGTGGATCATGGGCGCGATTTTTGATCAGCACCCACTCATCCTTGGCACCATCCTGTATCAGTACATCTTCCGGGGTGATCCGCACAAAATATCCTGGCACCTGATATTTTTTGGCAAGATCGGTATCTTTGACAAAAGTCCAGTCTTCTAAGCGCGCATTCCAGTAATCTGCCAGCATCAGGGCATAATCGGCAGTTTTGCCACCCAGTAGTTCTGCGCCTTCTACCAGCGCCGCAATGGCGACAGCCAGAGTGAAAGGATTGACTCCACCGTCTTCTTCCCAGCGATCCTGGCCCGTGACTGGCCCTTCATGCGCTATGAAATGCAGGGCGCGGCGGACCATGTCGTGGACGGCAACATCCCCGAGGACTTTATGCTGTTTCAATAGCGCAGCAAGCAGGATAGGGAAACCCGTTTCATCCAGCTGGACACCCTGCCAGAAGGGTTTGCCCCCCAGCCATTGATTTTGCAACCAATGTCCATCAGCCTGCTGGGTGCTGATGAGATAAGTCAGTACCTGTCGGGCTTCCTCGGTTGCTCCCATGGCCACCAGTGCGCCAGCACTTTCCACCAGATCCCGGGACCAGACCAGATGATAACCTCCACGACTGGTGCTGGCTTCTCCCCAGGGTACAGAAAGACTGGCGACCAAGGCACCGGGGAAAGTACGGTCCTCGTGTACCTTGAGGATATTGCTGGAGCGTGCATAGAGGGTTTGGGCAACATCGGGAAGCTTGCTGGCAAAATTCCGAGGACGGGGATGCTTCTTGTGCCAGGCCAGCCATAAATCGGTGTAGCGGCTCTTGGTGGCTGTGAAGCCGTTAGCCAGGGCACTCCAGGCGTTGGTGGCGGCAGCCTCCTTACTCGAGCCCAGCCCCAAGGCCAGGGTGCCTTGTCTGGGCATTTGTCCAGCCAGGGCAACCTCGCCGGGTCCGGCCTCCTGATATTCCCAGGACATGCGTCCATGGGCATGAAAATCCTGCCATAAATCACTGGCACCGACTTCTCCCACGCTGCAGCGTTGCAGGGCGGCATATCCTTCAGCATTGCGACAGGCCAGAGCCAGCCCAAAGGGTCCCTGTTCTGCCCAGAGGACCTGACGGCCTTCCCAATTCCCGACCCAGGCGCAATTGTTTTCGGCATCTTCTCCCAGTCTTGCAGAGCAGAGGAGGTAGGGTTGTAATCCTGCGTCACCTTCCAGCTGAAAATCGATCAGCAACACATCGCGGTCGGGATCGGCGCAGATTTTGAGAGTGAAATCAAAACGCTCGTGGTGATGGCGGATAATGGGCTGGGGAACATGGGGATCATCCAGCTCCACCGCCGGTTCGGGAAGGGTTTTTAATTCCTGCCAGAAACCCTGGTCATCAGCAATGATGAAGCCCAGATCGCGAATTTGCGGAATATCAATGCGCGGATAGAAAACTTCGGTAATGATGCCGCTGCCTGTGGTAAACCACAGTTTGCTGCTACCTAGCGCCGTCCCTACACAGGATTTTTGCGCGGTGGACCATACCGGATGACGCCATTGTGCCACCGGTGCTTTTTGGACTGTATTCATGGAATAACTCCTGAATGTCTGTCTGCGGATTTAAAGCACCGGTCGAGTTTTGCTCAAGACATCTCTGGCTTTACCACTCCGGTACTATGCTCTCAAAGTGAACAGAATCAACCTTTATGCTTGGGCAGAACACCCGCTTTTTCCAGGTAAACCGGTAATACCGCCACAACCCGCATGCCCCTCTGCACGTCAGGATCCTTGAGCATGTGATAGAGGCCCGACAACCCCCCGGCTTTGCCAGTGGCTTCGTGTTCTGCGGCATCAGCCAGTGCTGCAGCCATGAGCCGTCCGCTTTGCATCAGACTCGCCGCAGAATTCAGTACCGGACTGTTCTGGCTTTGCTGCACGAATTGCCCCACGAGACTTTCCAGGTCAATGGTTTCCGCAAAAAGACCGACCTGGCGACTGAGGTCTGCGACCCGCTGCAAGTTGCCATCTTCCTGCAATTGTTTAAGCAGGCGCAGGGCTTCTACAATAGTGGTATCAGCCGAGGTTTCCTGCCAGAGATCACCCAGTTCCTTGACCTTGGCGACCACGGCACCGCCCGCTGGTCCCTGCATGAACTCCAGAACGGCGTTGAGTTTCGGGACGATTTCACCCAGTAGCTGAAGTGCTGACATCCACTCCGCCAGAGGAAGTTCATGCAGTTTGGCGAGGAGGATGGGAACATAGGGCTTTAATAATTCGACGCTTTCCGCTAAAAAAGCCGCGTTTTCCCGAATCAGCGCCAAAAGGCCACTTTCGCGAAGAACCTTGAGGGTTTCCAACAGTTCTTCAATACTGCCTTCCAGATTGAAGCGTTCATCCCAGCGACCGGCTTTCAGGGCCAGGTCCATGGGTAAATTCCCCGCCGGACTCTCCATGAAGCTGGCGCTGCCGTGGGCAAGGTCGCCCAGTCGGGCAAGACCTGCCCATTGTTCTGGTGTGAGCTGCGGGGTGAAAGATTCTTGTGCTGCCATAATGCATCTCCCTTGATTTATATCTGGCCATTAATAAAAGAGGGCCTCGCGGCCCTCGTTTTTCAGGCTGCGAAGAGTTTTTCAGCCAGGAGTTTTGAGGCATCCAAACCCCATTCCGGCATTTTACCCTTCGTCTTGAAGAAGAGATTTTTGTATTGCATTTTCAGCAGGAAGGGCATATGACCCATTTTCAGAATCTGATCCGGGCCACCGAACCAACTGTTGGAGCGGATGTAAAAGGCCTGGTTGTTGCCCATGTCACCAATACAATAGACCACCGGTTCCAAAGGCTTATCGGCTTCAGCCGGAGCCATTTTACCCATATCCTTGGCAATTTGCTTGGCCACAATCTCGCTCTGAGCATGACCAATACCACCCAGCTTCGGGACAGTAATCGCTGCCGCGTCCCCTGCTGCAAACACCTGAGGATATTTGGGGTTGCGCATGGTCACATCGGTGATCACAAAACCTTCATTATCACTGATGGGTAGGCCTTTCATGAAATCATGGGGAACCCAGTCCGGGAATACCAGTTTCAGTTCGGCTTCAATATTTTTGCCGCTGGCCAGTTCAACCCCATCTTTGGTGATGCGGGTAATGTCCTTGGCTTCATTGACATAGTTGAAACCCATGCCACCGGCAATTTCCAGCAGCTTGCCCACCACTTTTTCACCGGCATCCTCGGCAATCAGAGAAGCTGGGGTGAACACGGTAATTTTATCCGGTCCACCTTTGCCATGTTGACCCAGCCAGGTGGCCATGGACAGCATGGTTTCCACGGGCGGGCCTTCGCAAGCGGCTTCGGCACTGGGGAAAGCATGCCCGCCATAGAGTTTGATGTCTTTAGTGCCATCGCCCTGATGGAAGCGCGCAGAACCGATGGCTACCGGTCCACCTTTGTATTCATGGGCCAGGAAGTGGCGCAATTTATTGCCATAGTAGAAATCGCTGACCGTGTGCCCATGTTCGGCAAAACCTTCGATTTTGTCATAGGCCAGACGATTGCCGACGGCTACGACCAGATAGTCATAGGCCATGCTTTCAGGAGCAGCTCCCGGACGCTCATTGGGGACAAAATCCACCTTTTTGGCGTCTGGATCAATGGCCTTGATTTCGGCCTGAATAAAACCGATATCGTCTTCATCCAAAGTGCTGGGAATGTCCATAGCCAGAGTCTTGCTGGGATCGCGGCCTTCAAACACTTCCGCAGGGACGTTTGGTACAAACAACAGAAAATTTTTACGATCAATAACGGTGATACGTACCGCTTCGCCACAGAACTCACGTATTTTCTGTGCAGAGGCGAGACCGGCAAAGTTACCACCAAGAACGACAACATGAGGCTTCATAGATGTTCCCTCCGTTTTTTCGTCATGAAATTGCAATAATCAACATCCACTCAAATGAATGTCTCCTAAGTAAGAGTAGTAGATAATCGTAAAAGTTCAACAAGCCAGTTTTTTCAGGCTATGGGAGTGGGCTTTTATATTCGCAGGGTTTTATATTTTTAAGGACTTATAAATGCCTGTATCTTAATTGCGGTGGACTTAATATTCTGAGAAATAAGAGATTCAGGTTTTTTTCTTCAGGTCCTGAAAAATATCCAGAGCTTTTTGCCGCGCCTGGGCATGATCCACGACCGGGCGGGGATAATGTATCCCCAGTGCAACCCCGGCTTTTGCCAGAATAGCTGGTTCGGCCGCCCAGGGCTGGTGAATGATGTGATCGGGTAAGGCGGCAAGTTCCGGTAACCAGCGACGCAAGTAAACGCCCTGCGCATCGAATTTTTCACCCTGCAATACCGGATTGAAAATCCGGAAGTAAGGTGCTGCATCCGCACCCGAGCCAGCGACCCATTGCCAGGAAGCACTGTTATTGGCTTCATCAAAGTCCAGCAAGGTATCCTGAAACCAGGCTTCGCCTTTACGCCAGTCTATGAACAGATCCTTGATGAGAAAACTGGCGCAAATCATGCGGACCCGGTTGTGCATCCAGCCGCTTTGCCAGAGTTCACGCATTCCGGCATCCACAATGGGATAGCCGGTCTGGCCGCGTTGCCAGGCATGCAGCAGTTTTTCATTATTCTGCCAGGGGAAATCAGCGAACTCCGGACGGAGCGGCGTATCGGGCAGATTCGGAAAGTGAAAAAGCAGATGCCAGGAAAACTCACGCCAGCCCAGTTCCCGCAGAAAATGTTCTCCCTGGGCGGCAAGCTCCGGATTTTTGAGCAGATGGCCCTGAGTTTCCTGCCAGATTTGCCGGGGACTGATTTCACCGTGCGCCAGGTAGGGAGAGAGTCGGGAGACAGAAGGCTGGGCCGGAAAATCCCGGCCTTTGCTGTAGTTGAGCAGTCCTCCCTCCAGAAACTCACGCAATCTGGTATCTGCGCCTGATTCCCCGGGCTCCCAGAATTCTGGAAAGCGGCTGGCCCAGTCGGGATGTTGCGGAAGCAGCTGCCAATCAGCCAGGGAATCACTGGATAAATGTTGTGCCAGTTCAGAGGGTAAAGGTTGAAGTGCCGCCTGTGGTAAAGCTGGAGCTACCGGAAAACGTGCCAGCAGACTCTTCCAGAAAGGCGTAAAAACCTTGTAAGGTTGTTGATCATGGTGATGCAGCCAGGGTTCGACCAGGCAATCTCCGGGAAATGAGCGCACCGACACCCCTCTGGCCTGCAAGTCAGCCTTGATGGCGGTATCCTGAGCAATGCCACGAGGATCATATCGACGATTCCAGACAACTCCATCAGCTGCGACGCTTTGGATTATTTCCAGCAGAATCTGCAGGGGATCTCCACGCCGCAGCAGTAATGGCAAATGCAAGGTCGCCAGTGCTTCACCAAGTTTGTGCAGGCTGTGATGCCGCCACCATAATTCCGCAGCGCCAGAGGATTCATGGGGATCAAGAATATATAGCGGGATAACCAAGCCCTCCTGGGCTGCCTCCCATAGAGCCGGATGGTCCGTAAGGCGCAGATCCCGACGAAACCAGACAATGGTGGCAGTCATTTTTTAGCTCCTCAGCAATCAGCCCCTCAAAAAAGATTTTTGATGGTATTCATTAGCTTTTCTCCTGTACTGGAACCTGCGGCGCTGCTGGTCGAGGCGGTAGAGGATGTGGGAGCGGCAATGGGCGGAAAGCCCGCGAGATAATCGCTGACACCGATGACATTACTGTCGCCACTGATGGTCGGGCCGGTAACTGAGGGCGGACGGAAAAAGCCTGTCGCCGGAGTACCAGCCATGGCTGTACGCATATAATGGATCCAGATGGGCAAGGCCTCGCGAGCCCCGGCCGCCCAGCGGCCCATGGTGTGATTATCATCGTAACCCACCCATACGCTGGTCGTCATGCGTGGACTGAAGCCATTGAACCAGGCATTGTTTTCATGATTGGTAGTGCCGGTTTTGCCGGCAATGTCATTGCGTCCAAGACTCTGGGCCGCTACGCCGGTACCGATTTTGATGACCTGCTGCATCATTTGCGTCAGCAAATAGGCCACGCCCGGGGGGATGGCTGTCTCAGTGGGCGGAGGGGCATAGCCCATGGGGCAGTTCAACAAGGAAATCTGGGTGCCCCGGCCATTGACGATTTTGGTGATGAGGTAGGGGTGAGGAAGAAAACCACCGCTGGAAAATACCGAGTAGGCTCTGGCCATTTGCAGGGGGCTGTAATCTCCCGCGCCGAGGACCATGGAAGGTACCTGGGGAATCTGCTTGGCAGGAAACCCGAAACGCTGCACGTACTGTGCCGCATAAGGAATCCCGATGTCCATGAGAATCCGCACACTGGGGACATTATGGGAGTAAGCCAGATTGGACCAGACCGGAATGGGCGTGTTGGAAAACTGGTTACTGTAGTTGGTGGGCGCATAAACCTGTCCGTCAGGCAGGGTAATGGACAGGGGAGTGTCGGGTATGGGAGTCTGAGGGGTCATGTAGGTATTTTTGCCCGAAGCCAGCAGTGCGGGTGCGTCCATGGCTGCCGCGTATACAAAAGGTTTGAAGCCCGAACCGGGTTGCCGGTAGGCAAATACCGCCCGATCAAAATGACTGAGTTCATAGCTGAACCCGCCAACCAGGGCATGAATGGCCCCACTCCGGCTGTCCAGACTGACCAGGGCACCCTGGACCTTGGGGATCTGGGTCAACTGCCAGCCGGGATCCTTTCCGGCAGAAGACCAGACATTGGCACCCCACTCCTGTCCGGCGCCGGCAGTCACGGCGTTGACATAGGGGCGTAACCAGATCAGGTCACCACTATGCAGCACCCCGTTGACCTGCCGGGGCAAAGGACTGTTGAAGCGCTGCCGCGCCCAGCGCACATCCCGGAGTGTCAGGGTGATATCTTTTTTGCCCTCCAGCGACACCGTAGCCGCTTTGGGATCAGCGCTGATGACCACTCCCCATTTCAGGTTGGCCGGATCATGGGGAGGCAGAGCCGTCGGTCGTTTGCCAGCCAGGGCTGCCTGCAGGGCATCCCCACTCAGGCGGGTAATCGGACCGCGATAAATTTTCGGATCCATACTGGAAAGACCCATGTCATAATTTTCCAGCCCCACCGCAACCGCCTGATTAGCTGCAATCTGGTCTTTGGGGATGATGCTGGTATACACCTTGAGACCGGAGCGATAGGTGAAATCGCTGCCAAACTGCTGGGTGAGCCAGTTGGCGATCCAGTCCGTCACATAGGGCGCGCTATCCGAGGCCTGGGCATGGTAGCGGGAAAGAATAGGTTCAGCATTGGCCCTGGCTTCTTCGGCTCTGGAGATATAACCGCGATTTTCCATGCGCTTCAGCACATAGGCGCGGCGTTTTTTGGCCAGGTCCGGATTCATGACCGGATTCAGCACGGAAGGAGCCGGGGGCAGGCCGGCAATGGTGGCCATTTCGCCCAGAGTCAATTGTTCGACACTTTTGCCAAAATAAGTCTGCGCTGCTGCCTGGACCCCATAAGCACCCTGACCCAGATAAATTTTGTTCAGATACAGTTCCAGAATCTGTTTGTGCGTAAAATGATCGGCGAGCTTGTAGGCCAGCAGTATTTCGGCAATTTTGCGGGTAATGGTTTTTTGCGGGGTCAGGTAAAAATTCCGGGCGACCTGCTCGGGAATGGTGCTGGCGCCCTGCATGGGGGCCATGTGGATGAGATCGACCAGTGCTGCCCGTAGGATGCCGGGATAACTGACCGGATAATACAAGGGATTATTGCTGTAAAAGCGGGCGTTTTCCGCTGAAATGAAAGCCTCCTGCATTTTGACCGGTATCTGGTCAATGGGCAGGGCATAGCGCATTTGCGGGCCGACTTCCTGAAGCAGTGAACCGTCTGCCGCATAAATACGCAACGGTTCATCGGGGTGCCATTCCTTCAGTTCGTGGACGGGGGGCAGACTGTCCCAGATGCGATAGACGTAAATGCTGATGCCAATCCCGATGTTGATCAGAATCAGCAGGATGATCAACAAAATCCAGCGACCATAGTGGGGGCGCCGGGATGCCTTGCCCCGTGCCTTGGAACTGTCAGTTTGAGCCATTATGTTTCTTCCATTTCCTGAATGCTTGGTAAAAGAAAGGCTGTACCGCCTTTTACCAAGTACCCTGTCGCCGTTTTGTCATTGCGAGTCGGCTTATGGCGCAATACTATACCATCATGAATCTCAAGAGTCGCTTCGCCCCCAGTCCCACCGGATATCTCCATCTGGGCAATGCCCGTACCGCCTTGTTTGCCTGGCTGGCAGCCCGTGGCGCAGGCGGAAATTTTGTGCTGCGTCTGGAAGATACCGATCAGGCCCGGTCCCCCGAAATTTACGAAAAAGCCCTGTTCGAAGACTTGCAGTGGTTGGGTCTGGACTGGGATGAAGGACCTGATCGGGGTGGTCCGGCAGGCTCCTATCGGCAGATGCAGCGTCTGGAGATTTATCAGAAATACTATGGCCTGCTGCTGGCTGCAGAGCAGGCCTATCCCTGTTATTGCAGCCCCGAAGATCTGGCTGCGGAGCGGGCCGTGCAAAAAGCTGCGGGAAAGGCACCGCGCTACGGAGGGCGGTGCCGGCATCTGAATGACGACCAGCGCCAGGCGTTGGCAGCACAAGGCATTCAACCGGTTTTGCGTTTTCGGGTGCCGGATACCGGGATGCTGAACGTGCCTGATCGGGTCTGGGGAGAACGCAGTTATGCCCTGGCTGCCTTGGGGGATTTCGTGATTCGGCGCAGCGATGGCAGCCCCGCTTTTTTCTTTGCCAATGCCGTGGATGATGCCCTGATGGGCGTGAATCTGGTCTTACGGGGCGAGGATCATCTCAGCAATACCCCGCGCCAGATTCTGATTTTGCAAGCCCTGCAGTTGCCGGTGCCGGCATATGCGCATCTGCCGCTGTTGCTGGGCGGCGATGGCCAGCCCCTGTCTAAACGGCATGGGGCCGCCAGCTTGCGGGATCTCCAGTCAGAGGGCTATCTCCCGGTGGCTGTGCGTAATTATCTGGCCCGGCTCGGTCACCATTATGCAGCCTCAGAATTACTGGACGATGCAGCGCTGGCATCTGGATTCGCGGTAGAAAACATCAGCCGCGCGCCGGGGCATTTTGATCCGGTTCAGCTGCAGCACTGGCAGCATCTGGCTCTGCAGGAATTGACGGATGCCGGGCTCTGGGGCTGGCTTACGGCTAATCCTGGCCCATTGCGGGATTGGGTTCCCCAAGGACAGGAAATGGCTTTCGTAGCGGCAGTGCGCGCCAATATTCAGCTTCCCGGAGATGCCCTGGACTGGGCGCGACGCTGCTTTGCCGATCAGGCATTCGTCGCGCTGGCGAAAGAAGAGGCGGCATTGCTGGCACTGGCCGAAGCTCCGGCGACATTCTGGCCCTTGGCCGAGCGTCTGCTCCAGGAGTCCGCCGGTGATTACCGGATCTGGACCAAAAACCTGCAGCAGGAAAGCGGCCGCAAAGGCAAATCCTTGTTCATGCCGCTGCGGGCCGCTTTGACCGGCCTCTGTCATGGTCCGGAACTCGCAGCCCTGTTGCCCCTGATCGGTATGGAGCGCGCCTGTGAGCGCCTGCGTACTGTTCCCCAATATCTCTGAATCGAGGAATTCATGTCGCCAGCCCTGCCGTCCATTCGTCTTTACGACACGATGCATCATGACAAGCGCCCTCTGGAGCCTGCAAACCCGGGGCAGGTGGGCATTTATGTCTGCGGCATGACGGTCTATGACTACTGTCACCTGGGGCATGCCCGGGTGATGGTTACCTTTGATATAGTGGTGCGCTATTTGCGCGCCCGGGGTCTGAAAGTGACCTATGTGCGCAACATCACCGACATTGATGACAAAATCATCCGTCGTGCCCTGGAGAATGGTGAAACCATACAGTCCCTTACCGCCCGTTTTATCGACGCCATGCATGCCGATGAGGCGGCTTTGCTCTGCCAGCCGCCGGATCTGGAGCCGCGCGCTACGGAACATGTGGGCGCCATGCAAAACCTGATCGGCGAGTTGATCGCCCGGGGACACGCCTATCCTGCCGCCAATGGGGATGTGTATTACGCCGTACGCAGTTTCCCGGACTATGGCAAGCTCTCGGGCAAGTCCATTGACGAACTCAATGCCGGGGCGCGGGTGGAATTGGGTGAGGATAAACGCGACCCCCTGGATTTTGCGCTCTGGAAAGGCGTCAAGCCCGATGAACCTTCCTGGGCCTCGCCCTGGGGTGAAGGACGTCCGGGCTGGCACATCGAATGCTCGGCCATGTCTGCGGATGCCCTGGGTTGCAGCTTTGACATTCATGGCGGCGGTGCGGATTTGCAGTTTCCGCATCATGAAAATGAAATTGCCCAATCCCAGGGGGCGGGTTGTGCCTTTGCCCGTTACTGGATGCACAACGGTTTTGTGCGCATCAATGACGAAAAAATGTCCAAGTCCCTGAACAATTTTTTAACCGTGCGTGAACTGCTGCCATTGTTTTCTGGAGAGGTGCTGCGCTTTTTCATTCTTTCCAGCCAGTATCGCAGTCCTTTGCACTATAGCGAGGAAGGACTGGAGCAGGCGCGGGCCGGGCTCACCCGACTATATACGGTCCTGCGCGGGATGCCCCCGCGTCAGATTGTGCCGGAACTGGGCAGTGAATGGCGGGAACGCTTTCATACTGCCATGAGTGATGATTTCCATACGCCTGCGGCGCTCGCCACCTTGTTTGATCTGGCGCGGGAAATCAATCGCCTGCGTGATGAAAAAAGTGAGGTGGCTGCACCCCTGGCAAGCCTCCTGCGGGAGCTGGCGGCGCTGCTGGGCATTTTACAGGAAGATCCGGAAAGCTACTTCCGGGGGGGTATGGATGCCAGTGATAACGCCTGGATTGAAGAACGCATTGCTGCCCGCCTTGCGGCACGTCAGCAAAAAGATTATGCCGGTGCCGACGCCATTCGCGAGGAACTGAGCGCCGCTGGCGTCATTCTCGAAGACGGCCCTGCCGGCACCACCTGGCGTCGGCAGGGGGGCTGATCTCAGTCTTCGCCGAGGGGCAGGGACTGCTGTCCGGGATCCTCGGCAGCCACTTCGCTGAGGGTTTCCTGAACGACTGGTGCCGCCTCGGTAAACAGAGGCAGATGCCAGTCCTCGGGATGGCTGGCGGGCGCTGTATTTGTCTTGACGGGGTCAGTTTCGGCAACAGGGCTGGTTGTCGACTCGGGCACGGGTTCCAAAGCACTTTGAGGCTCCGCCGGGTTAGCTTTGATTGCATCAGCGTCCGGGCTGTTTTCAGGGACAGGCGTGGCCTTTTCTGCTGACACGGTATGTGCGGCCGGATCTTCTAGAGAAATGCTTGATGGGGCTTCTGCCGCTATCTGGACGGGAGATTCGCTGGAAGCTGTTTCCGCACCGGTGGCGATGGTCGGAATAGATACCAGCATCAGGTGCCAGTCATCGGTGGCGGGTACCGGACCAGGATAGACCAACTCCTCTCTGGGTGCTGGTGCTTGCTCGACCTTTGCTGCGGTTTTGGCCGAAGTCTTGGTCTTCGGGGCAGCAGGTTCATCTTCTACTGATGATGCTTCCTGAAGATTTTCCCCGCCATTATTCTGGGTGGAACGCCGGGCCCTGGCCCGGCGACCGCCGCGCCGCCGCCGCCGACTGCGATTTTCTTCATTGGCGTTTTCTTCATCCCCCTCGGCTTGAGCAGGGCTTTCAGCGGTTGTTTCGGCAGCGTGGCTTTCCGCCATGAAGGTAGCGGCATCTACAGGCACATAGCGGGACACCAGAGCGCGCACCAGGCGCGCTAAAATGCCTTCCTCAGCGACGGCTGGCTTACTGGCGCTGCTTTTGGCTTTAGCTGGTGTCGGCGCAGGGCTGCGCAGGGGTGGAAGGACATCGGGTGGCGGCGGCGCGGTCAGCGGACTGAGAGCGGCCGATTCCACGCCGGGACGACTGGGTCGGGCCGGCAGGGCATTATTGAGATTCTGCGGCACGGGTAGGCTGCGCAGGGTGCTGGCTTCCATGCGGGTGCGCTCAATATTGTAGTGAGGGGTCACCAGTTCCGGCTTGGGAATGATGACAATACGGGTTTCGGTTTTGGCTTCCAGTTCGAGAATGGGCAGGCGTTTTTCATTGAGCAGATACACCGCCACATCTACCGGAACCGCACACTGGACCTCGGCAGGACCGGGCTTCATGCATTCTTCCTGCAAGAGGCGCAGGACATGCATGCTGGTGGCTTCGCAACCGCGAATCTGCCCGGTGCCATTACAACGCGGGCAGGGCTCGGAAGAAGCTTCTTCCAGACTGGCACCCAGCCGTTGTCGGGACATTTCCATCAAACCGAAGCGGGAAATCCGGCCGAGTTGGACTCGCGCCCGATCCAGCTTGAGGGCTTCCTTGAGTTTACCCTCTACTTCACGCTGATGTTTGGGGGATTCCATATCAATGAAATCCACGACAATCAAGCCACCCAGGTCGCGCAGGCGAATCTGCCGGGCAATTTCTTCCGCCGCCTCCAGATTGGTCCGGAAGGCAGTTTCAGCAATGTCCTGACCCTTGGTGGAGCGCCCCGAATTGACGTCCACTGCCACCAGGGCCTCGGTATGATCGATGACTATGGCGCCCCCGGATTCCAGACGCACTTCGCGGCTGAAGGCGGACTCAATCTGCTGCTCGATCTGATAGCGACTGAAGAGCGGTACATCATTATCGTAATGCTTCAGGCGGTGGACCATTTTCGGCATCATCGCGCTCATGAACTGCACGGCGGCATGATATGCGCCTTCTTCATCAATCAGGACTTCACCGAAATCCTCTGAAAAATGATCGCGCAGCGCCCGAACCACCACGTTGCCTTCCTGGTAAATCAGAAAGGGCGAAGCACGGGTTGCGGCCGTATCGACAATGGCCTGCCAGATTTGTTTCAGGTATTCGAGATCCCGATGCAGGGCTTCCAGTTCCTGACCGATACCGGCCGTGCGGGCAATGACCCCCATGTTTTCGGGAATGTCCAGGAGTTGCAGATGCTGGCGAATCTGGGTGCGGTCATCCCCTTCGATGCGGCGGGAAACCCCGCCTGCCCGGGGATTGTTGGGCATGAGGACCAGATAGCGTCCCGCCAGACTGACAAAGGTGGTGAGGGCGGCACCCTTGCTGGAGCGTTCTTCCTTGTCGACCTGGACAATCACTTCCTGGCCTTCGCGAATCAGTTCCTGAATACGTTTGCGGCCTTGACCGGATTCCTGTTGCTGAAAGTATTCCCGGGCAATTTCCTTGAGGGGCAGAAAACCGTGGCGTTCGGCACCATAATCCACGAAGGCGGCTTCCAGGCTGGGCTCTATCCGGGTAATTTTACCCTTGTAGATATTGCTTTTTTTCTGTTCCTTGTAGGCGCGTTCAATATCAAGGTCGAGAAGCTTTTGACCATCTACCAAAGCCACCCGCAGCTCCTCCGCATGGGTGGCGTTAATCAACATCCTTTTCATAAGTTCTTCTTTCTCCGGCGCTCAACCCGCCTGCTCGTTCAAGCAGGCCGGGGAGCGCAGCGTCTGTAATTGGGACCGAAAGGCTTGCCCTTCGATGCTATAACCGGAGCCGCACTCGTTCAGCGCAGCGTCCTGAGTCGCAATATATGCCATAAAAGAATAGAATCGCAATCGAAAAAATGCGGGAGCAGTGAAAATATGGCGGAAAACGGAGTGCGTCAGTGGCTGGTGACCGATGCCGATGCGGGCCAGCGTCTGGATAATTTCCTCCTGCGGGTCATGAAAGGCGTGCCTCGCTCGCACATCTACAAAATCCTCCGCAGTGGTGAAGTGCGGGTGAACAAGGGAAGGGCGCGCCCCCATTATCACATTGCTGTAGGTGATGTGTTGCGCCTGCCCCCGGTGCGGGTGGCGGAAGCCAGTGATCCGGCAGTGCTGCCTACCCATCTGCGCAGCCAGCTGGAGGCAGCGGTTCTTTTTGAAGACAGTCATCTGCTGGTGCTGGACAAGCCCAGCGGGCTGGCGGTGCATGGCGGCTCCGGATTGAGTTGGGGCATTATCGAAGCCCTGCGGCAGTTGCGCCCGGATGCCCGGGAGCTGGAGCTGGTGCACCGTCTGGATCGGGATACTTCCGGATGCCTGGTGCTGAGCAAGAAGCGTTCGGCACTGCGCGCACTGCATGAAAGTCTGCGTCAGGGGCAGATGGAAAAACACTATCTGGCCCTGGCCTGCGGTGACTGGAAGGGGCCTGCGCGCTCGGTACGCCTGCCGCTGCGCAAAAATACCCTGCAATCCGGCGAGCGCATGGTGCGGGTGGATCCTGTCGCCGGTAAGCCCGCCCATACCCATTTCTCGGCCCGGGAACATTTTTCCGGGGCAACCCTGGTCGAGGCTGATCTGGATACCGGGCGCACCCATCAGATTCGTGTGCACCTCCAAGCCATCGCCCACGCCGTTGCCGGCGACGAAAAATATGGCGATCCTGCCTTTAATCAGCGTCTGCGCGTCTTGGGCTTGCGGCGTCTGTTCCTGCACGCCGCCAGTATTCGTTTTGCGCACCCACGCGATCAGCAGCCCATGCATATCCAGGCCCCCTTACCGGCCGAACTGGAGGCCGTATTGCAGCAATTACGCCAGGAGTCATGTTCATGATGCCCATATTGCAAAATCGCCGACTGATTATTTTCGACTGGGACGGCACCCTGATGGACAGTATTTCCACCATCTGTCGCTGCCTGGCCCATGCCTTTGCCTATGCCGGGTTAGAGGACCGGGGAGAAGCGCAGTACAAGGAAATCATTGGTCTGGGCCTGAACGATGCTTTGGCAGTATTGGCCCCCGAGGCCGACGAAAATCTGCGTGAGCGGATTCTGGAAGGTTACCGCCATTGTTTTTTCGGAACACCTGCAGCCGCCATGCCGCTGTTTCCGGGGGTTGAGGAAACCCTGTCGGGGCTGGCAGATGCGGGTTATCAACTGGCTGTGGCTACGGGTAAGGCGCGTCGAGGTCTGGATAAGGTGCTCACTGAAAATCCGCGTCTGGCCGCACTGGTCAGTGCCAGCCGTTGTGCCGATGAAACCCGCTCCAAGCCGGACCCGCTCATGCTCGAAGAGCTGCTAGATCATTACCAATTGCCGCCGGAAGCCGCCGTCATGGTCGGTGATACGGTACACGACATGGAAATGGCCGTGGCTGCCGGTGTTTTACCGATCGGCGTCCTCTGCGGTGTGCATGATGGGTCGCGCCTGACCCAGGCGGGTGCGCAGGTGTGTATACCTGATCCGAGGTTTTTGCTGGGTAAAATGGACTAAACGGTTTTTCTCACCGGCGATCAACTCCAGACTTTGACGGGCAGGCTCAGGCAAGAGCAACGTCAAAAGCAGTCCGAGCATGCTGAAGACGAATGTGAGCAAGAGCGTATTTTCTATACCCATTGCTTGCAGCAAAACAGGGAACAGAAACACGCCAATAAAAGCGCCAATCTTGGCGGTGCCAGCAGAAATACCTGCGGCAGTGCTGCGTAAATGTGCCGGATAAATTTCCGAGGCCAGTACGAAGGTGGTGGTATTGGGGCCGAATTCTGCAAAAAAGTAGCTGACGGCATATAAAGCCATAAAAACAGCAAAATCTCCAGTAATATCAGGGATAATACCAATAGTCAGAAACGCCATTCCCATACACAAAAAACCTATCCACTGCAAACGGCGGTGGCCAATCCGGTCCAGGGTCAATGCCGCCAGAAAATAACCGGGAACTGCAGCAATGGCGAATACAATCCAGCTCCAGGCAATATTGGCCATCAATCCACCCTGCGGAGCTAGGGCGTGCATAATCATGGGCGTCGAAATGGTGTTGCCATAATACGCATAATCAAAAGCAAACCAGGCTCCGGCGGTGCCCAGCAAATACCGCCAATAATGGCGCAGCGGCTTCGGAGAAGCGGCGTTTACCTCGTTTTGCTGTGGTGTTACGGGCCTTGCCCGATGCAGCCAGCGCGGTGACTCCGGCATGCCGCGCCGCATCCAGTAAGCACCCAGAGCCGGAAGCGCGCCCAAACCCAGCATGATGCGCCAGGCCAGATCATGATCAATTTGTGCAGCCAGCAAGGCCAGAGCAATACCCGGCCCGATCAATACACCCAGCGCCTGAAAGGAAAAAGTCAGCCCTACCAATAGTCCACGATTGGCTCTATTGGCATATTCACTCATAATCACCGACGACAAGGGGTAATCTCCCCCCACCCCCAGTCCGAGAATAAAGCGAAATATAATCAAAGTGGTAATATCATTGGCGCAAGCCGAGCCGAGTGCTCCCAGCACCATCAGCAGGGCTTCAACACCATATATTTTCCGCCGTCCGTAAATATCCGCAATTCTGCCGAAAAAATAGGCACCAAAAAGCACTGCAATCAGAGAAATGGAACCGATCAATCCCATCATGAAGGCATCGAGATGCCATTCCTGCCGAATCAAGGCCAAGGCATAACCAATGATGAATAAATCGTAGGCTGCCGAAAAAAATCCCAGTCCGGCGGTTAACATGGTTTTCAGGTGAAAAAGTCCGAGAGTAGCCTCATTCAGCTCGACTATAGACGAAAAGGTGGTGTTTGCTGATTTCATATACCTCGACGAACGTATGAGAACGGAATAGGGTGACTTGCAGACAGGAGAATTTCGCGCTGACTATCTGTCTGCAACAATCACTTCAACTGGATGCGCTGGATATTCTGCCATTTTCGTTGCGGCGATCATCCAGACATTGCGGGTATGCAAAGCATAGTCGGCACCCTGCGTCAAAAAAAATTTGACGCGAGGATAAAGTTTACCCTGGCAACTGTCAAATAAATTGTAGAGTTTTTAGCTGAATGATGATGTCACATTTTCATCAGGCCACAGATTATCCCTGTTGATAATAGATAACTACCTGACTTTGAACTCTGGCAGACGGGTAAAGATGCCGTGATTGTCTGCTGGAATGCTGCCAAATTGGAGGCCTCACACATGGATCAAGAAGGACAGTACGCGGAAGCCAAAGCTCTCCTGAAGCTGCTGTTGATCAGCGGTTTTATAACATTGGTGTCAAACAGCGTGCAAAAATAGCCAGAATTGGGTGGAAAGTAGCGTGGATGGTCAAAGCGTTCGTTGGGTAGCATCTCTTTTGTGCTATAGTGCATGAGTGCAGTGGTGCATGTCATGGAGGCTATCATGCAGAATGTTAAAACGATTGGGAGCAATGGCCAGATTTCTTTTGGCAAACGGTATGCGGGTCGTCACGTATCAGTGGAAGAGCAAGAGCCCGGGGTATGGTTGGTACGAACCGTGAAGATAATCCCTGACAATGAGCTTTGGCTGAACACGCCCAAGGCGCAAAGCGATCTGCAACGTGCTATGGCCTGGGCATCGGCGCATCCGGCGGATGATACCGACACTCGGCACGCTTTGGATCAAATGATTCGTGGGTGATCAGGTTCGTTTGGACCTGAATAATCCAGTATTCCAGGAAAACCTGCTTGCCTTGCCCAAGCCAGAACGTCATTCGGCCCTGGAGACCTTGAGAAAGATTTTGCACATGACCTGGGATCAGGTCTACCGGGATAAGGGGCTGCGATGGGAAAAAATTCTGAGCGTGACGCCGCCCAAAGGTATTGCTGCCATCTACTCGCTACGGATCACGCAATCCCGCAGGGCGACCGCCTTCCGAGATGGAGACTACTTGCGTTTTTTAACCATTGCTCCGGACCACGATGCAACTTACGGTAAGAAATGAGATGAAACGAGAATGTCGCGTTGGCTCACGGGGATCTCACCGGGTTCCATCCGCAATGAACAGCAAAAAGAGGTTAAAAGACTGGTTGAAGAAAGTGGGGCATGGCGCGGTACTCTCATGCAGCAGAGAGGTGAGGTAATCCTAACCGTATTATGACGGTGTGATAAATAAGGTGCATTTTTGGCCACGGTAAGTATGTTCTCAGCCTCCTCCCGGCGTTGCAATACTGAATTTTTTGTTATGCGCAGGTCATCGAAGACGAGCCGAGTACGGAAGCAGAGGATCCGCATTATTAGCGCGATTGCAATCGGAAATTTTTGGACACAGGGAAAAATACCCTGCCACTTTATCCCACATCAACCCGCATCAGGTATGGCCCAACCGGCTGTTTTCAAGGTGATACCACTTTGTACTAGCATCGTGTGGTGCGAAAGGGGAGACTCGAACTCCCACGCCGTGCGGCGCTGGAACCTAAATCCAGTGCGTCTACCAATTCCGCCACTCTCGCATACGCGCTATCTTATGCGTTATAGACCCTGACGACAATCATCGGAGTGCCGCCCATGAGCAAGACCCAGCAATCCCAGCGCTTACGCCGTTTGCTGGCAGTGGAATCGGCGCGGATCATGGCAGAGGAGGGGGTCGTGGATTTTCGGGTGGCCAAGGAAAAAGCGGCGCGACGCTTAGGAGCGGGGGGGGATGCCCGGCACCACTGGCCGAATAACAGTGAAGTGGAAGTGGAGCTGCAGGCCCGACTGAATCTTTTTCATGGCCCGGATCATGCCGCAGATCTGCGACAACTGCGCGAACAGGCACTGCAAGCCATGTTGTGGCTAGAGGACTTTCAGCCGCGTCTGACAGGGCCGGTGCTGAGTGGCACCGCGACCCGACATGGGGTTATCACCTTGCACCTGTTTGTGGATACGCCGGAGAGCGTGATTTTCTTTTTGATGGACCAGAAAACGCCCTACGAAGAAAGCTGGCAGCGCCTGCATTTCGGTGATGCTCCGGCGGAAGATTATCCCTGCCTGAAAGTAGAGCATGGCGGGGCGGAAATCCGGCTGGTCATTTTTGGTCTGGACGAAGATCGCCGTAGTCCGGCTTCACCGGTGGACGGCAAGCCCCTTAAACGTATCGGGGTAGCGCCATTACGCAAGCTGCTGGATGAAACGCAATGCAGTGCGGTCTAAGGGTGTCTGTTCCGCTTTTTCCCTGATACCAGTTTATTCCTGGCCTGTGGGCAGAATGGCGGATTTTTGTTCCTGGGGACGCAAATGCTGCCAACTGACCAGGGCCAGAGCGATGAAAATGCAGACCATACCCACAGCCTCCCAGCCCCCGGGCGTTTCTCCCAATTGCAGCCAGGCGGCGATCACGCCAATGAGAGGGGCGGCCAGGGTGCCCATTCCGGCAATGCCGGAAGGCAGTTTTTGCAGGGCGTAGGCCCAGAGAAAGTAAGCCAGAGCAGTTCCAGGAATCGCGTTATAGAGCAGGGCACCGACAAAAACCGGAGTCCAGTGAATAGTCAGCGGGTCAATCAACAGGGTCATGACGACCAGTCCAAGGCCGCCAAAAATGGTCTGCCAGAGGGTGCTGTTGAATAAATCCATGCCGGGGGGCGCATAACGCTTTTGCCAGAGGGCCGAGGCCGCCCATAAAATGCCGGAAATCAGGGCAATCACACTCCCTGCCCATTCGCCGCTGAAACTCCAGGGCTTGAGAATGGCGATCAGACCCAAAAGCGCCAGTACCACCGCCGGCCACTGCCAGCCGTGGAGTTTTTCGCCCAGCAAGGGCCAGGCGAACACGATCAGCCAGAGCGGCATCATGTAGACGAGAATGGCGGTTTTT
>NZ_JABBOU010000045.1 GCF_018853465.1 Acidithiobacillus montserratensis
TTTGTCTACCCGGTAGACAAAAACCGATCACGCAACACCGGATACCCACTCAATCATTCCTGGAAGTGCCCGCTGACAGGCGGGTGACAAGCCAAAGGCCGAGTTTGTATACCGGGTAGACAAGCAAAGACGATACGCAGAAGAAATCACCATTTTTGTCTACCGGGTAGACAAAATTACCAAAACAACCTGCACGCGCTCCATCTACCCGGTAGACAAGCGTGCAAAGTCCGGCACCAAGTTTGTCTACCGGGTAGATGGAGCGCGCGGCGACCGGACACTTCCCGATAAAAACCAGCGAGGCACCGAGCGCTTCCCGTGGAGAAGCAAAGCGTACTCCCTCTTTATCTTGCACTAATTTTTTATCGGGAAGTAATTTTTTGGTTTTTGGTTTGTCTACCGGGTAGACAAAATTTGTCCAGGGAACTCCACGGAAGAAATCCGAAGAATAGGGTTCTGTCTACCGGGTAGACAAAAATAGGCGTGCAACATCACGGCGAAAGATTGGCAAATAGATTTTATCTACCGGGTAGACAAATCACCCGTGGCCATTGGCACGCGGTATTTGCACGGCAGAAAGGATGGTTCGGCCATAGAACAGGAAGGTCATCGGCAGGTTTTGTCTACCCGGTAGACAAAACGGGTTATTGTTATCTGAACTTCCTTACCGGTAACTGTGGGATATCACTTTCGTTTTTTGCCAATCCCAACCGGTAATGCCAAAAGTGCCACGCGCGTGGCGTAAACCATCCAGCTTCGGCATTTTTTATAGCGCCAATAAGTGCTTCTCGCTCCACATTGGATTCCAACTTGAGCGTATCATCCCAATCCCCAAGACACATCACTTGAGCGATCAAACGCCGTTCGTCCTGCATCGCTTCATCTGGCTTTTTCCACCAAATATATTTGGTCAATTCACGCAAGGTTTCCCGTCTTGTATCTGACACTGATTTAACCCTGGTCGCAGGTGAAACTTGGAAGAATGAGTTTTGTCTACCCGGTAGACAACTTTTGATTCGGTTCCCAGCGAGACACAACAAATCCAGTTATTATTGTATGCTATTCAAATTCTCAGAAGAAACAAGTATGACTCCGTTGTTCTCAGCTAATGATCTTGCAGATCTTGTGAATCTGCCGCGACTTGCAACCACGCAAGCCTTGTGAGCATGATAATATGATCTTGCAGAAAATGCTTCCTGTACCGCACTTACACCAACACTTCCACTATAGTGCTTACATTGAACAATCATTCTTTCTTTGTTTCTTTCTGCAATTATGTCCGCCCCGAAGTCACCGGTCGCAGCAGTATACCTTACTTTCCATCCAGCATCTTCAAGCAAGATGCCACAATATTGCTCAAATTGAACAGGTGTTAGCGATTTTATATCGTCACCACCAGCTTCAAGAAACTTCTGTTTTTCTTCATGCCTCCTAAGAACCCGATGTAACTCATTCGCTGAAAAAGTCTTAATCAGGCTTCCAAACAATCCTACCAAAAAAGCAAATACAGATAGAACATCTAACCAGTTAATTTTATATCTGTATGATAGATATAATCCAACAACAGAAACAATAAGCAATTCAAAATATGTTCTTGCTAATTTTCTATAAACACCAACTTTTTTTTCGCCATCTAGGCAGTTAATTGTTTTTGACGATTCTGCGGTCAAAGTATCTCTTTTCATCTGGATATTTCTTATTTTATCGGATTTTACATTAACTAAAAGAATAGAATTGGCAGACTTATCAAGCGTCGGCTCGGTCCTGATACGGATGACTTTTTTGAATTCATGGCGTTTGACAAGATAGTATGGAAAGGCCACGATCCAAAGAAACAGGCAGGCAAAGAACCAACCCCATGGGCCCAAATATCCCACTCCACGCATTTGGCCCATCTTCACGCCAAACTTTTTCGCATCAAGCAGCACCCAAATGCTTGTCGTTAGCACAACGAGAAAAGTTAATATCAACATCAGAAACACCCAGAACCTACAGAGCAATTGCCGTGATCAATGTTGCTATAACGTTGACCTAGCCTTTGGTTGACAATCTCTATGACGCCAGAGAAGAGGAAGAACTTGGTAAGCACTTTATCCGCAGAGCGCCGCAGGATCAACGCGCCTCCCACTTGGTCCCGAGTTTTTTCTCATCCTGCTTGTCTGGCCACCAACACGACTGGCAACCCTCGCACTTGAAAAACACGCTTCCCTTCTTGGTCTTCAGCGCGACCGTCGCCTTCTTGCAGGCTGAGCAGCCGGGGCCCTTGCCGCCTGCTTTGCGACCGCCTTTGCCACCCACAGGCTTCCGCGCCTCACCGATGGCCAGCGTCGTTTTCTTTGCCGTCTCGATCATCTTTTCCACAAAACTACGTTGCAGCGACTCGAATTTCTCCAATGTGACAGTTCCGCTGGCGATAGCGCCCAAGGCGTCCTCCCATCGCGCCGTCAATACCGGATCGATCAATTCCTTGGGCAACGCCTTCACTACAGCACGCCCCGCGGATGTCGAGAGGATCTGCTTGCCCTTGCGTTCGATGAACCCACGGTTTACCAGCGTCTCAAGCGTATTCGCACGAGTGGCCTCTGTACCCAGGCCAGACGTTTCCTTGAGTTTGGCTTTGGCTTCCGGGTCATCCACAATCTTGTGAATGTTGGACATGGCCTCGATGAGAGTGCCATCCGTGAATCGCGCCGGCGGCTTGGTCTGCTTCGACTGCACATCCGCGCCCGTAATTGGCAAGACCTGTCCTTTTTTCAGGACAGGGATAGTCTGTACATCTTCTTCACCATCCTCACCAGAGACTTCCATTCCATACACAGCCTTCCACCCTGGCTTGACAGGGACATTGGCCGTAGCCTTCCAGGCTTCCCCAGCGCAATCCAGCACCACCTTGGTGGCGCGGAAGACATACGGCGGATAAAACTGCGCCAGATACGACCGGACGATGAGTTCAAATACCTTCGCTGCGGCACCAGAAAGGGATCCCTGCATGGATCCCGTAGGGATGATGGCATGGTGCGCCGTGACCTTGCCGGTATTCCAGATCGCCGATTTCTGGGAAGCATCGGCATCTTTCGTCAGATCCGTAAATCCCAACTTTGCCAAACCTGACAGTACCCGCCCCGCTTCACCATGCTGCTCTTCCGGCAGGTACCGGCAATCGGTACGTGGGTACGTCGCGCACTTGTGGGTCTCGTATAGTTCCTGAGCGGCATCCAGCACCTGCTGTGCCGAAAGCCCCAGTTTGGCCGAACAGACCTTTTGCAACTCTGCCAGAGAATACCCCAAAGGAGCTTGCTGTTTCTTCTCGCTGCTCTCATATCCAATCACCGTGGCCGTTCCCGATGCTTTCGCCTTGGTCACCAAACCATCAGCGATAGCCTTGTCCGTCAGATAGCCTTCAGCATCGACCAGTTCGTCCCGCTTTTCCCAAGCCGACCAAAAACCAGTGGCAATTCTTGGAACGTAGAAGTCCTTTGGCTTAAACCGCTCGATCTTCTCGTCACGGGCCACTACCAGCGCCAGTGTCGGCGTCTGCACACGTCCTACCGACACGACACCCGATCCAGAATTGCGCAGGGTATACGCCCGCGTCAGATTCATTCCCGTCAACCAATCTGCCCGGCTCCGCGCTTCGGCGGAGTTCCGCAGATTCTGATATTCCGCATTATTTTTCAGATTAGCCAGTGCTTTCTTGACACTCTGTTCATCCAGGGCAGCTAGCCAGATGCGCTCCGTCTTGCCCTTCCAGCCCAATTCTTCCAGGACCTCATCCACCAGCAACTGTCCCTCTCGGTCAGGGTCTCCGGCATTGACTACCACGGATGCTTTTTTCAGCAAATCCCGAATCACCTTGATCTGCGCCTTGGCGTCATCTTTGGGCCGACGCTTCCATTGACCCGGGAAAATCGGCAATTCTTCAAACCGCCATTTCTTCTTACCCTTGGGCGTCACGGGCACCGTATCGGGAGTGTAGAAATCCGGCTCTTCCTGCTCGAATATGTGCCCAAAACACCAGGTTACCACGTCCGAACCACACTGAATGAAGCCATTGCCTTTGGACTTCTGCCCTGGCAAATACTCGGCTATCCCTTTACCCAGGCTGGGCTTTTCCGCGATGTAGAGTTTCAAAGTGATCCCCATCTGTCTGAATGTACAGACGGGTATAGATCGGGAACGGGTCAATAGCCTGAATGATTACTCACGCTGCAGACCGGGTTCCTTATCGCGATCACGCACCATAACTCGGCCTTCACGCTCGACCATCGTGATAACCTTGCCTTTGTTCCGTCAACCGTACCAACTCTATCGCCGCGCCGAAGATTGGGCGATCCGTGTGAAGTTGCGGCATCTTCTCAACAGACATACGGCGGCTTCAACAGCTTTTTCAACCGGTCGTAAAGTACCCCGGATGAAAGATTCCAGCGAACAGCCAAGGCGTCTAAAGGGCTATTTCTGGGATCTTCTGGATAAAACGGTACCCTGGGCAAGCCCTGTGGCAAGGCACTGGCCACATCGTCCAACCAGGGCAGCAGCACGCCTTGCCAGGCTGTGTAATCCGAAGCAAAAAACCCCAACAGGTCCAACAGGTATCCTCCCCGCTGAACGCCAGGCCAGTCCTCACGCTGCGCGTCCGAGACTACGGATCGCATCAGGTCCGCTGCATCCCTTTGCGGGTCAGCATGGCGCATGAAGTGCCCAAGAACAGGCTCCAGATCGCGCAAGGCCATGTGCGGCTGAGGATGGCTCAACAGCCGGAACAGGGTTAAGGGCGACAGGTCTTGGGGCTGGCCCAGGTATACCAACCCAGCCAGCGCCGCATTGCGCCCATGGCAATCATCCAAATCGGGCATGTTCATGGATGCCAGTGTAAGCTTTCAAGATGCCTGCATCTACCATCTCGCATGTTGGGATAATTGCCAACGGTTGCAAGTGTTGGTATTATTACCATCATGGAATCCAGAGAACTGATGCGGCGGCGAGTCCTTGTACAAGATAACGCCTTTGTTGAAATGGTGCTTTGGCAACTTGAAAGCCCTGTGCCGCCATGTGCTCACCCGTACAAGTATCGCCTCGCATTGATTGTCCAAGGGCAATGTGTGTTGCGATACGATAACGAACGTGGCAAAGGTGATCATCGGCATGTTGGCAGGACGGAAAATCCTTATGTATTCCAGACAGTAGATCAATTAGTGGCAGACTTTTTCCATGATACAAGGAGGTGGCTCGATGAACACGGTCACGATTGATGTTCGGACCCTGACGGACTCCCTATCTGACTTTGCCCAGGCATGGAAAAGCGAAGAAGCGTCCGAGCCCAGGATCAGCTTTGATTCTCCCGAGTTGCTTTGGAAGATACTAACCGCCAAACGCTGGACCATTCTGAAAGCCATGGCCGGATCTGGTCCAATTTCACTGCGCGAGATCGCCAGGCGCGTTGAGCGCGACGTAAAATCTGTCCATACAGACGTTCATGCACTGCTGAACGCGGGAATCATCGAGCGACACACGGAGGGATTCAGTTTCCCATACGATGCGGTGCATGTAGATTTTCTGCTGAAAGCTGGATAATCGTCCGCCGATCACAGCCAGAACACCACCACCTTCTGCGGGGCCTTGGTCCCAGGACGACGGAGCATTTCCACATGCCCGCCAATTTCCTCGACCGTCTGGAGTTTTTCCAGGACGGCATCCCGATTGGCATCCTTCCGATAGAGCCAGCCTAGCGGGGTATCCGGGAAGCCTTCCAGCCAAACCCCAACCGCCTCAGTATCAAAAGGATTCTGACGATCTCGCGCGATGCGCACCGTGTTTTCTTTGGGTATCCCTGACAAGCCAGACGCTGCAGGAAACTCCCGATTGAATGCCAGATTGGATACTCGCCGACTCACTGTTCATCCCCCCGTCCTCTGCCTCTATGAGGGTATAGATCAGTCTCTTGGGACGGTAAAAAAAGGATAACCCGCTACCGATCTATACCATGGGGAGATTCCTGGAGACCGATTTGACAGATGCCAACACCAGACTACAACACCGTGACCGACGAATACCTGTGCAGGGAGGCTTTTATCGCCGACGGCGCCCCAGACCTGTGGGTCGCGGCGGCTTGGGCCATCAATGGGTATCGGGACGATGACCCTGCCAAAGCTCCGGAACCCGACAATGACACCCCACTATTCGAGGACATTTCCGATGCGGATTGATGACGCCATCACTATCATCAAGGGACTTCCTGACGACCTTCAAGCCGAACTCTTGGCGACAGCGCAATGGCTGCCGGTGAAGGCGCCCCTGACTTATGCGCACAGTAAAACCCTTGTACTGGCCTGGCACGAACTATCGACAACATCTTTGCACTGGTCTGGGGCAAATCTGATGGTCCGCATCAACCCACAACCCTATCTGACAAATCCCGAGTTATTTGCCGCACCCAATATCCACTATGACGCCGAAATCTGGTCTCCCTTTGAGGCACCGTGGTGCCTGAGCTTGCCTCATGCAGACCTTTTCAAAATAGCCTGGTATCTGAAACTGTATGTAGCCACATGGGGGAAAACCCAGGTGGCACGACGGCGTCACCTGCGGAAAGACCGGCTGGATGGCCTGGCTATAGGCATCCACATCCAGCCTGCCGACTCGACTGCCGATGTTTACCTTCTCGGTGGCCGGTCATTGCCAGACATCATCGCCAAGGATATCGCGGATCAAAAATGAGCAGATTGCACCAGAAATTACACCAGGCAACCAGGAAAAAGAAAAAGGACTATTGCAAGTCCTTGTTTTAATTGGTGGGCGGTACAAGAATCGAACTTGTGACTCCTGCCGTGTGAAGGCAGTGCTCTACCGCTGAGCTAACCGCCCTGAATGAACCATTCAGAGAGCGCGTAAAATACCAATCACGGCCTCTCAGGTCAACCAACACCATTCCAAAAACACCCCAACACCCTCACTTGCCAAATCGAGATAATTAGGCTATTTACTTTCCTTAGAAAAAAGAAAGAGGAAGGCGCCTATGTCAAGGCAGTACTTTATGTTTAGCAACAATCCCCTGCGGTTGACCGGAATGGTGCTGCTGTTAGGGACCTTGGCCTTGAGCGGCTGCGCCAGCATGGCACCCAGCCCCAGCCTCTCTACGCCAACGCCCTATCAACCCCCAGCCCAGAGCGCAGACTATTCCCGGCGTGCCGAGGCCACCACGCTGGACGCCGTCCTGGTGCATGCCATTTCTGAAATTGGCAAGGCTTACCGTTGGGGTGGTGAATCGCCACAAACCGGTTTCGACTGCAGCGGCCTTATTCAATATGTGCTGGAACAGGCCGGGGTGGACATTCCCAGAACCTCTTTTGCCCAGGCAGCCGCCTTACCCGCCGTGCCCCTGAGCCGCATCCGTCCCGGCGATCTGGTGTTTTTCAACACTATGGGACAGCCATTTTCCCATGTAGGTATTTATATCGGCGGACAACAATTCGTCAGCGCCCTGAACCGGCGTCAGGGAGTTGCCGTGCAAAGCTTGCAAATTCCTTACTGGGCGGAGCGTCTGGATGGGGTACGCCGACCCATGCCCAGAGAATTGCTCGCCATGCGTGATGAATAAAAAATCCCGAAGCTTACTGATTTTGAACGGAAGACTGCGCTGATGCCCCCTAAAAACCATATCAGAACACTGCTGAGTATCGGCATTACGGCCACTCTGCTTTCCGCATGCGCGACTGAAGTCAGCAGCCCTGCCTCGCCTCCTGTTCCGGCCAATCTGCCTGCAGTTACGCCTCGCGCCCAAACGCTGCCGCAACCCGCTGCCCGGCAGATTCCACCGTCGGTCATTTCCGAATCCTGCGTTCGAGACGTTTACTTCCCCAATTTTCCTCAGCAATATCAACAACAGCTCCGGGAGATTGCCTGCCATCTGCAGGAAAATGACGGCCTGCCCGCCAATTATGTGATTCCCGCCTTGCAGAATGCGCGCTTCAACGCCCGCGCCGTGGCGCTGATGACTCCGGCGCCGCCCAGCAACAAGCCCGTCGTTCCCTATCCCTGGTGGCGATATCGCGACCGCTTTCTTCACCCCGACCGCATTCAGCGCGGATTACAGTTCTGGAATGCGCACCGTGCCCTGCTGGAACAAGTCAGCCGTAAATACGGGGTTCCGGGCCCCATCCTAATGGGTATTCTCAATATCGAAACTGGTTTTGGCTCTTTCATGGGCAATTTTTCGGTGCTGAACAGCAACCTCAGCTTGGCATTGGCCTTGCCGGGTCGGCGACATTTTTTTCTGCATGAGACGGCAGAAACCCTGAAACTGGCACAAAAACTCGGCGTTTCACCCGCGAGCCTGATGGGCTCCGAGGCGGGGGCCATGGGTATGTCACAATTCCTGGCCAGCAGTTATCTGCGCTACGGTATTGTCTGGAATGATCCCCCCGGCGGGCCACTGCCCAATCTCTGGAATTCACCAGCCGATGTCCTGGCTTCCACCGCCAACTTTTTCCTGGCCCACGGCTGGCAACCCGGTCAACCGGTATTGGCCAGAGTGATCGGTAGCGGTGGAGAAAATCCAGATTTCTTCCTGCATGGCAAACATCCCCTGGGGCAATTGCTGGCTGCCGGCATTCAGCCTGAAGCACCATCCGCTTTACCCGCTGACACCCCCGTCGGACTACTCCGTCTGCAAACCGCCGAGGGACCGACCTTGTTTATCGCCTACCCCAATTTTTACGCCATCATGGGCTACAACCCCAGCGTCTATTATTCGGCAACCGTCTGGGCTTATGCCCGGGCCATTCAGCGTGCTTTGAACGGCTGATTATGAGTGGCGCATTTACCGGGATGGGCCACTCAGACGAATTGCCTCAGATCATCGCCACTGTGTTAAGATAGCGCATTCCTGATCCCTTGCCATGAGGTCCGGTGTGCCCAATCAAAGCGCTGCAAAAATCCAGGTCGATCACATTATCAGTGCCCGCTGGATTATTCCTGTTCGTCCCCGCATCGTGCTGCATCACCACGCTCTGGCTATCGCCCAGGGGCGCATAGTCGCTATCGGCCCTCAAGAAGATATTCTGAACGCGTACATGGCCGTCGAGAGTACAACCCTGGATCAGCACGTGCTGATGCCCGGCTTCGTCAATGCCCATACTCACGCAGCCATGACCCTGATGCGCGGCCTTGCCGATGACCTGCCCCTGATGACCTGGCTGAACGAACATATCTGGCCGGTGGAGGGACGCTTTGTCAGTCCGGAATTTGTGCGCATGGGCACGGAGCTGGCCATTGCCGAAATGCTGCGTGGTGGCACCACCACTTTCAACGATATGTATTTTTTTCCGGAAGCAGCCGCTCTCAGTGCCCAAGACATGGGCATGCGGGCACATATCGGCCATGTCATCATTGATTTTCCTACGGCCTATGCGGCCAATGCCGACGCCTGCCTGCAGGCCGCCGCGGATCTTCTACCGCGTCTGCGCAAACTGCCCCTGATTCGGCAAAGTCTGGCGCCTCATGCCCCCTACACCGTTGCCGATGCGGGTTTGCGCGGTACCCGGGAGTTGGCCGAGGCCGAACAACTGCCCATCCACATGCACGTCCATGAGACCGCCTATGAAGTGGATGAAGCCCTTGCTCAGCACGGGCAACGCCCGCTGACCCGTCTTGCAGCCTTGGGCCTGCTCAGTCCACACTTTCTGGCCGTACACATGACCCAACTGGATGCAGATGACCTCCGTATCTGCCGGGAAAGTGGTCTCCATATTGCCCATTGTCCGGAATCCAACCTCAAGCTGGGCTCGGGTATTGCTCCCATATCCCGGATTCGCCAGCAGGGTATTGGTCTTGCCATTGGTACTGACGGTGCGGCCAGCAATAATGATCTCGATATGCTCGGTGAGCTGCACACAGCGGCACTGCTCGCCAAAGGTATCAGTAATGACCCAACCGCTTTCCCCGCCTGGGAAGCCCTGGAAGCTGCGACCCTGGGTGGTGCAGAAGCCATCGGCTGGGGCGACCTGACCGGCAGCCTGGAAATTGGCAAGGCCGCCGACTGCATCGCCATTTCCCTCGATCATCCCGCCACCTTTCCCGTGTATGATCCCGTGTCCCAGGTAGCCTATTGTGCGGGACGCGACCAAATTACCCATGTCTGGGTAGCGGGTAAAATCCGCATCTCCCAGGGGCAGGCAGTGGAGTGGGAAACATCGGCATTATTCCGTCGCGCCCAGGAATGGGTAAAGCGCATTCGCGAAAGAGATCAGAACCCATGAATATGGATCAGGCTGAAGTCAGCAAATTCGATGCACTCGCCAGCACCTGGTGGGATCCCCACGGACCTTTCCGGACGCTCCACGAAATCAATCCCTTGCGGGTTGATTTTATTGCTAATGGTTGCCAGGGGTTGCGCGGCAAACGCATTCTCGATGTGGGTACGGGCGGCGGACTCCTGGCGGAAGCCATGGCCCGTCAGGGGGGAATAGTGACAGGCATCGATCTGGCCGCTGATGGTATCGAAGCAGCTCAGGCCCATGCCCAGCTCAGCGATTTATCAATCCAGTATCGCAAAGTCGCCGTCGAGGACCTGGCCGCAGCAGAACCCCAATCCTATGACGTCGTCACCTGCATGGAAATGCTGGAGCATGTTCCCGATCCCACCGGCATTGTTGCGGCCTGCTCGCAACTGCTGAAGCCTGGCGGCGAAGCATTTTTTGCAACCCTCAACCGTCATCCCAAAAGTTATCTGCTGGCCATTCTCGGCGCAGAGTATGTTCTGGGCCTATTGCCACGCGGCACCCATGATTACCAGAAGTTTATTCGCCCCAGCGAGCTCATCGCCATGACCCGCAAGGCCCATTTACAGACCCTCGCCCTCAAAGGTATGCATTATGATCCCATCCGTCACCAAGCCCGCCTCAATGATGACGTGACCGTCAATTATTTGATGCATACCCGTAAACAAGATGCCTAAGGGCGGCGCAGTCCTCTTTGATCTGGACGGCACCCTGGTAGATACCGCTCCTGATCTCGCAGCCGCCGCCAACCATCTGCGGGCCTTACAAGGATTACCCGCCCTGCCCTTACCGATTTTACGCCCGGTAGCTTCACAGGGAGCCAGAGGGCTATTGCGGGTCGCTCTGGGCCTGCAACCAGAAGATGCGGCATTTCCGGCTTTGCGTCAGACGTTTCTGGATTGTTACCTGTCCAACCTTTGTCAGCAAAGCATCCTGTTTCCAGGCATGGAACAGGTTTTGCGCTGGCTGGAAGAGCAAAAAATACCCTGGGGAATCGTAACCAACAAGCCGGGTTTCCTGACCACCCCCCTGCTCACGGCATTATCCTTGCCGGTTGCTCCCGGAGTTGTGGTCAGTGGCGATAGTACGGCGCGGGCCAAGCCGGATCCCCTTCCGGTTCTTCATGCTTTACGAAAACTGGATGCCGAGACGCAGCACAGCATCATGATTGGCGACGATTATCGCGATATTCTTGCCGGTCGTGCAGCGGGTACCCAATGCTGGGCAGCCGGTTGGGGGTATATAGAATCCAACGATCCGCTGGAAAACTGGGACGCAGACCAGATCATTACCCGCAGCGAATCCCTAGAACTCGCCCTTTTCCATTTCCACGCCGCCCAATGAAACCGGATGCTGCTGGCTGCGGGTGATTTGCAACAAGGCCGCCGCCAGAATCAATATGCCACCCAGCAACTCCAGCAAGCCCGGATTTTCACCTGCCAGCCACCAGGCAGAAAGTGCGCCGACAATCACCTCAAAAGGCATGATCACGGCGGAAACGCTCACTGGCATTCTCGCCACTCCATACTGAATGGCCAAAGTCGCCCCGGCAATCCACAACCAGGAAAATCCCAGCAGATAAACATAGTGCGTTGGAGAAAGAATGGGCCAAGTCTGAAAAAAGGTGAAAGGTAGAGCCAGCAGCACACAGCCCCACCACACCGAGGTAGCCCTGTGCATATCGCCAAGAGCTTCATCCGCACGCAACACCACATTACTGAGGGCAAAAGCGAAACCCGAGGAAATCGCTAACAGATCATTCGTGCTCAAATCATTCAAAGATAAGCCTTGACCTTGACTCACCACCAGCGCTGAACCACCAACCGCAAGTGTTGCCGCAAGAGCTCCACGCCAGCCAACCGGTTCATGCAGAAAAATCCGTGCCGCAAAAATCGACCAGACGGGCGAGAGATAGAACAGCAAAAGCATCCGGACCACTTC
The DNA here is from genome assembly GCF_018853465.1 of Acidithiobacillus montserratensis. Lineage (GTDB taxonomy): Bacteria > Pseudomonadota > Gammaproteobacteria > Acidithiobacillales > Acidithiobacillaceae > Acidithiobacillus > Acidithiobacillus montserratensis. The sequence continues at coordinate 12,216 of NZ_JABBOU010000045.1, forward strand.
GCCATGAACCAACGACATCATAAAGGCCACATTGGTCCATCCGCCAAAAACCAGTAGCCCAAGCAGAGTCCAATGATGCCCACGTAACTCGAAACGCCGCCTCCATGACCACAGCCCCGCTGGTAATGCCAGAAGCACATAGATGACTAGAATCAGCCATGCTCCGTGCAGTCCATTTTGATTAAAATAGCGCAAAGGGAGCCACAAAAACCCCCAAAGGGTAGAGCCCAAGAGCAAGGCCATGACGGGCATACTACGATGATATCGTGATGTAAAGTTGCGAATCAGGAGAGCATCCTCTGAACAAACCATGCATCCCGATAACTGCCCCATTTAAGACCCAGACTTTTCATGCACCCAACTCGGATAAACCCAGCTTTATCATGGAGATGAAGACTTGTTAAATTATCGGCATCAATAACACCAACCATGGACTTCTTTCCGGCGACCTGTGCAGCAGAAATTATCTCATTGAGCAAAAAACTACCTACCCCTTTTCTGCGCGCGACAGAATCGACATAAACTGAGTGTTCGACAGTGCCTAAACTTCCTGCAAAATTACGAAAACGCCCATAAGAAGCAAAACCTAAAAATTTTTCACTATGCGCATGTACACAAGCTAGAAGCAAACCTTTTTCTTGCAATCGAGATAAAAACCACTGATGAATTTCCTGTTCATCAAATATTTCATCCCGATAAATATAAGAACTTTGAGATATCTCAAAATTAAATACACGTTTAATATCAGGAGCATAATCCGGCCAACTGTTTTCGTCAATCAGCCGAATAATAAATGGTGTATCCTGTTCTGTATATTCAGACATATCATCGATTCATCGGCTTACTTTGTCTCGCCCATAGCTCGGCATAATGCCCGTTAGCCTGCAACAGCTGCTGATGATTACCCATTTCAGTGATCTGCCCATTAGCCATAACAATAATACGATCAAAGTGCGCGATGGTAGAAATGCGATGCGCAATTGAAATCACTGTTCGCCCGGTCATAAGTGCATCCAGCTCACTTTGAATTTCCTGCTCGGTAACGGAGTCCAAAGCTGATGTCGCCTCATCGAGAACTAATATAGGTGCATTCTTCAGAAAAACTCGAGCAATAGCAATACGTTGTCTTTGCCCTCCTGAGAGTTTGATACCGCGCTCACCAACTTGAGCATCTAGACCAGTTCGGCCGAAGGAATCCACTAAATCCATAACAAACTCGTCGGCGCGGGCCTTTCGCAAGGCGTCCTCAACTTCCTGCCGACTTGCACTTTGCCGTCCATATCTGACATTATCGAAAATGGATCGATGTAATAAAGATGTATCCTGTGAGACCACCCCAATATATTGACGAAAGCTTTCCTGTTCTAAATCCCTGACATCTTGATCATCAATTAGAATACGTCCATGATTTACGTCAAAGAAGCGTAACAACAAGCTTACCAAAGTAGATTTACCTGATCCCGATGGGCCTACAATAGCAACTCTTTCACCTGGAGCAATGTGTATTGACACGTTATCAATATGCTTTATTTCATCTACAGTTCCATCCTGTTGATGGTAACTAAATGAAACATTATCAAAGTCTATTTTTCCAGCTTTGAAAATAAAAGGCTTTGCCATATCTGAGTCGCCCATCACCCGCGGACGATCAACGGAGCGCATACCATCCTGCACAGTACCAATATTCTCGAAAATTGCTGAGAGGTTATTCGCTACCCATCCCGACATATTCGCTATTTGCCAGACCAGAGGCACAGCAGTCACCAAAATTCCGACAGAAATCATTCCATCATGCCATAACCAAAGACCGACACCTGTAGTTCCACTAAGAAGCAGGGCATTTAACATAGTTAATGACGTCATCCAGGTGGTCACCATACGTAACGAAGCACGAAATGCAGAAGTGTGTTTGATAAGGGCATCGCGAACAAACTGATCTTCATCTTCTGATTTTGCAAAAAGTTTGACTGTATGAATGTTCGTATAACTATCCACGATGGAACCGGTAAGACCTGAACGCGCCTTGGATAGCAAATTTGAACGTTGTGTCAAACGCGGAATAAAAAACCACATCAATAAGCCATAAAGAAAAAACCACAAAAAAACTGGAGCGGACAGTGCCCAACTTTGCTGCGCAAGAATGATTATTGAACTGATTCCGTACGTTAGCAGATACCAAACAGCAGTTAGCGTGGCAACTGTGCTCTCTCTTAAAGAAGGCCCTGTTTGCATAACCCTATTGGCGATGCGCCCGGCAAAATCATTCTGAAAAAAACTCCATCCCTGACGCACAAGACCGCGATGATTTTGCCAACGTATTAAATTAGTAAAGTTAGCAGCAATAGCTTGATTGGTTACCAAATCATGTAAGAAATGAATAAAAGGACGCAATACAATTATCACTAACGCCATGATGAGTATACTGCGCAGTTCATGCGCAGATAAAACATCAGTTTTTGCATGTGCCACATAACCAGTTATCTTACCAATAAAAATAGGAATTGAGAGATCAACAATGGCGGTAATAAATCCTGCAAAAAAAAGCAAAATCATTGAGCCCTTTACCTGAGATATGTAATTCCAATAAAAGGCCCAAACTGAAGAACGATCCGTATGATCGAAAATTTCATGTGTTGTATGGTCTCGAAATATATCGATCATGTTCTCGAAAATTTTATACATTACACCTATCCATTTTGAAACATCAAAAAATTAATTTAAGCATTAATGCTTGATACAGCGCATAGCAATGTGGTCAATTCCAGCTTCTTGAAAAACCGCACCTTCACCAGTATAACCCATCTGAGCATAAAAACCCTTGGCAGAAAGTTGAGCATGGCACCAAACTCCCGTTAACCCCAGATCCCATGCACTTTGGTGTAAAAAAGCCATCAAACTCTTCCCTACTCCACGCCCCCGATATGGTTGTAAAACTGCTAATCGCCCCACTTTACCATTCAAACCCAGATCCAGTCGTGCAGTACCAACAGCTAAACCATCGCAAAACGCCAAAAAATGTAGACAGAATTCATCCCTATCATCCATTTCCAGGTATTCTGGTACGCCTTGCTCTTCAACAAAAACCTGTATTCGGATGCGCTCAAGCAATGGTCGTTCGTCTAAAAATTCCACAGAATGAATCTGAATTTCTTTATCCATAAGATTACCATTAGATTTTAAAAATTAATACAACAAAGTAGGCTTACAATCAACAGAATAAACCCCTTCCATCAACTGCTTATACTTCAGTTTTTGAGAATATTTTACAACATATTCTGGATAAGGCAAAAAAATTACTGGTTGCTGCTGGTAGGCATAATCTTCATACTTATACAAATAGCTGATATTTTTATTTTGAGTGCTTTCATGAATTAACCTATCCATTTTCGGATTACTATACCGTCCATAATTACTGCCGCCACCAGTATTGAACAACCCATCTCCACTAGGATAAAAATCAGGATTATACGACCAGACAATCATAGACGCATCCCAGTTTCCATTAGGCTGCAATCTGGCAAGTTCCAGATTGAACGGTAATACACGTAAGCGCATATCCACACCAATAGCCTGCCAGTCTGCTTTTAATAATTCAGCTACGGCAATAAGCGTCTGGCTGGTATCGGGAACCATCATAGTGAATTGAAGTCGTTGCCCGTCATGAATACGTATACCCTTGGGTCCCAACTTCCAGCCTGCATCCGCAAGCAATTTATTCGCCGCACCAGGATTGTATGCAAGGGCTGGATTTGCTACAAGTTTTTTCATTTCTGGGGAAAGATAGGTGTCCGGACTAGTTGGGACCGGATTAAAGCTAGGCACACCTAAACCGTGGAAAGCCGTTTGAATGATTTGCTTTTGATTAACCGCGAGGGCTAGAGCCTGACGAACTTTTACCTCACGAAAAAATGCTACTTTCGGATTAGCGAGATTTAAGGTCACATAATTAAAACCATATCCTCCATTGCTGATACATGTTTGCAAGTTCTTGACCATCCAGCGCGCATCAAACAAATAGTGCGGGATCATACCGGCTTGAAGAACTCCGGTCTTGAGCGCCCAGAATGCACTAGCATCTGAGGTATACATTTTAAAGTGTAAATATTTCAATGTTGCTGGTTTTCCTGAGTATGAGGCGTTACGCACAAAACTGATTCCTCGCCCCTGGGTAAAGTGTTTAAGCTTGTAGGGACCATCTACTACAGAGACTAGGCTAGGACTATCCTGCAATTTATAGAGTTGATTAATATCATACCGTTTCCATCGCCAAGATGGCACGGGAAATAGTTGCGATAATCCATTGAGTTCAAACCACCTGGGATTCACCGACCTCTTCAAAGTAATTTCAAGAGTATCTCTATTTATAACCACTGCTGCCTTGATCAACTCTGGCATTCCGCCCATACCCGCATTTGGGTATCTTGATCCATAATCTTGGATCATTCTGAGACAGGCCAGTGTATCTTGGGCGGTCACTGGTCTTCCATCTGACCAGAGCCACGGTTTGAGATGAATAATATATTGCCTTCCATTTGCCGAAACCGTAATGCTTTTAGCAATGGATTGCTGCCAATTGATTTTAAGGTTGGTTCCAATCCACAATAATGGTCTATACATCAAGGTGATAATCTGATTATTTGCGCTGGAGTCATTGTTGACCACGGGCAATAGAGAATTCACATTCATGGGCGGGGACAATCCCACAGAAGTCACTGTCGTCATTGATGTGGTGTCAGCTAATGCCATGTTGATCGAGCTGAAACTGCATAACATACAGCCGATGACGGTGGATGCTATTCGGAAGCGTATGAACATATATATCGACAGCCTATAGCGTTATTTCTAAAGCAGTTAATGCACCAGGAAAACACGATGCTCCCCATGAACGCCGCCCATAACTCTGGGTTTCGGGGATCTGATACACATTTTTTCCAAGTGCTTCGAGGTTAGCACCTAGTAAGTCATAAAGACTGGAGTCCATCCGCACTGGTGCAAGAGGTCCCACCAAAACCCCATCTTCCACCCAAAAACAATCATATCGTGTCATGGCGGTGAGACGACAACTTCCCGGATCAGAAATATTCGTATACCACAGGCGCCCAATATAAAGTCCTGTACCAATTTTTTGGAGCACTTCATTGTCCGGCAAATCCCCTCCTTGCAGGTAGAGCGCCGACGGAGCCCCGCCATCACTGTTAATGGGTACATCAAACTCCTTGGCCGAGCGTGGTCCACTCAAAGACATAGTGGCTTTGCCGCGTTGAATCAACGGTACTTCAGATGGCAACAAAAAACCTTCATCAGTGAATAATGGGACATCTCCAGCTTCTCGATTCTCATACAAAAAAACTTGCGCCGAGAGCTGCTTATCGGCCCTGTAAAGTTTATTGAGTGGGCTACTCCCACTACGTACCGAATCTACTGAAAAACCATTCCAACTGATGGTACCAAGCAATTCTCCTAAAGCTTCTGCAGATAACCAGGCTCGATAAATATCGGGCTTAGGAGATACAGGCGGGCGTTGCAACACTTTTAAATCCTGTGACATCCCGGTCATCATCCCGGGAATATCGTTCAAATTAGGGTTTCTGCGGACTCGCTTTACGGCATTATAATCCGCATCAAAAAAGCTTAGAT
>NZ_JABBOU010000046.1 GCF_018853465.1 Acidithiobacillus montserratensis
CAATCCGCCAAGGCCAAGGCTCGGGGTTACCGCACGCACAAGAACTTTATCAACATGGCCTACCTGATCCTGGGCAAGCTGGATCTCAGGCTACCCACTTGAAATGACGAGGAACCAACACAAATAACTTTTTGCCAGAAACTTGACAAAAAATATTCATGTAATCATTATAAAATAAATTATTTGGAATTATTCTCTACAATCTGAATGATGTAGATTCGTACAATTTGTTTTGAGTGGTATGATGATTTCATGTAGTGAGTCATGGAAGCATTTGAAATTATGGACAATCAACATCTCAAAGGAGCATGAACATGGGTATTATGGATTTTTTGGTAGGCAAGGAAATTGGGACACAACAGGCACGGAATAAGCAGCAAAATGCCGATACGGCTGTGCGTCGTGCGCGGCATGATGCGGATGTTGCCGAGATGCAAGTGGACTACTCCCATAACGCGGCACTAGCCATTGCGGTTGAACTCAAAAATACCCGCGAAGAATTGGCCATTACCAGAAAGCGGTTTTTTAAGGAGCGCCAAGAACGAAAAGCATGGCGGAAAACGGCGGAGTTTCGCAAACTGTCTTTGTTGAACCATGGACTGACGGAAGAACAGATTTATGCGGAGCAGGATATGTTCGATAATAATCCAGAAATTGATGGAAGAACGGATCGTATAATCGATTCTGATACGGCAAAAATTGATGCTGAATTTCTTGATAACAATACATCTAATCCATCGAACAATCTTTCCATGAATTAAATAGAAAAGGGGCTTGACGCCCCTTTCTTTTATGAAAACATTGAATTTTAAATCACTCTTTCTTTGACGATTTTTTCTCCCCTTCTTCACCTTCACCACCCTGACCAGCGGCTTTACCGCCACTCAATGCCTCCATCAATTGGGTATGTTGGGCGTCAGCCTTTTTGGCTTTTTCCTGCTTTTGTTGGCTGTCTTGACTACGCCATCTACACCGTCTTCCGGTTCTGGGCAATGGCGTAATCTGGTGCCCAAATATGCCAATTTGGTAGCTCAAATTGCTGCTGCCCATAATATTCCACCGGCTGTTTTAGCGACCATTATGGCGCATGAGGATGGCGGTGAAAATCTTCAGGCGTTGACGTTTTGCGGAACGATTAATAGCCCGCGTGCAGAAAGGACAACCGCCGCAAATGGTGAACCTACGGTAGTTTGTCCAACGCCTTATCAGGGTCAGACCATTGGAATGTCGGCCAAAAGTCTCACACAGATGATCGACTCAACAGCGGCAGGTAACGGTTTAACTGACCCACTGGAGGGAACGACTTCTGCTACGGCTGAATTAAATGCCGCTGCTCATGGTATTGAAGCTGGTAGTGCTGCCTGCCATGGTAATGTGCCTTGTATATTCGATTACTGGTATTCTGGACAGGCTTACCCCAATGATAATTTCCCCGGTGCGGGGATGGTTGCCAATCAACAGAGTCAAGCGTCTTATGTGCAACAGATCATGAGCATGTACACGGGACCAGATAAATATGCGGTAGATATGTACAATGGCGGTTCTGGATCGGCACATCCGTCTCGGCTTCCCTCCTGGGTATCGGTTTTTATTGGATGGGTGGACTTGATGATCTCAGTTGACGCCTTCCCCGGTTGTCTTTCCCGCCCCTCATGTCAAACAATCTTGACATTCATTCTGCACGGCGCCACAGTAAGCACGATGAATCAAGGAGGCACAGCATGGATGCGAAGAGCTTTGGTGCAGAAATCCGCAAAGCCAGACGGGCGCTGGGCATCACCCAGGCGGAACTGGCGGATCGTGTCGGTGTTTCTCGCGCAACGCTGATTGCTTATGAGCAGGGGGTTGGTCTGTCTGTAGGTGTTGCCGGGGAGATTGTTGCTATTCTGGGCTTGCAGATTCAACTTTCTCCCTTGCCACCACAAGAGCCGGAGAAGCCCGTGGTTGCTGAGGTTCCCTTGCTTGGAAATCTGCGGCACAAGCGATTCCCACGCTTGGAAGAAGTTCTGCAGACAACCGTAGGGCTTTGCTGACAGGCCGGGAAGATGGAAAAAAGATCTTCCATTTCTGTATTCTGCAATGATCGGGAGGTCGGCACCCTGGAAAAAAGAAGCGTTCTGCAATCTTCTGGGGTGCGGAATCGCCATGATTTTCGTTATAAGGAAAATATCCCCGAAGAAAACCTGGTGTCTTTGCTCATGCCAGTGGCGGGGCGCGAATACACCGATCTGTTTGATATGCCCATTTCGTTTCAGACTTCACTTCCGGAAGGCTGGGCTTTGGAACGGTTGTCGGAGCAGGTAGGCAAGGGTTTTGCTTTATCCGACAAATTCACACTTTTGCAGGTGGCCGGTCGGAATCTGATCGGACGTTTGAGTTTTGGTGGTCCAAGATCCAGCAGGACACTGGATCAGGAATTGCTGGATGCCATTGTGCCGACAGGTCATGAAAAATGGATGCAAGACCTTTTTCGCTCTATTGGCGCAGAAAACCTTGGCGTATCCGGCGCCATGCCCAAGGTTGTTTTACCAAGAGGCGGAAGTAGAACCCTGTACTTTCAGGATTCTATCCTGAAGCTGGAATCTCCCCAATACTTTGGTATCACGCTTGCTGAGGATTTTGCTCTCCAGGCGTCTCGTGAAGCAGGAATACCCACGGTAGAGGCACGAAGAAATATTACGGGAGATGCACTTCTCATCAATCGTTTCGACATTGAGCCCGATGGGACACGCAAGGGCTTCGAGGATGCGTGTGCCCTGAATGGGTTTGCTCCTGCGTTCAAGTATAATGGTTGTCAAGAAAAGATTTTTACCATGGTGGAGTCCTTCGTATCTGAGGAATACATTACCCAGGACAACGAAACGGTTCTCACAATACTTTTGCTCAATGATATCCTGCGTAATGGGGATGCTCATCTGAAAAATTTTGGGCTGATTTATCGGTCGTTGGAAGATGTCCGATTGGCGCCCTCTTATGACGTGTTGGACACCACGTTGTTCTTGCCAAATGATTTTCCTGCGTTGACGATTCATCAGCATTTCCCGGCCGAAGCCACCCAGCATAAGCAATGGTTGAATCAGGACCGCCTGGATGATTTGTGGGACACGTCCAACATCTCGCACGGGAATGCTCGGCAATTATATCAGGAGCTTCAGGAAACCGTGTGGAACACCGCACAACGGTATCGCCAGACGATTCTGGAAGATCCCGGTCTGGATGGCCGACGCAAGCGGTTTGTGGATTACATGCTGGACAGGCTGGAGCATCGGTTGCGGCATGACGGACCCGCGCCGCTTGGTCACCTCTGGTCTATCCGCAAACCTGATATGGGTGCCGTGGCAGAGCAGGATACCTACCCGGCGCTGGAGTCTGGTATTCGGCAGCCGGACGGCAAATGGATGAACCTGAGCCTGCACGTCCCGACGGATGGCAAGGAGCATGAGAGCCAGTTGGTAGGCACCTTGCAACGCAAGTGTCCGGAGGGCTACCAGAGCGCACCCACTATAGTCTTCCAGAAGACGGACAAGGGCCTGGAGGCCATTGCGGCATTCCCCGGCGAGAAGCCTCTGAAAGTTACCCTGTCGAAGTCGGAGCATGGCAAGGCCGAGGTTACGATTACCCGTGACGGAGAGATGATCCATGAGCGCCCCGCCCTCTTGCGCCCGAACGAGATGCTGAAGGCGATCCCGAATCATCGGGAAGGTCAGGTACTTCGGCAATTTTTGGGTGTCGATCCCGGCAAACTAAATATCAATAAGATAAATGACCATCTCCATCCGTCAAATTCACCAGGAAAGAAAAAGCCCGGCATCGAGTTGTAATCACCTCCCCCACTAACCCGCCTCTGATCTATACCCAGGCATCTTCCTTTTCGGAGACGCCATGCCTGGGCACCTCATTCTTGTGCGGCCTCACACGTCACTACTGGACGGCCCGGTAGTCGCCCGCTATCTGCAACAGATTGGCGGGCATTATGGCTACTTGTTCGCGGTGGACCCGGATTATGCCCGGCATCCTGTGTACTCACGGCTTTTGCGGTGGTATGGCCGTCTCACGGGTGGGCATCGGATGACGGCACTGGATCAACGCTCCTCAATAGGCGTCCGGCGGATTTTACGAGAGCTTGAGGGGCATGGCCGGGTAGTCCTGTTTCCACAAGGTACAGGTATTGGTGATGCGAATCGCCCGGATTTGCCGGGAGCGGATTGGCTGGTACGCAAGTCCAGGTGCGCGGTATCGGAGATTACGTTATCCCATGATCATTGGTTTCCCCGTGTGATCGAGAACAGGATTTTGTGCTCGGGACAAGCAAAGGAACCACGGCTAAGAAAATCCGTATGAAATGGAAAGCTGCTGCCCTGACGGGTCTGATCCTGGTGGTGATGCTGCTTCTGGGCATGCTTGCCATGGGGATTTTCGCGGGTGTGGGCCTGGTGGCCTGTTATCTCTTGGGAAAGCCACTGACGCTCGATTGGGCGATGGCGGCGGATCTCGTGGTGGTGGTCCCCCTCGCATTCCTGTCTTGGCTGGTCGGCGGAGCCATTCGCCGTCTGTACGGGTTTGCGCAAATCCTCCTGCCCGACAGGTCATCATCCGGCTGATCCGGGCTATCTCCAAAAACTCTGATCTATACCCCGCAAGGATTACATTGCAAAAGGGGTATGGGTATGAAGCGGATTGCACTGGCAGTGACGGCACTGGCAACGGTTGCGGTAGTTGGCGCGGCAAATGCGGCGACGGTTGGGATTGGCTACGACAACGTAGGCATCAGTGCCGGGCCGGGGCTGAACATGACGCTCCCTGGCGGCTATCTGACCGCACGGCAGGGTCTTGGCGATGATTTCAGCGTATTTGGCAAGTTTGCCGGAGCCGGTGGAAAAAACGACGCGACTTTCTACGGTCTGCGCGGCGGTATCGGTAAGGCGATTCCCTTTGATGGCGGTGTTTTCACTCCAAGCCTCGATATGGGCTGGCAACGGCTGAATGTTGGTCCTGCAAGCCTGCGTGCGGCTTATGCGGGCGTCAATGTCCAATACCGTTACCCGCTAAATCGGGAAATCTCTCTGGAAGCCAACGGCGGTTTTGGTCGTGACTTCTCAACCAGTGTGACCGGCTTGAGCACCATCGGCGGACTGGCCTACAACGCCGGAGCCAGTGCCGACTTTCGCGTGGGTCCGGGATTCCTGAATGCAGGATATAGCTACCGTCACCTGCCGCTGTCCGGAGCCAATGATCTGCACCTGAACACAGGGCAGTTCCTGATCGGTTATCAGATGGCATTCTAAGGACAAAGCCAGTACCAAGAGCGCCGGGTTCCCGGCGCTTTGTTGAACAGGAAAATCAGAGGAATCCTCATGAACAGGGTATACCGGATCGTGTTTTCTGCGGGTCGTCTTGTCGTGGCTTCGGAGCATGCAAAAGGACGGCGCAAGCCTGCACGATTTGCTGTGCTGGCCGCTCTTTCGTTGTTTGCATGGATGCCGCAGGCTTACGCTGCTCTCGCTATTTCTCCTCCCTCAAACGATACCGCCATAGGTAATGATTCTTCTGCCATTGGTTACGGCAATGTGGCGATTGACGGCTCTGCGAATGGAGATGACAACATCAACATCGGTGGAGAGATTCCCTACACCAGTTCCAGCCTGAACGAAGATGATATTAGCGGACAGCCGGAAGCCCAGTATACGGGCGGCACAAGTGGCAGTGGTTCCCCGCAAAGTGGTGGCGATGTGGGAAGCGCGACGGCTTACGGAACCGGCAGTGCGGCTTATTACAATGATGGATCTTTCTCTGGTTCTCCTGATGGTGGGAGTAGTTTTGGGGCCGACGCCTTAACAAACAATGGCGGTACGGCTATCGGCTTTGAAACCAGAGCCGGCGACGGCACCACAAATTCTACCGATCCATCTGTAGACAACGTAGCGATTGGTGGGGACATTGAGCAAGCGAATGACGCAGTAGCGATTGGGCAAGAAAGCAGCGTTGGCAGTCTTTCCTCTAGCACGCCATCCTCTGGCGGTGTAGCGGTTGGTTACAGAGCGCACGCAAGCTCTGATCCGGGTACGGCAGTAGGCACCAATGCCGACGCCAGTGGTTCCGATTCTACGGCAGTTGGCTACAACAGTACGGCCAGCGGCGCCAATTCGACTGCGTTGGGAACGGGCGCTACGGCTTCCCAAGCCGATTCTGTTGCCCTTGGTAGCGGTTCTACCTCGAACACAGCGGCAACAGGGACGTCTGGCGCAACCATTCGCGGCACCAGTTATTCTTTTGCAGGGACAAATCCCGTAGGTTCGGTCAGTGTCGGTTCTTCGGGAGCAAATGGTGGAACGGCGGAAACACGCACGATTACCAATGTCGCGGCAGGACAGATTTCCGCCACCAGTACCGATGCAGTCAACGGTTCGGAACTCTACGCAACGAATCAAGCTATTGATAATTTGCAGGCTACGCAAAGCAGTACCGGAGTGCTGCACTACACCACGTCCAGCGGCGCTACCAGTTCAACGCCGACCAGCACGGCCAGCGCCGGAAATTCCACTACCGGGACGGTCACGATCTCCAACGTGGGACCGGGTGCGGTAGCCGCTGGCAGTACGCAGGCCATCAACGGCAACGAACTGTACAACGCGGAACAGGGTGTACCCGTTCATTACCTGAATAGTAGCGGGCAGCAGGTAGAAACCCCTACAGATTCGGCAGAATTGGGAACCGGTAGTGGGTCGGTCACACTGCACCATGTAGCAGACGGAGCCGTGACTGCGACCAGTCAGCAGGCAGTAAACGGTAGCCAACTGTACGCCGCCGAAGGGCAAGCGCAACAGGACGCAAACCAAGCGCAGGCCAACGCAGAAGGCTACGCTTCTGGTGTTGCTGCTTCCGACGCAAACCAAGCGCAGGCCAACGCAGAAGGCTACGCTTCTGGTGTTGCTGCTTCCGACGCAAACCGGGCGCAGGCCAACGCAGAAGGTGTTGCTGCTTCCGACGCTAATCAGGCATTACAATCCGCGAACCAGCACAGCAACAGTCTCTTTTCCCTGACCTGTCACCGGCTGGGTAACGGCTCTGGCGACATCATCTGTGGCACCAACAGCAGCGTTGCCGGACAGGATGCGCAGGCGGAAGGCACGGATTCCACGGCAAATGGCAACGGTGCTACGGCTTACGGTGCAGGCAGCACAGCGGTGGGAAATGATGCCGTAGCTTTGGGGCCAGATGCCGTAGCCAACGGGTATTCGACGACAGCAGTAGGAGATCATGCACAAGCCTTGGCACCGAACAGTACGGCGGTAGGGCAGGACGCGCAGGCCAACGCAGAAGGCTCCGTAGCCTTGGGGTACGGTTCTGTTGCCAACCGTGCCAACTCGGTTTCCGTAGGTAACGCGGCGACGGGGCTGACCAGGCAGATTACCAACGTAGCGCCAGGTACGCAGGGCACGGATGCGGTAAACCTGAATCAGTTGAACGACGCGCTCAAGGGTGTGGGAAATTCCGCACAGGCAGAGGCCGACAAAGTGGGTTCTGTCGATGCCTCACTGGCTGGTGCAGCGGCGGAAGCTGCGGCGGGCAAACACAAGAACACCATCGCCGGAGCAACCTCTGAATACAATGGGCAAGCCAGTTTTGCGTTTGCGTACCAGCATCGTTTCGGCACTCATTGGGCGGCAATGATTTCCGTTGGCAGCAACGGGCAGGCGTCCAACACAGCCGTTATGGGCGCGGGAAGTTATAGCTGGTAAGTTTCTGGCCCTCCAATCCTAATCGCTCGGTATACCAGACTACCGCCGATCTATACCCCCGCAGTTGGAGACTAGACTGCTGGAGACTTGATAATGGCTACCCCTTCCAATTCCCGTTCTGGGAAAGCGCGTTCCGAGCGCGAAGATCTACGACAGGTTCTTGCTGACAAACTCATTGAACAAATCGAGGCGGGCACCGCCCACTGGCAGCGCCCATGGGTTGCCGGAGAAGTTCTGCCGCCAGTAAATGCAGTAACTGGCAAGCCCTACCGCGGGGTGAACCGCGAAAACCTGATGATGTTTTCTCCCGACATGACCGACAACCGCTGGTGTACCTACAAGCAGGCACAGGAGCAGGGCTGGCAGGTTCGTAAAGGCGAGAAAGGCACCCTTTTGGAGGTGTGGAAGGAATACGACCACAAACGCACGCCAGAAGAGATGGACGCCATTCGTGCAGGGCGGGAGAAAATGCCGCAGGAATCCCGTGCCCAATTTGGGGAAATCCCTGAGACGGAAAAGCGGCTTGGGGTAAAATATTACTCGGTTTTTCACGCCTCCCAGATCGATGGTATTCCGCCATTGGAACGCCCGGACATCAACCACGAAATCGAGGGCAAGCCTGATGAGCGGTTGCCGAAGCTGGCAGAGGCCATGGGTGTCAATCTGCAATATGGTGGCGGTAAGGCTTTCTATCGTCCTTCCGCAGATCGGGTGCAGATGCCACCTGTGGAAACTTTCGAGAAGGCGGTTGGGCACGACACCACCCTTTTGCACGAACTCTCCCATGCGACGGGGCACGGAAGCCGTCTCAATCGTGACTTGACCGGCTCGTTTGGCACTGAGAGCTACGCCATCGAAGAGCTGCGTGCGGAGATGTCGGCGGTCTGGACAGCGGCAAGTCTGGGCATTGGCTTTGATCCTGCTGCACAAGACCGGGAGGAAGGTCGCGAAGTCGGCAACAGCGCCGCGTATCTGGCAAGTTGGCTGAAAGCGTTGCCCGAGAAAGAGCGCAAGCAGACCATCATGAAGGCGATCAAGGATGCGCAAGGCATCAGTGACTACCTGATCGAGCGCACGCCAGAGATCGAGATTGCGGAGCCTGCCAGGGAAATCGAGGCGGGAAAAGACCTGGAGACGTTGCGCCAGAAATTCCAGGCAGTAAACGATATTGGGGTTGGTGACCGGATTCTGCGCAACATTGGATCTGGCTTCGGTCATTATGATCCCGAAGGCTACCTGACCCGCACAGGCGGATCGATCTTCGAGATGAAGGCATCGCCCAATGGGAGTGCGCACATTCTGCAGGTATCTCCTGAGAATGCTGCTCCTGTGAGGGAGTTCTTTGAGTCCGCTCTTGCCGTTGACCCGTCCGGAGACGTTGGCAACGCAATGAAACAGGCGGGAATTTTGGTTCCAGAGCGCAAACTGTACCGTTTTTTGCATTGGTCAAACGACCAGGATAGCCCCGACAAGCGGGAGTACATTGCGAGCCACGGTAAGGAATTTGCTGCACTTACCGCCGAGTTTGAAAAAGAGTTGCAAGAACATGGCGAGATGTATCAGCGTCTTTTAGATCTGCCAGATTTGCCAAAGTCCAAAAAAGAGATGGACGACATTTTGGCCGCGGCTATGGCGGAGCGTGACGTAACGCCTGAGATTATGCAGGAGACAAAAGTCGAAAAGGCCACCGCACTCTCCCGTGGCGATTATGTGCAGTATGTCGATGAGACAGGGGAAAAGCGTGAGGCTCTGATTCTGGGCTCGGTAGATAATGGTCTGCCAGATATGTACCGGACACGTCC
The DNA here is from genome assembly GCF_018853465.1 of Acidithiobacillus montserratensis. Taxonomy (GTDB): domain Bacteria; phylum Pseudomonadota; class Gammaproteobacteria; order Acidithiobacillales; family Acidithiobacillaceae; genus Acidithiobacillus; species Acidithiobacillus montserratensis. The sequence continues at coordinate 9,542 of NZ_JABBOU010000046.1, forward strand.
GATTTTGCGCTTACATCGCGAAGATGGGTCTGACCGTTTGCTCTTGGGTGGGGATGATCAGTATCCAGCGTTCCCGATCCCGGAAAATCGTATTGACCACCATATTCCCATTGCCCTGTCGCCTGATGCGATAGATGCCGTGGATCCGGTTACTGAATCCTATCTGCGCAACATGAGCAGTGAACTCAGCAATGCCAGAGACGAAGAAGTTTTGCAGGCGGTGGAACAGGCGTTGCGGAACAACTCGCGCGGGATTGCGGGACAGTTGGAGCAGCCGGAAAATGTTGCTCCAAATCTCGACCTGGATCTGGTAGCTGTGCTGGAAAAAACTGAACGGATTCGCAATGGAGATCGTAGCGGTTTGCCATCCGGGTTGACAGCGAATCGTGATTTGAGTGTCGAATATTTCCTGAGCAACATTACAGAGCGTGATCCACAACGGGCAGAGCAATGGGCGGCGGAGTTGCGCGGCAATCCGCATGAGTATGCCGAAAGGGTTGACCTGGAAGCAGACAACATTCGGGTGGTTGCGACACAGTTGGAGCAGGGCGTGAAGCGCATGGACGCCCCGGAAGTTGGCGATCTGGTACGTTTTGAACCCAACGAACCTGATGATCTGCGATCCATGCCGTTTTCTGGCCGGATCATCGCGAAACTGGATACCAATGCCGGGGATTATCGCTATCACCTGCAGGCGGAGACGGGTCCAGACAAAGGCATTGAGGCCCGCGTGTACGGGCTGGATGGCACATTCCGTCGCATTGATATGGAGCAGGCGTTTGGTTTTGACCGCAATAGCCCAGAACGTCTCGCGACGGAGAGGGAAGATCGTGCCAACCGTTTGTTGGAGTCTGCTGATCAGGCATTGTCTGTGAGTATCGAACAGATGGAGCAGATGCGCTCCCTTGTGGACGACAAAGCCTTTGATCAGGCGTTGGAGAATGCGCAATCAGCGCTGGAATTGCCGGCCAGCGTCGGGTCTTTGTCAGAGAAGGCTGTGGCATTGAATGATGTTTCCGTCGAGATGGAACAGGCTTTGCCTCTCTTCCATGACAACGATGGTGGTATTCATGGCGCGATTGCCCAGGCAAACAGCGTGTTGAGCGAATATGAAAACATTCGCCACGATCTGCCGCAAAAAGAACCAGAGAAGACGCAGGAAGTGCAGGCGCCTTCCGTTCCAGAGACTGAGAATTCAGAGTCTGTTCGTGTAGTGTTCTGGGCCAAGGTGAATGATGCCGAAGATATTGCCAATCTCGGTCTGGAAGGTGCCGAAAAGCCAGATGTTGTTCGTGTTCAAAAATCTCTGAGCCTGAGTCCGGGAGATTATGATCGTTTAACGAACGGTTTTCTGGTGGATGATTCCCGTCTGGCGGGATTGGGTGGCCATGATGAAGAAGGGAACCGTCTAACCGTTCAGGTAGATGCTCCTGACCGTCAGAGGCTATTCATCGACCCGCAGGGATATGACTATGCACGGTATGTCGGTGTCCCGGAAGGAGACGTGGAGCGGGTGCTGACGACGCATTCTTTTGATCTGCGGCAGGAACGTGTGCTTGGTCCCAAGGAACAGGCAATTTTCGATTACAGCCGCTTCCACCAGAAACTGCCGGAAAACGTGGACCGTTTCATCGAGAGGATCGATCAGCGTTTTGACGCACTGGATCCAACCAGTTCCGACGGCTTTGCTAAAGCCATGTTTGACACCATGGCGGAGTCGGACAAGGTGTTCGGCATCATCACCAAAGGTGAAGACCGTGGCGCTTTCAAGCCGCAGCTCGACTTGCAAAAGGCAGGGGTGGATCAGGACAAGCAACATGATTTAGCGATGTATTGGTGGCAGGTATCCAGCGATGAGTCAAACCGCTATAAAACCGCACTGGAATCTGCACGGGAGCGGGTAACGGATCGCCTGAAAACGCACGGCAAGGAAGTTCTGCGTTCACCAGGACCGCGCAGCGCCAAAGAGACGGTCATGGCTTCCTACTGGAAGCATGGACTACTGGTGGACGAAAACGCATCCACCGTGAACAAGATGATTGAGGCCGTCGAAAAGAAAGACCTGAAGACGCTGGTCTCGTGGATTGGAGCCAATTCGCAGAATCCTGGTTCTGAAGAGGCGTTCTCCCAGATGACGGGAGTAACACTCGGCAAGACGCAAAAAGAGCGCTTGCAGCAACTGGCGGATTGGGTTGGGCCAGAAAAGGTGGCGGCTTACAAGGCGGAACGGAAAGCAACCGCTGAAAGGCGGGCACTCAAGGCTGCACACGATGGGTTATACGATAGTTATGAAGCGCTAAACCGGGTGAATGTCTCTGTTGGCGTTGCTTCTGGGGACCCCCGCACACGGATCATCAATGGCAAGGATTATGTCACGGTGAAAATGTCTGAAGGGCTGGACCACATCGTTACCAAGAAGCGGGGGGCGGTCAATGCGTATTACCTGCGTAGCGAGGACGGAGTCTATAGCGGACTGAAAGATAGTGCGTTTACGGATTTTTGCAAAGCGGCTTTGGTGATGGAGCCAAGCGGAGATCTTCCCAAAGCCATGCGGGCAGTGGAATTCCCTGTGCCGGATCGTGGTCTGTCTGACTTCCTGCGGGAACGTGACCAGGTATTGCGCGGTACGCACCCGCAATATGAAGACAATGGTCGCGATCCCGCTGTGAACGCTGAAACCTTTGTCAGGGAAACGATTGCAAAAGACCCCGTGCGTGCTCGTGCATGGTCAGAAGAACTTCAGGCACAGCCGCAGATGTACACGCTCATTGCCGGCGACGATCCATGGGTTGGTGGCGTCAAGGCCGACATCCCTGGATTGGTGAAAACGATGGACAGCGCCATTGCCGAAAAGGTGGAGATGGCTTCACAGCCGAAGACGCCTGAACAGGATAAGGGAAATGCCTACGAGGCCAAACAGCGGGCAAGGAAAGACCGCATGCTTGCTCGCGCTGCAAAAATTCGGGAAGAAGCTAAGGCCAAGATCGGGCAGGCATCCAAAATGTCGGATGTCATTCCTTTTGGCCAACCGATACTCGTTGACCACTACAGTGCGGGGCGTGACCGTCGCTATCGTAAGCGCATCGGCGACCTGATGGATAAAGGAACGCTGATGTTACGGCAGGCGGACGCTATGGAAAGCCGCGCCAAAAACGAAAACACGGTGATCAGCGCCGATGATCCCAACGCGCTGGAAAAACTCAAGGAGAAGTTGGCGAGTTTGCAGAAGTCGCAGGAAATGATGAAGGCGGCGAACGCCATGCTGCGCAAGGAAAGTGATCCGGAAAAGCGGTTGCAGAATTTGCAGGAGTTGGGTTTTACCCAGAAACAGGCGACGGAGGTGCTGCATCCATATCACCCCTACGGAGCGGGTTTTGCAGGTTTCGAGTTGCGTAACAACAACGCGAGCATCAAGCGCATCGAAGACCGTGTCAAGGGATTGGAGAAGGCACAGACCCTGGAGGACCGCACCACGGAGTATGCTTGGGGAAGTGTGCGGGAAAACAAGGAAAACAACCGTATCCAGTTCCTCTTTGACGGTAAGCCTGAAAAAGAAGTCATCGATTTGATGAAACAGACGGGTTTCCGTTGGGCGCCGTCAGAAAAAGCCTGGCAGCGGCAATGGACCGGCAATGCGGTTTCTGCGGCGCGAAGGACCATTCAGCAACTCAATGAGATGCAGCCGCAAATGAAAAAGGAAGCGGAGCAGAAGGCTTCCCCCTATCGGGCACCTGTGCGTCAGAAAAGCGCAGGAATCGAGTTGTAACACTTCGCGGCGCCATGGCGCCATAACGGTTGGATGATTGTTGGAGAAGGAGAGTACGAGATGGCTACGAATCAGTTGATGCAGCGGAACAACCTGGTTAATGCGTTTATCGATGTGAATGACGACAAGACCAAAGCAGCTTTGGCGCAGGCCAAAAATCAGGTGGGTGAGGCGGAATGGAAAAAGGGGTTTTCGCCGGAGACGCAGAAGGTGGCGCGGGAAGCCATGAAAGAACATGGCGCCCGCTATGAGACCGAACTGAAAGGACGTCTGGTGGACGTACAGACGGCACAGACAAAGGCCAACGGGGAAGAGTTCAGCAAGTTGCGGGTCACGTTGGAGAACGATGCTGGCAAGATCACCCTGTCGGAAGACCTGAATAGTGAGTTTGCCCAGCGCCTGGTGACGAAACTCGACACGGCAACCAAGGAGCACGCAGGGAAAGATGTCACCATTGGCGGGTTTGCCAGCCCCGTGGAACGCAATGATCGCACCTTTGTGGATCATGTGGCCACGATGAAGGATGCCGAAGGCAAGGAAATCCCCGCGGCCCCGGACCATTTCAAACTGGCCAAGGAAAGCGTGGACATTGCCCAGGAAGCCCTGAAAGGCTCGAAGTTGGGCGAGGAAAAGAAGAAGAAAATGCTGAACCAAGTGGCGAAGTCGGCCCGCGAGGAATACTTCGACAGCGTGGCTTCGACATTCCATCAGCGCTTCGTGGATCTGGGCGTTGCCCCGGAAAAGCAGGAGCGGGGGGCCTACCCTGCTTTGGAGGCGGGTGTCCGGGAGCCGGACGGCAACTGGATAAACCTGAGTCTGCACGTCCCGACGGAGGGCAAGGAGCATGAGGGGCAGTTTGTGGGTACGCTGCAGCGCAAGGGTCCGGAGGGCTACGAGAGGGCACCCCTTGTCTTCCAGCAGGGAGAAAAAGGGTTGGAGTCCACGGCGACTTTCCCTGGCGAGAAGCCTCTGGATGTTGTCCTGTCGAAGTCCGAGTATGGGAAGACCGAAGTCACGATTTCCCGCTTCGGTGAGCCGATCCACGAGCGCCCTGCCCTCTTGCGGCAAAACGAGGCACTGAAGGCGATCCCCAACCATCGGGAAGGGCAGTTGCTACAACAGTCCTTGGGTGTGGATCCCGCCAAGATGGATGTCAGTAATACGCCGGCCCGCGCCCCCGTCCGCTCCCCATCGAAGGGCCAGGAGCAGGCGCTATGAGCCTGGCCGTAGAGTTGGCGGAATGGGCTGACGAAGAACGGCAGCATGGGAGCGAAGAGCACCGTATTGCCGTTGCGCGAATCCTGTTGCAACTAAAGGAATTGCCTGATCCAGACTCGCTGCCCGTGGGCACGACGCAGCGGTTTTTGGCCCAGAAGCGCATTGACCGGCTTCTGGAACGCGCCGAGGAGTTGGGGTTTGAGACCCCGGGCAAGACGATCAAAAAGGAACTGGGCAAACAGATGGTGGGCAAAGCCTTGGGGTTGCAGCTTTGAAATGGAGGAGGTGCCTGTGTTGAAGTCGTTATTTGCGCGGATGATGTCTGGTCGCAGTGGCCAGTCGGTGAATGCGGAAAATGGTCCTTGCAAGTTGTGGCTGGGGGGGCATCCGGAACAGATGCAGCCGGTGGATGACCCCAAAGGTTTGGGAGCCTACCAGTTGGCAGTAGAAGCACTGATTCGCGATGAGTCGCCGGACGTGGTGTATCTGTATTCCGACGACCAAGCGGATCTGTCGGTGGTGCGCAAGGCATTGGTCTATCTGTCCCGCATTGGCGGGCAGGTGGCCGTAGCCTGGCAACTGCCCGATGCGGAAGTGGCAGAGATTTTTGGTGTTACCGAACGGGAGTATCAGGGGGCGGTAATCAACCCGAATGGGCCAATCGGAATGTGCTCCGGTGCCTGATCTTGTCTGTGCATCATGGTTACCTGTGGTGCGGACAGGGGGAAACCACTTCTGGAGCAGGACGGGTCCATCCTGTCTTTGCTCCTGAACCATTCGACCATGAGGCAAAAGTGGACCGTTTGAGGGTGGTGAATGTAACGGATGTTGTCAAAAAAAATGAACCGCCTTTGTGAGGCGACTCGCCATATGACAATGGCGGAAACGTGAAGCAGGAGATGGAATTATGGCACAGGAACAGACCCCTATTTTTAGTTTCGATAATCTAGAGGTTACGCAGGATGCGGAAACCAAGGCCCTGCAGGTAACGGATACTACAATTGATATGACGGCTACGCTGCCCGTTGATGATCCGCTGCACAAACGGGTTTTGGAAATCATGAGTAGTAAAAACGCCGCCAAAGGATTCATGGCGCATGAGATCTACTACTACGTAAATAAGGAGGACCGCTTTCAGCCCATAGACAGGAAATCGGTGAAGGAAAAAAGTCACGGGGTGGATACTGAAGTGGAAACGGCGGCATCGCCGCAGTTGCAGGAATCTGAGCAGGTGATAAATCCGGCACAGGAACAGACCCCAATCTTTACCTACGGTCCCATGGAGATCGTACAGGACCCGGAAACGCAGGCATTGCAGGTATCGCATACTGACCTGGGTGAGACGGCTACGCTTCCTGTTGACGACCCGATGCACAAGCAGGTTTTGGATACCATCGGGAAGAATCCTTACAGCAAGGGGTTTGTGGCCAATCATATTCACGCGCTGATGGAGAACGAGGGGCACTTCCTGTCCCCGGAACTGGACGGTGATGGGATCGTCTTTGGCCCATCGGTGGAGAACGTGGTGGAGAAAAAAAGTCCGGGGATGGAGGTTAGCGAGATTGACCTGAACTCGCCGGAAGGAAAGGCTTTGATGGAAGAAGTGCGCGAAATGAGCGCGCGTCTGAAAAATCCTGTGGAGTATGACCCCGCCTCACCAGAAATCCCCGTTGTAGCGCAAGACGCCAACCGTGTCATGCAAGAGGTGGGGCCACAGGCTGGCATGGATCTGTCTGCCATACGCGCACGGCTGATGAATAAACAGGAATACCAGCCAGAGAAGTATCACGAAGGCGTGCCAGAAGTAGGAACGACGGCATCGGCGCAGATACAGGAACTGGTTGCGGAGCGTGAGCGGACCCGCCCTGCACAGGAAACGGAAGTTCCGCCACCGGAGAAACAAGACCAGGCGGTGGAAGCGGATCAGGAAACGAAAAAGGCGCTGGAAAACTGGACGGATACGCGCCTGGCGGATTTGCCGGGTACCGGGGGTTCCGGGAACGACAAGTCCCCGACCGCGCAAGACCAGAAGCCGAAATTCGAGCGCAAACTCCCTCCTGTGGTTTTGCTGGGCGAGCAAAAGAAAGCCCATGTTCTGGATTACGGCGACAAGATCACCGTCACCAACCGTGCGATGATGGGCATGGGTTCCGGGGCGAAAGAGAAAAAGCGGCAGGCCGTAGAGGTTGCGCTGGCGGCAGCGGCAAAGCGCTTCGGAGAGCCAGTGCATTTCCAGGGGAATGAGAAATTCATGCGGGAAACCATTGCCGTAGCCATCGAGCGCGGCATCAAACTGGAACCCGGGACGGAGGCGGCAAAGCGGATGTATGAACGGGAGCTCGCAAAAATCGAACCCAACCAGTTGGGCGCGGCAAAAGGCGTTCCCAATCGGGCACCGGAGAAGACAAAAACCGTGGACAAGGGCTTGGGTCTATAGCCACACAACATCCCTGCCAGGCCGGTCATCCCGGCCTTTTTTGTGTGCGGCCATTCCCTGATCTATACCCCCACATCCGTAGCAAGGCGGGAGGGTGAAGGTTTGAAAGGCATTGGCAGATGGTATCAACAGATTTTTCCGGGCTTCCCGGTAACCCAGACAGCGGGCGGTCATTATTGCGTACAGGTAGGTCAGCAGGCGGTATTTCTGGCCGCCACGCCATCCGACGGCAAACGCCACCTACAACAGGTGCGCATGGAGGTCCGTCATGCGCTGAGAAAACAGGGCCTGGTGGCCGACGCGATCCGGTTGGGATTGTATAATCGGTCTTTCGAGCAGGTGAAATGATGGACGAGTTGGAAGAACTGGAGCGCCTGCAGGCGGCTACCGAAAAAATGATGGCGGACAAAACGCCAGCAAAGCGAAGTCGGTCCCGTTCCGGGGCGCCGCCACCGACGGTTGCGGAGGAGGAATCGGCGACAGGTACCACGGTTTCCACGGTTTCCGTTACGGAAAAAGATGCGGCAGATTCCCCTGTAGAGGAAGAAGCGGGAATCTTTGATGATGAGATCTCCGTACCCGATAGTGGAGAAGTGGTTGGGGGAGATGGCGATCTTCTTGACCCACTGTTTCGAGAGATATTGGCACGGCTGGAGAGCCTGCCAGAGGGGATTGTGGATGCTTTACGCAAGGTGGAGGCAACGCCGTCAGCGAATAAGCCAGCATTCCCGACTATAGCCCCATCTCCGCACAGGGGATGGTTTCGCCGTTTCCGCAAGGAACCTGCGGAAGAAGACGCGGCGGTTGATCGGGAGGATGCCTCTGTAATCGACACGGATACACAGGAAGACCCATCCGTACAGCAACGGCGACAGGATGTCGAAGCACTGTTTCAGGCGGTGGAAGACCGGGTTTTCAGCCATGCCATGACGCATCACTCGTCTACGGTAGTCATGATTGGCTGGGCCTTTGCCCTGTTATCCTTTGGTCTTGGTCTGTCCGTCGGGTATATCCAGGCAGTTGCCCGGTTTCCGGCCTGGTGGCCCAAGCCCGGAACGGGGTTGGTGCCCACCCTTGCATCCGCTTTTCTGGGAGCGCCTGTAGGGGTGCTGTTGTTGCCCATAGTTGGCTATGTCGTCTGGAAGATCGGGAAAGAGGGCGGTTCGCGGAAACGGCCTGCCGCGCTGGTACAAGGCATGGGCATTCTGATGATCCTGGCGGGTGTGGCACTGCCCTTTGTTGGGGCGCTATAAATGGCTGGGAAACCTGCGCCAAAAGCCCCCGCAGCGAAAACGCCCGCCGCGCAAACCCGTTCAGGACGGTTTCTGTCCTCGACGGAAACGCTGGATGACCAACTGACGCCAGAGAAGATGCCAGAGGGTCACGGCCATGCCGTAGCATCTCGCATCTCCAATCAGATACATCGGGCGCGATCCAGGGCAGGCAAAGGTGCAAATCCCTTGCGCACGGCCAGGGACATTACCAGAAGACTGCTTCCCGCCGTTGGGAAGAATTTCTATCATGCGCCCTCCTCCAAAGGCCCTCCGTTGAAAGCGGCTGGACGGCGGTGCATGGTGAAGGTGGTCTATGTGCGCAACCGAAAACCCGGGCAATGGGCGGCGCACGGCCATTATCTGTCGCGGGAAGGCGCTCAGGAGGAACAGAAAAAGGGCGTAGGCTTCGACGCACGGGAGGATGAGGTGCCGATGGCCCTGCGGGTGAATGCCTGGCAGGAGGAAAACGATCCCTGCCTGTTCAAGGTAACACTCTCGCCAGAGGATCCGTTGTCGCCGGATGCGCTGCGGGACCTGACGCGGGATTTTAATGTCAGGATTCAGCAGCAGATCGGGCGTGATTACGAATGGATTGCCATTGACCATCAAAACACGAGCCACCCCCATGTGCATTTACTGATCAGGGGGAAGAACAAACTGGAACTGGCCCCGGATATGATCAGGCGGGGCATGCGAGAAGCGGCACAGGAGATATTGACGGAGCGCCTGGGGTATCGGACGGAGCGCGAGATTCAGGCGGCGCGGGAGCGGGAAGTCGATGTTCACCGATTCACTGCCCTGGATCGGCAGATTCAGGAAAAAGCCGTGACCATCGATCATGGGTATGCTCTGGTGGATGAGACTCCCCCCCCGCTATTGCAGGACCAAAACCCGGAAGGCCGACGGATACGGCAGGCGCGGCTGGAGAACCTAGTCCGTCTGGGAGTGGCCGACAAGATCGGCCCCAATCTCTGGCGTCTGGAGCCCGGATGGGACAAGGCGTTGAAGGAAATGCAGGTGCTGCAAACGCGCACCAAAATGCTGGCGGAGTCCCGTGCGCTGATGACCGAGCCACGGTGCGCTCCACAGGTGACCAGGATCAAGCCAGGTGACCGCCTGGTCGGACGGGTGTTGGGCACGGGGATGGACGAGCAGTTCGAGCGAAGCTATCTGTTGATCGAGGGCGTGGATAATCGGGCGCATATCGTCTACCAGACGAAGTCCATGGAAAAGGCCCGTGGAGAGCAGCAATTGTCTACACGGCACCTGGTGGCATTGACCGGTCTGAAGCGGGGCGTTGCTGTCAAGGATTATGGGGTGGAAATCCCTGATCATGGTTGGAAGCAGGTTCCGATACCGACAGAGGCGTTGGACGACCAGCTTGCCCAGGAGCGCAAACATCCGTCACCGGACATGCAATATCCGACGACGGGGTTTGCGGCGGAATGGCACCGGCGCTTGCTGGATCGGCGCAAGGAAAAGGAACGTCTGGCGAAAAAACAGGCGCAAGAGAAAAAAGCCGGCCAGGAGCGCGAAGCCAAAGCCCGTTCGAAGAAGGTGGAGAAGAAGAAATCTGGGCCAGAGATCGAGTGATGAATGCAACTTTGCCCGCTCTTTCTTCCGCCTCACCCTATCGCCTTAGTGCCTGATCTATACCCCATCAGAGATTTCAAAACTGGGAGTGGGCCATGGCAGCAAAAAAAGAGAAACCACTGACAGAGCCGGTCACGGTCAGGCTGAAGTTTGAAGGCGTGTATGCGGCGCACCTGCGTTCACGGTGCCCCAATCGGCGCATGTCCATGGCGTCGCTCGCACACGAATATGTCATGCAGGTTATTGATGCCGAGCAGGGTGGCGGCACCGAGATGGAAAAAATGGAGCGGCGGATAGTGGCGACGATACGCAATGCGGGAGAAACCGTTCTCTCCCATGAGGACGTGAATACGGCGATCATGGATATGTTCATGATCCAGTTCTTCCTGCATTTGCCGGAACCTGTGGGGCAATGGGATGCGATGCTGGCTTCCGCTCTGGCGCGGCGAGAGAAGTTTATCGAGCAGGTGGCGAAATACGGTTTTGATCGCGCCAATCGTCCTCTGGCATTGGAGATCATCCAGAAAAGCCTGGAAAAGCGTTTCGATGAGCTTCCGCCGGAACTGGTCTATGAAGAGCCAGAGGAAGCGAACACGAATGAGTGAGACCGTCCACGACCGGCAGGCCATTCAGGCCCACAGCCGCCTCATCGAGCAGATGCGCCGCATTCTGGGCGATGAGATTGCCGCGCTTTTTGATGATGTACTGGTGGTGGAGATCATGGCCAATCCCGATGGCCAGGTCTTCGTGGAGCGTCTGGGCAGCGGGATGGTGTTCTTCCGGGAAATCGACTGTGATCGGGTGCAGACGTTCCTTGGCCTGATGGCCGACTTTTTGCACACCACGGTGAGCCGGGAGAAGCCGGTTGTCGAGGGCGCCATGCCCCGGGAGTTTCTGGGAAGCCGCTTTGCAGGGGCCATACCGCCGCTGGTTGCGGGCGCGTCTTTCTCCATTCGTCTGCCAGCGCGTTCGGTCTACACGCCGGAACAGTATGTGCAGGCGGGAATCATGACGCAGGCGCAGCACGACGCCATTGTGGAGGCCGTGACAGGGCGGAAAAACATCCTGGTGAGTGGTGGCACAGGGTCCGGAAAAACAACACTTTCTAACGCTATTATCGACGTCATCTCGAAACAGTCCGGACCGGAACAGCGTATTGTCATCATCGAGGATACGCGGGAACTGCAATGTACTGCGCCGAATGTCGTGCAGTTTTTGACCGATGATGATGCTGGCATCGACATGACCCGATTGCTGAAACTCACGTTGCGCTACCGCCCCGACAGGGTTCTGGTGGGCGAGGTCCGCGACAAGGCCGCGCTCGCGCTGTTGAAAGCGTGGAATACAGGGCATCCGGGTGGCATTGCCACTCTGCATGCCAACAACCCGGAAGCTGCCCTGTTGCGGTTGGATCAGTTGTGTCAGGAGGCCATGGTGCCCTCACAGCAAGACCTGATCCGCGAGGCGGTGGACCTGGTACTGCAGATCGCCAGAGACAAGAGCCATCCAGCAGGACGAAAGATCACAGCGCTGTTTGATGTGAAGGAAAGCCTCTAGTCCCCCCACGGTCCCTCTCTCAAGATGGGACCTGTCCTTTCGCAATTAGGGTATACCGTAAGACGGGCGATCTATACCCACACGTAGCGGAAATCTTTGCAAAGGAGTGATTCCATGAAGCTGCGTATGCGTCGTTCTCTGAAGAAGTTGGGTGCCGGTATCGCCCTGTTGTTCTCCCCTGCCCTGGCCTTCGCCTCGACGAGCGGTGGCGTTTTCTCTCCGATTACCGGGCAGATGAACACCGTCCTGACGGGTATGCAGGACATGGGCGGACTGGTGGCGGCTGGCGGTCTGGTGGCTACGGGTCTGGCCTGGTGGCATGGCGGCGAGCACAAAAAGGCCATAATGATTGGTCTGGGCGCCACGATTGGTGGTATCGCCATGGCGAATGCCAAGTCGCTTGCCACCAGCATCACGGGTGGTGCCACGATGGGGCAGTCCCATGTGCTGGGTCTGGTCGCCCTGCACGCTGTCCATCTGGTAGGCATCTAAGGCTATGGCGACGATCTCTCGTCGCCTGCCCCTGCACCAGGCATTCGTGCGGCCCCTGCTGGTCGCTGGTGGTGAACGGGAGGCGACTTTTCTGGTTTGGTTCGTGTGCTTGTCTATACCCATCCTCATCTCCCTTTGGTATGTCCCGATTGGTCTGGTGGTGGGTGCGGCAGGGCAGTCTTTCCTTCGTGGACTCGCAAAAAAGGATCCGCAAGCGCTGGGGGTGGTGCGACGCCATTGGAGTCAGCAAACCTTTTATCCCGGTCGGGCAAGCGCTTACGCCCCGGTGCGGTATCGCGCACCGAAGGAACAAACCCAGAGCGCGGCGTCGATGGGTGTCATGAAAATCCTGGCAAAACTCATGGGAGGGAAGAAGTGATCGATCTCAAGGAATACCGCGACAAGGCCCAGGGTCTGCCGGACCTGTTGAATATTGCCTTTCTGGTGGACAGTTGGACGACGGACGCGGGCGAAATGGCGGTGGCCTTGCAAAAGGACGGGTCGGTCATGGCAGGGTTCTCCTATGGGGGGCCGGACCTGGAAAGCCTTTCGGTGAACGATCTGGACGCGCTCTCCGCTGCCTGGAACAACGGTCTGGCACGATTGGGCACCGATTGGGGTGTGCATGTGTCGGCGATTCGCGAGCCTGCTGACGGGTATATCCCGGAATCGGATAATGCTTTCCAGTCGCCTGTGGCATCTCTGATCGATCTGGAGCGCCGCGCTCAGTATGGTGGGGAATCGCACCATTTCACCAGTCGCTATTACTACATCATCACCTGGCGCCTGCCTACAGACGCCGAAGCGGCCATTGGGCAGGGGTTGGTGAAAAAGAAGGCGGGTCGCGGGCAAGAGGGTTCGGACCAGGATCGCTTCAAGGAATTGATGGCGCGGTTCCGGCAGCCCATGGATGTGATCCTGGGGATATTTCGGCGCAACTATCGGGTGCGGGCCCTGGATGCGGACGGTCTGCTGACCCATGTGCATGAATGCCTGACCGGGCAAAAACACCGGGTCAACGCGCCGCACGTTCCCGCTTATCTGGATGCCCTGGTGGGTCACCATGATTTTGTGGGCGGGTTGGAGCCCTCCATCGACGGGGAAGAAATCCGGGTGGTGACGGCGGTTGGGTATCCGAACGAGACCTACCCGGAAATGCTGGAACACCTGCATTCCCTGCCCTTTCCGCTGCGCTACACCCTGCGCTTCCTGCCGCTGGATCAGGCGGACGCCGTCCACGACATGAGTAAGATTCGCGGCAAGTGGTTTGGAAGCCGCACAAGCCTCAAGGCGCAACTGGGCGAAAAATTCTCTGGCGAGGCGCCCAGCGAACTGGCAGCGGACGATCACGCCACCAATTTGGCGCTGGATGCCAAACAGGGCGTCAACGAGGCCCGGGAGGGTGCGGTGAAGTTTGGCTTTTTCACCCTGACCGTGGTGCTCCGCGATCAGGACGAAAAAATCCTGATGGAGCGTGTCAAAACCGTCAAGAACTTTTTCGACAATGCCGGGTATGTGGCCTATCTCGAAACCGTCAATACGGTAGAGGCGTTGTTGGGGAGTTTGCCCGGGCACATGCACGAGAACATCCGCCGTCCCATTTTGCATAGCCTGAACTTTGCCGACTTCGCCCCGAAGACGGAAATCTGGGCGGGCAGTGCCCGCTGCCCAAGTCCGTTGATGAAGATGTCCGATGGACGGAAAGCGCCCCCCTTGCTGTATGCGGCCACCACGGGAAACACGCCTTTCCGCTTCAATCTGCATGTGGGGGATCTGGGACATACGTTCATCGCGGGTATGCCAGGCAGCGGCAAGTCTACTCTGCTGGCTTTGTTGGCCGCACAGTGGCAGCGCTACCAGGGCGCCCGCGTCATCGCATTCGACAAAGGCATGTCGTTGTACGCGATGACCGAAGCTACGGAAGGACAGCATTACGACCTCAATGGTCCCCTGTCCGATCTGAGTTTCGCGCCGTTAGGGCATATCGACGATCCCGCCGAACTGGCGTTTGCGGCGGAGTGGGTCGAGGGGTTGGCAACGCTGCAAGGCTTGAATGTGACTTCTGTGGAGCGCACGGCGATTCGGGACGGACTGAACAGTCTGGCACGGGAGTCCGGACGGTCAATGACCAACTTGGTGCAGTCGATCCAGCACGCGGGACTCAAGGAAGCGCTACGATTCTACACACTGACCGGGCAGACCGGAGCACTACTGGACGCGGAGAAGGACGGTCTGCAGGTGGATGATGCGACCATGATGACGTTTGAGATGTCCCATCTCATGAACGGCAGCCCGGCCATGAAGCGGACGACCGTGCCGGTATTACTGTATCTCTTCCATCGCATCGAACAGATGCTGGATGGCCGGCCAACGCTCATTCTTCTGGATGAGGCATGGACCTTTCTGGACGACGAACTGTTCCTGGCCAAACTGCGGCAGTGGCTGAAAGAGTTGCGCAAGAAGAATGCGGCGGTCGTCTTCGCCACGCAGTCCCTGGCCGACCTGAAGGGCAACCCCCTGTTGCCGGTGTTGCAGGAGTCCTGCCCCAGCAAAATCTTCCTGCCCAATGCCCAGGCTGACGGTCAACAGTTGCGCCCTCTCTATGAGGACATGGGCCTGAACGAGCGTCAGATCCAGATGCTCAAGGAATCCACCCCGAAGCAGGACTACTACCTGTTCACCACCGAAGGGCAGCGCCGGATTCAGTTTGGCATGGGTCCGGTAACGCTTGCATTCTGTGGCGTGAGTGATCCGCGTGACGTGAAACGGGTGGCAGATCTGAAAGCGCAGAATGGGAATCGCTGGCCGCTTTACTGGCTGCGGGAGCAGTTGCCCGCGCAACGGCAGGACTGGGTGGCGCTGTTGCAGACAATGTTTTGAGTTGGGGATGATGTGATGCTTCTGGCGGGCATCCCCTGCCCGCCTGACCGAAACCAACTGAATAGAGGATCTCTCAATGGACCAGCAACAGGCAATCGTGTACCCCGTCCAGCGCAAAGGTAGACTTCGTTACTGGTTGTCCCGGATTTTTCTGGCGGCGCTTACCACGATTCCCGCTGCAGCCTTTGTTGGAACGTACATTTTCAGCGTACCGGATGCGTACTGGACAACGGTGTACGGCATTTCCTTTTATGATCCGGTTGGCATGATTCCCGTGGTGTTGGCGCATTTGCACAATCCGGAAATCCGCGAGGCTGCCCTCGTCTTGTTCGGGGTCCCGCTCATCGCCCTTTGCCTTCTCAGAAGTGAGTGAGAATTGCCAGAGGATTGTTGGCGTATCCCCCTCCCCGCCTGATCTATACCGACAGAGAGTGCGCGCCCGAGAGGGGCATGGAGGACACGATGCGGAAAGGAAAACGGATTTTGGTGCTGGCCGTTGCGGTAGCGGCTGGCTTTGGCGGGGTTGCCCCCGCGCTGGCGGATACCGTAGCGCAGGACCAGCAGGCGCTTCAGCAGGCCAACGCCGAGATTCAGTCCCTCGCCCAAAACTGGCCTCAGATTCAGGCGGCGGCACAGGCGTATGGGGCACTGTCCCGCTATGTGGGCATGGCAGGCATTGGCCCGGTAGTGATCAACCAGATGGGGTTTCGGGAACAATGTCATAACGCCTACTGGGATGAAGAAATCCCGACGCTGGTTACCGGGGCAATGAACATCGCCGGCGACGCCGAAGCGCAGGCGTATGCCATGCAGGCCATTGCCACGACCTGGGACCAGGACGCGGGAAATTTGCTGGACGCGGAGGTCACCCAGGATGCACAGGCACAGGTTCCCAACTTCTCGCAGGTGCAGCAACAGGTGAACCAGACCGTCGCGGCAGGCAATGCGTTGAACACCTTGCTGAATCAGGTAGGAAACCAGATTGCCACGGCAACCGGACCAAGCTCCACATTGCAGCCTTTGCCCATCTCCAACTGGTCGGTGGCCATCGGTGATTATCCGAATCTGGCTGCGGTGCAGTGGAACACCGGGCCGTCCGATGGTGCCCCTATCGGTTGGTATAACGACATGGCGCCAACTTTTCGTGGATTCGCCAGGCTCGTCGATATTTGCCCGACGGGAACGGCCAACATTCCCATGGAATCGGACGCCACGACACTTTCGGCAGTGCAGATGGCCGAGCAGGAAGAACCAGGACTCGCACAAAACATTCCATCCGTTCCGACAGGATCTACTTGGACGCAGCCGCCGATTTTCGATCCGTATGACGCCGCGGACTACCAGACGCGGGTGGAGTTGGTGCGGGTGCTCAGTGCAGATATGCCAGCCATTGCCAACTATATGGCACCCGTCACTGGGGCCATGCAAGCCTTTGCCCAGCAAACCAACCAACTTACACAAACTGTAGGAGGGCAATAATATGAACCCGATGAAATCTTCTCTCACCGTTGCCATCGTAGGCTCTCTCTTGACGATGCTTCCAGCCCCTGCCTTCGCGGTGAGTGAAATCGCAGGCGCCACATTCCCAGAACAGATCGTGCAGGAGGGGACGTCGATAGAGAAGCTGGCGAAGCAGGCGGAATCCTATGCGACGCAGATCCAGCAGTACGCCAATCAGCTTCAGCAGTACGAAAACATGGTGCAAAACACGGTTGACATGCCCCAGGCAACATTCGACCAGATCTGGAATCCCCTGGTGGGAACGATCCAGAAGCTGCAGGGCGTCTATTCTCAGGCCCAGGCCCTGGGCTACGCCGGGCAGAACATCGGCGCTACACTCGCTCAGGAATACCAGGGTGCAGGCGCATCCATCCAGAACTTGTCCCAAAACTACGCGAACTGGAACGCCACGACCAACCAGACGATGAAGGACACGTTGGAGTCCTTTCATTTGGCGGATCTGGCGACGGCGACGGAGGATCAGGCGCTAACGAAAATCCAGCATCAGGCTGCTACCGCCAAGGGTCGCGCAAATGTTGCAGGTGCCGCTGTGGCGGCTTCTACCGTCATCGTAAAATCGCTCCAGAGCCTGCAACAGATTACCGAGAACGGTCAACGCGCAGTGCTGGCTTACGACAAGCAGAAAAAAGCCGAAGAAAATGTGGACAATGCAACCGCCGGGACGGCCCTGGGTTCTATGGGTGCGGGCATCAATCCCAACGTGATGCCCTGACGGTAGAGGTTCCTGATGAAAAAGAACTGGTTGGCGATTTCCGTTGCGTTGTTGTCGGTGATGATGTTCCCTGCTTCCGCCATGGCGGCGGGAACGGGCATTCTGAATTCCGTTGATACCGACCTGCACAATACGATTTTTGGTTGGGCGGGTGCGATGCAAACCGCAACCGCTGCCCTCTTTTTTGCCTTGGCTGGGGTGGAAGTCGCCATCATGTTCATGCAGCACGTCTTGCAAAAGCGTGGGCATGAGGATCTGTTTACGGGAATCATCAAGAAAACCATCACACTCGGGTTCTTCTTGTGGTTGATCAATAACGCTGTAGGCGGCATTGGGTTTATGCCGTCCATTATCGACGGACTGGCTGGCGGTGCGGCTGCCGTTGGTGCCCCTCCAGCCACCCCCTCTACCATTGCGACAGAATCTTTGGATATCGGGATTGGCATTATCTTTAGCCCCATGGCGGTTTACGGCAATCACGCCGCCACCATTTCCCAGTTCGACAGCGATATCAGTTCCGACAACATTTCCGGGGCTGTAACTACGGCATTCAACAACTTTTCCTACAGTTCAGGTCATGGGAATGACACCAGTTCTATTTTGGGTGTGAACTTCAAGGCGATCATGATCATGCTGATGCAAACCATCATGATGATCATTCCTGCGATTATCGCCGCGGGCGGGGTATTCATGCTGGCACTGGATTTCCTCATGATCCAGTTAGAAAGCTACCTGGCCATGGTCTTGGGGCTTGTAGTCCTTGCAGGCGGTGGCTTGCGTTATACCAGCAAGTATGTTGGTTCCTACCTGGATTACGGAATCGGTGTGGGTGTCCGGCTGTTCGTGATCTCGGCCATCTCTTATCTGGTCGTGACCTTCATTTTCAAGGATCTGACCAAGACCCTACAAATTCAGAACGTCTTCCAGATGGCCTTCGAGACCATGATGCTGGCCATCATCATCGCGATTCTCCCAAAAAAAGCCGTATCCATCGCGCAAACGATTCTGACTGGTCAGTCCTCTTTTGGCGGTGAAGGCGGCAAGGCCCTGGCTGCGGGTGCGGGGGTAGCTGCGGTAGCGGCTACAGGTGGTGCGGCGCTTGCGGCAGGCGGGGTGGCAATGGCTGGCGGTGCTGTGGCCAAGGCTGCGGCAGCGGGTAGCGGTGGTTCCTTGAGTGGCGCAGCGGCGGGTGGTGGCGGTGGTGCCGGAGGTGCTTCAGGTTCCTTGTCTTCCGCCGCGGGCGCTGGTGGCAGTGGTGCCGCCAACGGTGTCCCGGTACCGGCAGGTTCGTTGGCAAAGTCTGCCAGTGGATCAAAACCATCCGCGCAGACACCAAATCCGGAAAAGCCTGCAGCCAGCGGACCTACGCAGGGGGCACAGAAGTCCGGCGATGGCGCGCCCGTGCCCAGCAACGCCTCTGCGGGTGGTGGTGAACCGGGTGCTGCATCTGTGGCGGAGACAGCGGCCCCGGCGGAGACCGGTGCAGGATTGGGAGATACGGCTGCAGCGCTGGAAGGCGCGGCGTTGGCTACGGAGGCGGCTTCCAGTGGCACGGCGGCTGCCCCGGCAGCGCCCAGTGGCACAAGCACGGCACAGAAGCCTGCGGCAACGCAAACCACGTCTTCTACCCCAGGGCAGAAGAGCGGAGAAACCACGCCTGCGGGCAAGGCAGCAACTGGAACCGCTGCAAGCCCCGCGGGCACGGCTACCACGGCTGCAGATGGGCCAGTTCCGGCTACGGAATCCTCCACGGCTGGTGCTTCACCTGGCGCGACGACCGGCGGCGGTCAGACCAGTAGTGGCCCTGCTGGCAGCGGTAATACGAGCAGTTCCGCCACGGCGGAGACCGGCGCAGGCAGCAGTCCCGCAAGCGAACCGGCAGGGAGTGAAGAATCGTCCGCTCCGTCGGATAGCGGGACAGACCCTGAACAAGAACCAGCACCCGCCCCGACCCCGGTGAGTGATGCCCACGGCGTACCAGCTCCTGCACTCGCGGACCTGCAAAAGGCCCTCGATCAGATCGCCAGGAATACGGCGCCGAAAAAGAGTGGGAACGTCATTACGAGAACGGAGGATAAAATAAAGAAATATCAGGAACGTGTTGACGCTATCTCTGAAAAGCCAGGATCGGTTAGCGGGAAAGGCATTTCGACGGAACACCCATCGGACTGGTAACAAAATTCCATTGCTTGTCAGGGCTCCGTTCGTGGGCCTTGACATTTGTTTTCGGCATCGTCTATACCCTACACCAACAGGTTGGCGGACAGATTGGAGGTCGCCATGAGAACTTTGGGAAGACATACGCAGGACTGGGGCGGATACCGCATTGAAACGGAAACCTACGAGGACAACTCTGGGGTTCGCCGTGAGCGCGAAATGTCAAGAACTCGCATTCATAGGAATGGACCCGCAGAGGGAGACCTCTTCGACAATGCCCTGAGTGTTGTCGTGGTCATCTTTGGCTACCTATTTTTTATCTCTCTTGGCCTTTTCGGCGTATGGGAACTTTCTGCCTACCTTTTTGGCCCTGTGCTCGGCCCCACAGTAGCGAGTGTGGCGATACCGCTGATCCTAATCGGCGCACCCATCCTGTACGTTTCCTTCTCCCCCCGCATGGCGTGGCTGCGGCGTGCCCTGCGCTGGACATGGATGCAGGCACGGGAGATTGGGGAGGCGGTCCTCTATCGGGCCGCTGACGCCCTGTACTGGATCTCTGGCCCCATCCGGCGGTGGATGGCGGACCGGTTTTGAGGGGTGTTTCCGAGGAGCCGACATAGATCAGTCGGCAGTGCCATAAGAAGCCTTTGTTGCAATATTGTTGATAAATGCACAATAATCTCAACAGGTTCCTCTCAACATGACAAAACTGATACTCACAATTGGTCATCTATGCGCGGAAGCACATGCGTTTTCCGTCTTGGAAAGTACGTATGCAGAGCCTGCTTTGTTCGGTGTTACAGATGGGAAGGCTGTAGGAACTTACCTTGAACACAAGTTCAGAATTTATCTGCAAGAACGTTACGACTTCGAGCAGGGGAACTCTGCCAATGGCATCGATTTCCCTAGCCTGGGTGTTGATATGAAGGTCACAAGCATCAGGCAGCCGCAGTCATCCTGTCCATTCAAGTCGGCTCGCCAGAAAGTTTACGGTCTCGGGTACGGTCTCATTGTGTTTGTGTACGACAAGGAAGATGATCACGCCACCCGCGCAGCCACTCTGCGCATGACAAATACCGTCTTTGTTGAAGCCCATCGAACTGCCGATTTCCAAATGACGCGCGGACTTCGTCAGATCGTGGAGAACGAAGGCAACGATGAGGATTTGATGGCATTCATGGCAGAAAGGAACCTGCCGGTGGATGAAATCGAACTCAAAAACTTGGCCGAAGAAGTTCTGCGGAACAAGCCAGAACAAGGCTATCTAACAATTTCGAATGCATTGCAATGGCGGTTGCAGTATGGACGTGTTATTGAGAAAGCGGGCACCGAATCTGGCCTTCGCTCCATCTACAAGAGCGCGCCGTTTAATATGCTTGGGGTATGATTTTGGAAAAAAAGAGGCGGATTGAGTTCGGCGATTTCCAGACACCAGATACGCTAGCCGTTCATCTTTGTGAGCATCTTTATCGGCTTGGCCTACGTCCTGATACCATTATCGAACCGACATGCGGGGTTGGTGCTTTTGTTCTTGCTGCAGCACATACGTTCACTGATGCTCGCAAGGTGTTTGGTTTTGAAGTGAATGAGACTTACCTAGGGATGTTGCGTGCAAGGTTGGTAAATGATCCAGTTGCTGCGCGTGTACAGATTGAACACGCAGATTTCTTTGCAACTGATTGGGAAGCTAAAACCAATGCCATGAATGGGCGCTTGCTTGTGGTGGGTAACTTCCCATGGGTGACTAATGCTACTCAAGGCACGATTGGTGGCAAGAACCTACCGGTGAAGTCCAACTGCCTTGGGTTCAGCGGGTTTGATGCTATCAGCGGAAAGGCCAACTTTGATATTTCCGAATGGATGCTTCTTGACGTGCTGCGTTGGCTATCGGTTCGCGGCGGTGATGTTGCCATGCTGATCAAAACGTCCGTGGCGCGTAAGGTGCTCGCCCATGCAGAGCGACGTCGGTATCCGGTTATGGATGCGGCCATCATTGAGATAGACGCAAAGAAGCACTTCGGCGCATCGGTAAATGCCTGCTTGTTGGTCATTCAATTGGATATTGGGGTTTCTGCATCTTATGACTACACCGTTTTTAAGAGTCTTGAAGATCGGCAAGGGCGCAGGGTCGGCCACAGGTATGGTCTTACGGTCAGTGACCTTGATACTTTCCACGCTTGCGCGTCCTTAGTCGGCCAGAGTCCGCAGAAATGGCGTTCTGGTATCAAGCATGACGCTTCAGCAGTTATGGAATTGACGCGCTGTGCCAGTAGCTACGAGAACGGTTTTGGCGAATCTGTAGAACTCGAAGATTTATACTTATTCCCCTTGCTCAAGGGGTCTGACATAGGTAGCAACAAAGAGTGGCGAGAAAAGTTCGTCCTTGTGACGCAACGCACTGTTGGCGAGGACACAAGCCCCATCCAAAGCCATGCCCCAAGGACGTGGGCCTATCTACAAGATCATGCGGATCAGCTTGATGCGCGCAGGAGCAGAATTTACTCGAAGAACCCTCGTTTCTCTGTTTTCGGGGTTGGTGACTACGCATTCAAGCCGTGGCGTATTGCAATCTGTGGTCTTTACAAGGCGTTGAAGTTTCGCCTTGTTCCACCCATGGACGGGCGTCCTGTGATGTTTGATGACACGGTTTACTATTTATCGTTCGACACTGAGGATGATGCTTGCCAGACATTAGCAATCATTGAGTCTCATAACGCAACCGATTTACTTTTGTCGTTGATTTTCTGGGACGAAAAACGCCCAATCAAGACCAGTATTCTGAACGTGTTGGACTGGTCTCAACTTCAAGAGGAGAAATCTGCCATCGCCGTTACTGAGAAGAACCGTTCTTCCTTACCGATGACGTGACGGTCGAGATAACCGCCGCTGGCTGGCCGCTGACGTCCTGTACTGGATCTCTGGCCCCATCCGGCGGTGGATGGCGGACCGGTTTTGAGGGGTGGTAGGATGTTCTCCGCGCTGCACCCGCTGTGGCAGCGCGGGAACGAAACCTATTTCTGAGGCAAAGACAGTTTTACCAACCACAAACACAAGGAAGCACTACATGGAACCCGGCAACACTATCATCATACAGGCGCAGCCCAAGAGCATGGCGGCTGGGCTGATTCTCACCTTCCTGTTCGGCCCTTTGGGGCTTTTCTACGCATCCGTGACGGGTGGCATCGTGCTCCTGGTTGTCGGTATTATTTTCGGGATTATTGCCGTTTTTACATTCGGTTTGGGTGCCATTCTCCTGCCTCTGGTGTGGGTCGCTTCGATGATCTGGGCGGCAGTAGCCGTGGACAAGATCAACAAAGCGGCGATGCAGGCGCTCCAGCGTTAGCCAAGGATGCGGTCTGCGCTATCGGGCCGCTGACGTCCTGTACTGGATCTCTGGCCCCATCCGCCGGTGGATGGCGGACAGGTTTTGAGGGGCAGGCATTCGCTGAAGTCGCTAACCCGCTTTTGATCTATACCCCATCAGGTTCTTTGTCTCTGATGGGGTTTTTCATGTCGAACCTTTTCCTCCTGGGCAGCGGCGGCGCCGCATTCTGGTTTGTGATCATGATGCTCGATAACGGATATGGGTTGCGTACCCTGCTTGCGGCGGCCAGAGGCGGAAGGGGCAGAGAAACCGATGGTGACATGGAACTCCAGAATCTGGCACGGGACTACTTCCTGCAGGGATACGCATTCTCCCCTGGTATCAGTCACCTGGCGGTGGGACTGGCTATCGGCGCTCTCATCGGCTTCCTGGGCGGACTCGCGTCCTGGAATCCTCGTTCACCATTTCTCTTTGGTGAATTCGTTTGTGTAGCCGTCCTTGGTCTGCTCGTCTTGTTCAAGCCCCGGAAGAGCCGACAGGAATTGCTTAAGACATTGGCCGCATCCCATGGTGGTAACCATGCCTTACAAAAGCGGATGTCGGGCATCCTGTTGGATCGTCCGGCACGATGGGCGGATGTCGTCACGCTTGCCCCGTCATGGGTGGGTATAGGGTTTTTGCTGTTGCCGATAGCCAGAATGGCTGCACTGGATTTTCCTGATCTTTGGCAAAGCCTGCACTCGCAAAGCACCCTGACCATCTGGATATTGGGTTTGGCCAACCTGTTTTCATTGCCCATATTTTTGGGATTCTCCCTCATCGGACTTTTCCCTTGGCCTGTTGGCGCTACCGTGCAAAGCCGTTACTACCCCCTGTTGGTATTAGAAAGGGACCTGAATCGGAAGTCTGGCTGACCACAGGACAACTGACTTCCGTTTGGTTACAATTGTGGTAACAGACAGGTCAACGAGGATGCGATACCAATGAGCGTTTCTGTGCGCATTGATGACTCTCTGGTCGAGCAGGCGCGTGCGGCGGCCAAGGCCGAGTTCCGCACCGTGCAGGGTCAGATCGAGTTTTGGGCCAAGGTCGGGCGCGCAGCGCTGGACAACCCAGATCTTCCTGCATCATTCATCGCCGAGAGCCTGATGGCTATGAATGAGCCACGCAAGGAATCCACGCCCTTTGTGCCGCGTAGCCGGCCCAAATGATCTGGGAGGTGCGGCAGACGCGCCGCTTCGCGCGCGCCTACAAGAAACTGCACGACAACGTGGCCGCCGACGTGGATGCGGCCATCGAGGAAGTGGCCTCGAACCCGGATATCGGCGAGAAGAAGAAAGGCGATCTTGCCGAACTATGGGTGCACAAGTTCAGAAGTCAGGGCCAGCTATATCTGCTCGGCTACACCCGCGACGATGCTCTGATGCTCGTCTACCTTGAGGCCATTGGCTCGCACGAGAATTTTTATCGTGACCTCAAGCGCTGAACCTTTGATGCCCATCGGGCTCGGCAGCGCGTATAATTTCTGCGGCAATATTTTTCATACCAGGTTTGGAGATCAAGTAATGGGCATTCAGGCGATGGACCTGATCCGCCAAAAGGCACGGACCCTGTCCATGGAACGCATCAGGAGAGTACAGGATATCCTGGTGCCAGCGCTTGCCTCTGCCCTGAGCGCGCAGCGAATCTGGATTTTCGGGTCAAGATAGCGTATTGCCTTCCAGAGCGGTAGAAGCGTGTGTCCAGAGATTGCGGATCTGGACAAGCAGAATGGAGCGAATGTCTGGGTCTAACCCGTCAGTGAAACGACGCATGCCTCGCGTCTCCGTTCAATGAAATGTGGTACCGATTAGCCGTTATTCTAAATCAGGCTGCCCCCCAACTCAGAAATCTTTTCTAGCAGCCCTGCCCGTTTTACTGAGTCAGTTTGCGCGTGAGCCTCCTCTACCAGTTTTACAAGGCGCTGATGATCCACATTCCTCTGGTCGAATTCTGGCAACTGGAGGTGTTTGAAGATGTTGCCAATCTGCGTTTTGATGACATGGCTTTGAATGAATGTGTGTACCTTGGATGTGTTCAGTAACCCACAGAGGTAATACGCGGGATCAGGAGTGTCAAATTCCACAAAAAACAGTTTGTGGTCTGGCACTATCGGACGATCATCCCCCAGTGTAACGGATGCTTTCGACACCACTGCAGCGCAGAACTCCTTCTGTTCCGCCCAGATCACCTTCCATGGTGCGAATGTGTAATCCCCCACGTTGTAGATGGCATAATATGGCGCATTCGGCATCCTGCCACGGTAGGTTGACCGTAGTTGTAACAGCGAGCGGAATGACCGGAAGTAGGCGCGAGTTTTCGGTAACTGCGTTTCCACCATTTCTTCTGCGGCTTCGTATTCTTCCTTTCTGATTCCATGGTTGGGAACCAGCGCATAGATATCATTTTTGATGGACAGGTGGCAGGCTGAAAAATCACTGGCACCCTTCAACAGGGGATAGAGCAGATCTGGTTCAATCCAATACCGCTGCCTGGGTCCAATATTTGTCTTTCCCGCCTCTGGTCTTGTTTCGATTTGTATCAGGCCAGTTTTACTGTTTTCCGCCACCACTGTGACGAAGAAAATGCCGTTCAGGTCAACCGTGATACCTTTACGTCCTTGTACCCAAGTGCTTCTTCCTGCCAGGTGGGCGAGGCTGGCAAAATAGCCTACGGGCATCACTGCCCATGGTGAACCGTCGCCACCCACAGGGGTTGCCTCACAAAGTTCGATGTCCACACCGGCCAGAGCGCTTTGTTTGCTTGATGTGGCTGGAATTGTCTTTTTGGCGCCGCTGGCTGGGTTCCAGAGAAAATACGGTAACGGATAAGATGGAAACGATGTTTCGCTCTTCTCGGCTATGAAAATCGCTGTTTTATTAGCTGCGTCAGGAAAAGGTTTGAGGTCCTTCAGGTCATCCACGGACTTTGGAATGAGACGATACCCTTCCTTGATTCTGAACCTGCGAAACCCTTCTGACGATGGAGACTGAAAAAGTGTTTGCGTCACCAAGAAGGCCAGTTTCCCTCCATTCCTGAGCCATTTGTCAGACACCGTGTAGGTAATCATGGCGGAAATGTCCAGTTCATTTCCTCCGTGGCGTTTGTTCGATGAGAAAATATCGTATTCATTACATGTTGGTTTTACACGTTCACGATATAACTCCGGCAATTTTGACCAGCGTACCCACGGAGGATTGCCAACCACCACATCGAACTGCCCCGCTGTTGCTGACCAAAAGAAATTACGCACGATCCGGAACCAAATCCCGTTCCAGTTTTTGCGATGTAGCGTCAACACTCTTCCATAGGTCCCTCCAAGCGCTTTGCGCCATGCAACCGATTCCGTTTCGGTCATTTTTTTTCTGGCAATCAGTTTGCGCTCCACAAGGTTGTAATCCGCATTTTCCTCCACCATCTCCCCCATAGTAGAGAAAACGTCATCCAGACGCCTTCGATCAAAAGCCAGTTGCGCTGGAAGCGTTACCTTCAAATTTGCGAAACTGCTACCAATTGTATACTCCACTGAGTCTTCGTTTTTTTTAGGATTTCTGGCCGGAGAGTAGACAGCATCTGCCAGTAATATCGGCAGTTCGATATTGGTCCCAGGATTGGCCCCCAACAAATCCGATATGGCAATCAAGAGGTTTACTCTGGCAGATTGGACCGCCAAGGGATTCAAATCGAACCCCCAGACATTATTGACAATGTGCTGGAGAGTTTGCATCTCTGTCCACCCGGCGGTAGTGGCAGATTCCCTGATTCGTCGCACAATTGCCAAGAGAAAGGACGCAGATCCGCATGTGGGGTCCAGGTAGCGATGACCAAGCCAGTCGGTAATACCAATCTTATCGAGAGCGACTTCCACGAGCCAATCCGGGGTGTAGAACTCTCCCAGACTTTTGCGCAGGGTGTCAGGGACCAGATCCTGATACAAGTGCTTCAGTACGTCCCTGGAACGCGCAATGGTCAGGCTGTCAGTACGGTACATGGCAAGGTGGACAAGTACATTACGCAATGCCTTGCAAATCTCTATCTGATGCTTCAACTCGGAAGCCGCATCAAGATACCAACTAAAAATCACCTCTTCCACAAAACCGTGGATTTCGGCACGGCTGAATAATTCTCCCCTTTCGATTTCCTCATGCACACGTTCCAACAAAGAAAAATCATCAAGTGTTGACGCAGCTTCTGCAAATCCCCGGTAGGACGTGTGCGCCCCATGAGAACCCACAATTTCGGCGCCCAGCAACTTGATCAGGAGAGAATCGTAGGTATGGATGACAAACAGGGCTGCTGGCACGACCTCGTCTTTTGCGAACTTGCCAACAGGTATATGGAATCCGATAGTATCGAATATACGGATTACCTGGCTGGATGAAAGGTCGGCCACTTGTCCGTACAGGTTTCGCCATTCCCTGAAGAGCATCTTGATCTTGTTCGGTCCTTCGCTGGAGAGATTGTCTGTCAAGGCGTTCGCCAGCGCTTGCATCATCTTGGCCCCAGAGATGGAAACATGCCCGAAGTCTTCTATCAGATTTTCCGGTGTTACAGATCGTCTGCGAGAATCCCCGCATGCCTGCACTACCAGAGAAACAGAAGGGTAGGAAACCGGCATGATGTGCCCATGCGCAATGGTGCCGTTGTTGATGTACGCAAAAGCAATATGTTTGCCGTCTGTGGCGATCCCGATATATTCTCCAGGATCAAGTCCCTCGTTCGCCGCCTTGGCAAGAATGTATTTCTTGAGACGGTCATGGATCGCTTCCCGGAATGCTGCGCTGGTGTCTCGCCCGCCAAACAGTCCTGTACTCTTGAACTCGATGATGACCTGATTGTAACTGGCGTCGTTTCGGCCACGCTCCGCCTGGAATGTGATCCCCAGGAAGTTTTGCAATTCGTGCAACCAGGTTAGCCTTAGTTCTTCCTCGGTGACACTACGATTCGCACCTTCCTGCAGATTCTGCGTTAGTTGATGGAGCATGGAGACTCACTGATCAAACAAATTCGGTAACGCGAGCACTTGCGGTTTATCCTTCTTGTTGCTGCGGCAGTGTTTACGCCGCAAACAGATTTTACCGGAACTCCCGGAAAACAGCCAATCTCCCAGATTACCCCCAAAACTCTGATCTATACCCGATCAGAATCGTTTGCCTGGTGGGTGTGAGGTTCCATGTCTTCCCCGATCTCCCGTCTTGCCTTGTTTTTGCTCCTATTGGTGTGGAGCGCCATGTTTATGGTTGGATCCGCGCATTTTGCCGGGATTACCGCAGCGCAGGCGCTGGCCCTGTATGGCGCCATTTTGCCATGGCTCACTGTC